>JAEZIJ010000204.1 GCA_023436715.1 Acidobacteriota bacterium
GTTGGGTGTGTGCGCGCCGGGCCCGGGTCACGCCGGGCGCGATGGCGTCGATCAGGTACGGCGTCGCGAGCACGCCGAGCAGCACGAGCACCGACGTCGCCAGCGCCAGGATGGACGCTATCGCGCCCGCAACGCGCCCGGATTCCTCATCGTCCTCGCGCGCCACGAGGCCCGCGTAGACGGGAATGAACGAAGCCGAAAGCACTCCCTCGCCGAACAGGTTCTGAAGAAAATTCGGTATTCGGAACGCGGCGTAGAACGCGTCGGCGGCATCGGAGACCTGCCCGAAGTAGTGCGCGAAAACGCGCTGCCGCACAAGCCCGAAAACGCGGCTGAGCAGGATACCGGCGGCGACAAGGAATGCGAGCCGGCCGGTGCCGTGCTCTTTGGTCGTGCGAGTTCCCAATTCCTGAGCATACCGCGCCGCTCACAGTCCCTTCAGCCGCACCAGCCTGTCGCCCTCGAACGTGAGGACGTAATCCATCTTCCGGACCTCTTCCCGTGGCAGGGGAACCTCGTTTTCGAGCCACACGGCGATACTGCGATCGCGATACACCAGATCGATGATGAACTTCATTTCCCAGTCGCCAAACGGATCGCGGACAACATAAATCCTGCTGCCGGGTTTCACTTTCGGCATCATGGTGCGCACCTGCTGCATAACGGACCAGGTGAGCTGGTCCGCCTTCCTGATCCCGGTCCAAGCAACCCTGTCCTGGCTCTCAGTCCATCTCCACCAGGACCACATCCCCAACAGAACCAGCGCAACCAGGCCGATGCGCGACCGGGCAAACGCCCTGCACAGGCAGAGAAAGAACGTGACCAGAATCACCGCCCAGCCGGCCAGCGGGATGTAGAGATTTGCTCCGCCCCGCCCGGGGAGGAACGTGACAGGCAGAGGCGCGATCCAGATGAAGAACGACATCAGCAAGAGGTGCTTCTGCCCGCTGACCCTCGCCGCGCGGAAGAGAACCGCGGCAAGCAGCACAACACCAACGGCCCCGAACAGGTCCTCATTCGGCGTGTAGAGGATCGTGTTCACAAACCGTGTTGTGGATTCCCAGTAGCGGCTCCAGGATAGAACCGGCCGGTAGCCTTCCACCTTGACGAGTGAGTCCGAGCCGGAAAACTTCCCGACTATGTAGAGCGCCGTCAGCGCCCCGGCGAGCATGGCAGGCAACGCGCCGGTCCTCAGCCAGCGCGCCGCCGCCCTGAAGGAAAAGCCGGAGGGAGGATGCCAGATCGCCTCATAAATCAGGATCATGACTGGCAATGTGACAGCCATCTCCTTGGAATCGAGTGCGCAGATGTACAGCACGAGAAAGAGGCCGGTCTGTTTCCAGGCAAGTCGTCCGCCGCCGTTCCGGCGCGAAAGGTAGTAGGTGAACGCGAGGAAATAGAACGTGAAGCAGAGCACGTCGAACACGAAAGCAGGGAGATATACGAGCGGCGCCAGGCGGGCGTGGTACGCCACCACGAGGGCGGTAAGCCCGCCGGTCAGTTCCGATCCGGAAATAAGTCGCCCGAAGCGGTACGCCAGGAACGTGTTCAGGACGAGCAGGAAAACGAGGACGACATGATACGGCAGCGGATTCAGGCCGAAGAAGTGATACAACAGACTGAAGTACACGCCGCCCATCGGGCGCTGGTAGGTCGTGAAGAACAGAGGCAGGTTTCGCAGCAACTGGCCAGCGCCCCTCCACCAGTAGTAGTGGATGTTCATCGGGTCGTCGCCGTTGAATCCGGCCTCAAGGCTGGGTAAGGTAAACCTCAGCGCGTAAGCGAGGATCAAGGCGCCAAACGCAATGCGGAGCGCGAGACGCCACGCGCCTCCCGTCTTACCGGCAATAACGGCTCCCTGCTCAGCGCCCGCAACAGAATGAGATAAGGTCTCTGCACAATCCAACTTCACGTATCTCCAAGACAGTTGGGTAGCGCTATTTAGCGACGGCGTGACTCAATTTCCGCGGTTCTTCTTTCCGCGACCGCACCGCCGCCACCACCGCGCCGGCCACTCCGAGTAGCGTCAGCAGGGCGCCCAGCGCCAGCGACATGGGCCGGTACCGCATCGTGATGACGTGTTTTCCGCGCGGTACAACGACGCCGCGAAACGCGCCGTTCACCTCGTGAATGGGTGTGCTTTGGCCGTCTACCAGCGCCCGCCACCCTGGGAAATAAGTGTCCGAAAGCACCACCATACCCGTGCAATTCATCTCGGCCTCGATGGCTACACGGGCGGGCAGGTGCTCGATGAGCCGAACATGGCCCGATTCGCACGCCTCCAGTTTTGGCGGTGCCGTCTCCATCACCGCCATGTTGCGGAACTCGTGCAGGCGTTCCCCGATCATGACGTTCCCGGCGCCCTGGCTGGGCACCCGCACCAGGTTATGCACGGCCCAGGCGCGCGGAAATGCATCGTCGCGCTGGTATACCTTCATTCCGCTCGCACCCGTGAACACTTCGCGGCCGGCATCGGGCGGCGGAGGACCGGCGGCAATCGTGTAGGCTACACCGTAGATCATTCGGCCGCGGTCGCTGAAGAACTCCGATTCCAGCACGTTTCGGGTCACACTGGCCAGCCAGCCCATCCTCGTCTCCAAGCCATTCCACGCTCCCCAATTCTGGGCGAATGCATCACCCGCCACGTCGATCCGCTGATGGCCCGGCTGCCGCTTCAGGAACTCCGCAATATCCCCATTGCTCCTGAGATGGTTGAGCCACATCTCACGCCCCTGGTCGGTGCGATGCACGATGTCATACCCGGAGTTATTGCCAAGCTCGAGCAATAGCAGCATCGCCAGCAGCGCGTTCGCGGCACCACGGCTCAGTGACTGCCGGCGGCAGCAATAGAAAAGCGCGGCCAGCCCCAGCGCGATGAACGCCGTCAGGATCACGCGGTCGTCGGTGGGGAACTTCAGCTCATGGGAGAACAGCACCGCCTGGACAATGACAATCGTGACTCCGCCGAAACCCAACGCACCGAGCATGATCCGGCGCGGCCATGGCGACGGCTCCGGCGACGACAGCCGGTCGAAACCGAAGGCCGCCAACACGGCGATTCCGAACGCAAACAGGACGACGGCGGCCGATGGTGAACGCGCCTTCTCCAGGCCAGGGACCACGGCATACAGGAATCCGTGAAAGACGCTGTTCGCCCCCAGCGCGTATACGATCGCCCCCAGTCCGACGGCGCCCACGATGCGCGCCCGGCTCTCCCGCCAGAACGTCGCGATACCCAGGATGGCCAGCGCAAGCGCCACCACACCCACATAGGGATCGTAATGCCGCTTCACGCCGGGAAAGACGGTCCCGAGCAAACTGAACGGCTTTAGATCGTACTGTGCGTGGACGTAGTAGGGCACCGGCTGATTCCACGCGAGCGCATCGGAAGCCCCGGCCCAGCGCTTCGCCAGGCGTCCGTACTCCATCGCCGGCAGGATCTGCATCGCGCCGCACAATCCAACGAACAGGAGCGCCAAGGCCGCGGCACGGACCATCTGGACATCCGGCCGCGGACCGCGGCGGAAGATCAGGTATAACCAAACGCCCAGAAAAGCCACAGCCGTGAATGTGGGCGCCTGGTGATGCCCAGACAGGAACGAAATGCCGAGGAACGCCCCGGAAAGCGCCCCGTTCGCGAGCACGCTTCTTCCCCGCGCCGCGCGTAGCAGAAACAGGAATACCAGCGGAATCCAAACCATTCCGTTGGCCATCTGCGGCCACCCGGTAGTCCCGAGGATACCGGACAGCGCGAACGCCAGTCCGCCGATGAACGACGCCGCGCGCGAACACCCGAGATCGCGGCACAGCCAATAGCAGAACAGCGCGGCCATGAAGCGGATGACGACGAAATACCATGCGAGCGCGTCCATCGAGATGTGGCCGCGGTGGAGCGGCATCAGGAACAGCAGCCAGTTGAGCGGATACACCGCCCCCGGCTGAGCCTGTCCCACCAGCGGCTGGCCCGCCCACATCGCCGGATCCCACAGCGGGAACCGGTGCGCGTGCCACTCGCGCGCCTGCACGTCGAACCACGGCAGCACCTGTTCGGCGAGGTCCGGGCCCCAGACCCAATCGAACTGCCTGGTGAGCGTGATTTTCCAGTAGAAGCCCGTTAAGGTGACAAGGAGCAGCGCCGGAATCGCGAGGTGGCCGAGCGCCCTGCGTGCCTGCCGCTTTACCGCCGGCGATAGTTCCGCCCGCCACCGCGACGGCTCATGATGAGCCAGCATAGAGTCAGTTTCCATCAGTTTCCATCCCAAAATATCTCTAAGACAGGCGTCCGGCACATCTGACGACGGATGCCGATAATAAAAGCGTCAGGGCCGCGTGACGTTGCGGCGCCAAGCTCGCACCGCCTAAAATGGTCGGTTTCCCCTGAAGGAGTTGTCGTGCCGGAAAAGACAAAGTATCTACTAAATGACGACCAGATCCCCACATCCTGGGTGAACGTGTTGCCGCTTCTCAAAGAGCCGTTGGACCCGCCTCTCGATCCGGTGACGCGCAAGCCCGTCGGCCCGGAAGCGCTGACGCCAATCTTCCCCATGGCGCTCATCGAGCAGGAGTTCTCTCCCCTGCCCGCCATCGACATCCCGGGAGAGGTGCTCGATATCTACAGGCTCTGGCGTCCCACCCCGCTCTACCGCGCGCGGCGGCTCGAGAAAGCGCTCGATACTCCGGCTCGCATCTACTACAAGTACGAAGGCACCAGCCCCGCCGGCAGCCACAAGCCGAACACGGCCATCGCACAGGCATTCTACAACAAACAGGCGGGCATCAAGCGCCTTTCGACGGAAACCGGCGCGGGACAGTGGGGCAGCGCGCTCGCCCTCGCCTGCCGCATGTTCGGGCTCGAGTGCACCGTCTACATGGTGAAGGTGAGCTACGAGCAGAAGCCGTACCGCCGCATGATGATGAATACCTGGGGCGCCGAAGTCTTCGCAAGCCCCAGCAAGCACACCGAGGCGGGCAAGGCGGTGCTGGCGGCGCATCCGGATTCGCCCGGCAGTCTCGGCATCGCGATCAGCGAAGCGGTGGAAGATGCCGCCACGCACAGCGACACCAACTACGCGCTCGGCAGCGTGCTGAACCACGTGATGCTGCATCAGACCGTCATCGGCCAGGAAGCGAAACAGCAGATGGCGATGGCAGGCGACGCGCCCGATGTCGTCATAGGCTGCTTCGGCGGAGGCAGCAACTTCGCTGGCCTCGCGCTGCCGTACGTGCCGGACAGGCTGAACGGATCGCCGGTGCAGCTTGTGGCGGCCGAGCCCTCTGCCTGCCCGAGTCTCACGCGCGGGAGATACGCCTACGATTTCGGCGATATCGCGAAGCTCACCCCGCTGCTCAAGATGTACACGCTCGGCCACGATTTCATGCCGCCCGGCATCCATGCCGGTGGGCTGCGGTACCACGGCGGCTCGCCGCTGGTCAGCAACCTGGTCAAGAACGGCGTCATGGAGGCGCGCGCCTACACGCAGCTTCCGGTGTTCGAGGCCGCCGTCACCTTCGCGCAGACCGAAGGGATTCTGCCCGCTCCGGAATCCGCGCACGCAATTCGTGGCGCCTTCGATGAGGCCATCGCGGCCCGCGAGGAGGACCGGCCGCGAACGATCCTGTTCTGCCTCAGCGGACACGGCCACTTCGATCTGGCTTCCTACGACGCGTACCGTTCCGGGCGTCTCCAGGATTTCGAGCACCCCGGCACCGAGATCGCTGAAGCAATGGAAACGCTGCCGTAAGGTGCGTATCAGGGCACGGCTTTAGTCCTGCCGTAGAAGGCGCTCTCTCTTGGGCGCTTTCGAACACCCCGGCGCCGAGATCGCTGAAGCGATGGAAACGCTGCCGTAAGGGGTGTATCAGGGCACGACTTCAGTCGTGCCGTAGAGGGCCACCATCACCGGGCTTTAGCCCCTGGGCATGCCGCAGATCGGGGGCTAAAGCCCGGGCCTTGTCATGCCCTCTCTCGAAAATCTCTCCCCCGGATTGGCTCAGGCTGCCCGAGGCTTGAAAGTAAGCGAACCGGGTAAGCGCAGCCTCGTCCCTGGGTCAGCGGCCGGCACGCCTGAAGCCGTGCCCTGATACACGACGCGACTGATACGGGTCAGCGAAGACGCCCGCTACTGTTGGCCGAGGCGCTTCTTCAGGTATTCCTGGTATTCCTTCTTAAGTTCCGGGTCCGTCGGACTGCTGTAGATTTCGCTGGATTTGTACTTCCCGGTCCCGAGCTTCATCTTGGTCCACTCGTCGTGGATCTGGGTCTCTTGGGCGCGCTTTACAACCTCCTCCACGAATTGTGGCGGGATGAAATAGACGCCTTCTCTGTCCCCGAACACGACATCGCCCGGCATCACCGTAGCCTTGCCGATGCGCACGGGGGTGTTGTAGGCCGTAAGCATCACGTCGCGGATGGCATTCGGATGCGCGCCGCGGAAATAGCCCGCCATATCGAGCGGCGAGATGCCTTCGAGATCGCGAATGGCGCCATCGATCACAAAGCCGCCGGTCTTGGTCGCGGTGTAGATGTAGAACGCGAGGTTGTCGCCGATGATCCCGCCGGCCGCCATGCTCCCGAACACGTCGAGCACCAGCACGTCTCCCGGCTGCAGAGTGTCGATGACCCGCTGGTGCGGCGAGCGCCCTGCCGTCCCACGCGCCTTCGCCTCTGCGTCCACCACTTCCGAGACGTCGGGGCGTGCCGGCATGAACTGCGCGGTCACGGCACGGCCGACCAGTTTCTTGCCGGGATGCAGAAGCTGGAAGCCGTCCTCGTACTGCATGCGGAATCCCTTGCCGGGCAGAACCGCCCAGACCTCCTCGGCCGACAGCCCCTTTACCTTTTCAAGGAGCGAATCGGGCACCTTGGGCCGCCCGTCGTCGAATCTATCAAATGGATTCTTGGCCGTGTACTTCACCATCTGGTCTTTGGAGAAGGTGAACACCTGGCCGGAAGCGCAAGCGCAGAAGAGGGCGGTAGCAGTCCAGAGTGCAATCGGTTTCATCGAAGGAATGTACCACAAAACGGGCGGGCATGTTCCGGCGGCCCGTTCGTTCCCGGCCGGGCCGCCGGCATGCAACAATCTACCTATTTGCCGGTGAGCGCTGCCACTCCGGGCAGTTCGATGCCGGAGAGGTATTCGAGCGAAGCTCCGCCGCCGGTCGAGATATGGGAAATCTTTTCGGCCACGCCGGCGGCCTTCACGGCCTTCTCCGAATCGCCGCCGCCCACGACCGAGAGCGCGCCCGAGGCCGCCACCGCTTTCGCGACGGCCACCGTGCCGTTGTCGAACGGAGGCTTCTCGAAGACACCCATCGGCCCGTTCCAGATCACGCTCTTCGCGGTCGAGAGCGCCTCCGCGTACAAGGCGATGGTTTTCGGACCGATGTCCACGCCGATCATGCCGTCCGGAATCGTCTCCACAACGTCGTAGTACGCGCCTTCCTTGATCTCGGCCGCGACCACGTGATCCACCGGCAGCGTAAGCTTCGAGGTCTTCGAGAGAAGATCCTTCGCCAGATCGATCTTGTCCTCCTCAACCAGAGACTTGCCCGTCGGCTTGCCTTGCGCCCGCATGAACGTGTACGCCATGGCGCCCCCGATCAGGAGCCGGTCGACGAACTTCAGCAGGTTCTCGATCACCTCGATCTTGTCGGAGACCTTGGCCCCGCCGAGAATGCCGACGCACGGGTGGGGCGGATTCTCCGTCACGCGGCCGAGGTACTCGAGTTCCTTCTCCATGAGGAGGCCGGCGGCGGACTTGGGCAGATACTTCGTGATGCCGACGGTGGAGGCGTGCGCGCGGTGCGCCGTTCCGAATGCGTCGTTCACGTAATAGTCGCAACCGGTCGAAAGCTGGCGGGCGAACTCGGGATCGTTCTTCTCCTCTTCGGCGTGGAAGCGCAGATTCTCGAGCAGCACGACGGCGTTGTCGCTCTTCTTTAATTCATCCGCTTCCGGCCCGATGCAGTCCGGAGCCATGGCGACGTGCTGTTTGAGCAGTTCCTGGAGGCGCGCTGCGACGGGCCGCAGACTCATCTCGGGATTCCGCTTGCCCTTGGGCCGGCCCAGATGACTGGCCAGCACGAGTTTCGCACCCTGCTCCAGCGCGTACTTGATGGTGGGGAGCGAGGCGCGGATGCGCTTATCGCTGGTGATCTCCTGCCCGCCCGGGGCGAGGGGAACGTTGAAATCGACTCTCATGAAGATCCGCTTGCCGCGCAGATCCAGATCACGTATGGACAGTTTTGGCATGTTCACCTCGTAACACAATAAACCTAAATTGTAAGTGATTCAGCTCGGGCACCGCTGAGAAAGGCCGGGAGGCCTGTCTCACGTGAAACCTGAAACCGGTCCCTTCCCGCCCCCGTTAAACCATCCAGAGCACCTCGGGTTTCGGGAGCCGGGCTACACTGGGTTGACGGTCCCCACCCGTGAGACTAGAATTAGGGGGTACTACCGTGTCCCGAAAGCGGAGAGGTGTATGAAGGCGAAGAACTTGTGTATCTGCCTGTGGGCGTTCGGTCTGGCAGCCGCGGTGCCAAGTGTGCAGGCTGCAGGGCAGAATGATACGAAAAAATCGGAAGTAGCCCAGGCGCAGCGCGAGACCGTCGCCAAGCCGATGAGCGAAAGGGAGCGCCGCAGACGGGAGCAGAAGCTCAGGAAGGAACTCGAGAGCCCGTTCAAGAAGTGGCTGGACGAGGACGTGGGCTACATCATCACGGATGAGGAGCGCGCCGCGTTCAAGCGCCTCTCCACCGACGAGGAGCGCGAGCAGTTCATCGAGCAGTTCTGGCTCCGGCGCGATCCCACCCCGGACTCTCTGGAAAACGAGTTCCGTGAAGAGCATTACCGCCGCATAGCGTACGCGAACGAGCGCTATGCGTCCGGCATCCCGGGCTGGAAGACAGACCGCGGCAGGATCTACATAACTTTCGGGCCGCCGGACGAGAACGAGTCCCATCCCTCGGGCGGCACCTACGAACGGCCGATGGAAGAGGGCGGCGGCACGACCTCGACCTATCCCTTTGAGAAGTGGCGCTATCGCTGGATTGAGGGCATCGGCACCGACGTCAACATCGAGTTTGTCGACCCGACGATGACCGGCGAGTACCGCATGACCATGGATCCGTCCGAAAAAGACGCCCTGATGATGGTGCCCAACGCCGGCCTCACGCTGTATGAGCAGATGGGGCTGACGTCCAAGAACGACCGATTCAACCGCACGGACGGCACGCGCCTGGGCATCGGCGACATGGCAACCTCCTCGCGCATGAACCAGTTCGAGCGACTGGAACAGTACGCCAAGCTCCAGAAACCGCCGACGGTGAAGTTCAAGGACCTCGAGGCAGTCGTAAACACCCGGATCACGTACAACCTGCTGCCCGTAAGGGTGCGCACGGATTTTATCCGGATGACGGAGTCCACCGTGCTCACCAGCGTAACGGTGCAACTAGATAATAAGGACCTCCAGTTCCAGGATAAAGAAGGCGTCAGCAAGGCCATGGTGAATATGTACGCGCGAGTCACCTCCATGGCACGGCGCCCCGTGAACGTATGGGAAGAACCGGTGGTGATCGAGACCCCGACTGAGATGCTGCAGCAGGCCACGGGCCGCGCCTCCATCTACAACCACTCGGTGTTCCTGGCTCCCGGCACGTACAGGTTGAACGTGGTGGTAAAAGACGTGGTCGGCGGCACGATGAACAACTACGAGGCTGCGCTGCATGTGCCGCGGTTCGAAGAGGAAAAGCTGGCATCCAGCAGCGTAATTCTGGCCGACCTGATCGAGAAGGTGCCTACCCGCAACATCGGCACCGGCCAGTTCGTGATTGGCGATTCCAAAGTCCGCCCGCGCGTGAGCGACGCGTTCAGGCGGGACGAGAAGATGGGCATCTACGTCCAGCTTTATAATTTCCAGCCGGACGAGAAGACGCAGAAACCGAACGGAACGATCGATTACGAGGTCGTCCGGAACGGCAACAACCAGAAGGTTTTGGAGTTCAGCGAGGACGTAACCGGCCTGCCCGGCGCTTCAGCCCAGCAGGTAACCGTGGAGAAGCTGCTGCCCCTCAAAACTCTCGAACCGGGGCAGTATACTTTGAAGATGAAAGTGACGGACCGGCTGAGGAACCAGGTACTAACGCCGTCCACCACTTTTACTGTAAACTGAGTTCAGGAGTTTTCCGGGCTTAGGCCCCCTTCTGCGCATGAGCGCCAGGATGTCCATCAAGACGGTTGGCGTGCTTGCTGGCACACTGTACGGGATTTCTCTGTGTAACGGTGCCGCCGCTCCGGCGAAGGTATCTGGCAGCATAGCCGGGATGGTGAGCAACCCGTCGGGTATCCCCCAAATGGGGGCTACGGTATTTCTTTACAACCGCTTCGACCAGCTTCTGCAACGCTCCCTGACAACCGAGAAGGGCCTGTTTGGATTTGCGGCCCTCGCGCCGGGAGTCTATGCCATTCAGGTATCCCTGTCCAGCTACCTGCCCGCCCTGAAGCGCAACATCGTGGTGCAGCCGGGCATGCAGAGCCTGCTGAGCGTCAACCTGGCGACCGTGTTCAGTTCCATCCAACTGGTCGCTGTTTCACCGGGTGACACGTCGCTGATGAGCGATGAATGGAAGTGGGTGCTGAGAAGTTCGAGTTCCACGCGGCCCGTCCTGCGGCTTCTGCCGGAACTCGGTCCGCCTCACGCGCCGCGCCGGGCTTCCACATCCGTGTTCTCCTCAACCAGGGGAATGGTGAAGGTCTCCGGTGGGGACCAGGGCTCGATACTGAGCAATGAACCAGACCTCGGCACCGCCTTCGCTCTGGCCACTTCTTTCCTTGGCGAAAACCAGCTTCGATTCAGCGGAAATTTCGGGTACTCTTCAGGCTCGGGGCTCCCCACGGCCGCCTTTCGCACCAGCTTCCGGCGGGAGTTGGCCGGAGGCGAAGCTCCGGAAGTGAAAGTGACCATGCGCCAGTTGTACATGCCCGCGCGGGCGGGGACTGCGGTGCTCGGCGGCATGTCGGATTCGGCTCCGGTGCTGCGCACGTTGTCGGCCAGTCTGGCGGACCAGACGCGGCTTACGGACGATGTCCGGTTCGAATACGGGGCCACGTGGGATTCGGTGACCTTCCTCGACCGCTTGAACTACGTGAGCCCTTACGGGCGGCTGACGTATGATCGTGGCGACGGCGAGGTCTTGCAGATCAGCTACGCATCGGGGGCGCCGCCTCTGGATCTGCTCGCGCAGGAGCCTGGTAGCCGGATGGAGCTTCAGCAGGACCTCACGGGCCTTGCGGCATTCCCGAGAGTGAGTCTCCGCGGCGGTCGCGTGCAGGTTCAGCGCAACCAGAGTTGGGAAGTCGGCTACCGGCGCGGTTTTGAGTCTCTGACGTTCAGCGCCGCGCTGTTCAGCGAATCGGTCTCGAATGCCGCGGTCATGTCGACCGGATCACTCGGGTTCCAGGCTTCGCCGGATCTTCTGCCGGATGTATTCTCCGAAAGCTGGATCGTCAACGCCGGTCACTATCGCAGTTTGGGCTATGTGGTGTCCGTGACGCAGAGACTTGCCGAGCACATTGACGCTTCGGTTGCGTTTGGCAGCGGCGGGGCGTTGGCCCCGGTCGGCGAACTCGAAGCCGGTAGTCCCGAGGAGTTGCGCGCAGCGATCCGCGAGAGGCGCCGCCATACGCTGACGATGCGGGTATCCGGACATCTCCCCCGCACCGGCACGCAGTTCGCAACGAGCTATCAGTGGGCGGACATGGCCTCTCTGACGCCGCAGCATGTGTACCTGACCCAGTCGATCGCACAGTCGGGTCTTGGCCTGAACGTGCAAGTGCATCAGCCTCTCCCCTATTTCGGCGGGCTCCCCGGACGGCTCGAAGCGACTGCCGACCTTCGGAACATACTCGAGCAGGGGTACGTGCCGCTCTACGCCGGCGTGCGCACCTCATACCTCATGCATACGCCCCGCAGCCTCCGGGGCGGCCTCAGCTTTATTTTCTGAGCCGGGCGCGCCGGACAAAGCCCGGCGGCAGCCCAGAAGGACTGACCCCACCTTGCGGGCAGGATCACGCCGAATCTTTCTTTTTTTCTTCTGCGATTTGATACACTTCGAGCCCGGATGCCGGGGCAAGCCGGGCTGCGTGCATTAAGGTGGGTTCGTGAATCGGTCCGGTCCTCTCAGTTCTTTCCCGCCAGCAGACCCTAACGGCCTACCCAATTCCCTTCATAGGAGTACCGATAACGCCGGACCGATTCGCTTTACTTGCGGGCGCCCCGCTGCGGGCTTTTCACGCGGGACTGGCGCAGCTTCATGCGCCGCCGCTTCGGCTTGCTGATGATGAAAGTGCCGCTGCCCACATAAGTGGCCGTATAGAGTTTTTCGTCCGCCAAAGAATTCTCCTTCAAATCGTAATTTGCCGATAGCTTTACTCGATTTTACCGCATGTGCATTATCCTGTAGATTGAACTCTCGCAAGTCCCTCCCCGAACCCGGCGACACGCTGCGCGCCTCGGCGGTTTCCTCGGAGCTGACAGCGGAACCCGAAGCCCTTCCATCAATACCCGAACCCGAAATCGATCGCCCCGGCTGGTCCCAGGTTTTTCGCGCGCTGCGCCACCGTAACTTCAAGCTGTTCGTGGCCGGACAAACCATCTCGCTGACGGGAACGTTCATGCAGACGGTGGCACAAAGTTGGCTGGTCTACCGCCTGACGCATTCGGAATTGCTGCTGGGCACCGCATGGTTCTGCACGCAGATTCCCGTCTTTATCCTTGGCCCCCTCGGCGGACTGGCGGCGGACCGGCACTCGCGGCATCGAATCGTCATCGCGACGCAAGTGTTTTCGATGATCCAGGCGCTTCTGCTGGCCATCCTGACCCTCACGGGAACCGTGCAAGTGTGGCATATCCTCGCGCTGGCGGTCATGCTGGGCGTCGTCAATGCGTTCGACATGCCGGGACGCCAGTCGCTTCTGATCCAGATGACCGGCAAGGACGACCTCCTTAGCGCCATCTCCCTGAACTCCACAATCTTTAACGCCGCGCGCGTTGTGGGCCCGGCCGCAGCCGGCCTGGCCGTTGCAGCGGTCGGCGAGGGCCTCTGCTTCCTTTTGAACGCGATCAGCTTCCTGGCGGTGATCGCTTCCCTGCTCGCGATGCGGCTGCCAAAGTTTGTCCCACAGAAGCGGGAATCGGCGTGGACGCATTTGGTTGGCGGTTTCCGCTACGCATACGGCCAGCCCATGATCCGCGCGCTGCTGATGATGGTGGCGGCCGCGACTATCTCGGGCATGCCCGCGCTTGTTCTGCTGCCGTTTTTTGCGGACGGCATCTTTCATCGCGGCTCGCAGGGGCTCGGATTTCTGAGCGGCGCAATGGGGATCGGAGCGGTGATCGGCACGCTGGTTCTGGCGCGCCGGGCGCGAACGTCGGGCCTGATCAAGGTCGTTTTCCTGGGCGCTATGACTTTTGGCGCGAGCTACCTCGTCTTGGCGGGCTCTCCCTCGTTCTACCTTGCGCTGGCCATTATGCCGGTGATCGGCTTCAGCGTCATGCGGCACAACGCGTCGGCAAACACGCTCATACAGGTACTCATCCCGGATGAGTATCGCGGCCGTATCATGGCGCTATACTCGATGACCGTGGTGGGAATCGGGCCGTTCGGCAGCCTCGCCGCGGGGGCACTGGCGGGCCGCTACGGAGCGCGGGTAACTGTGATGTGCGGGGGCGTCCTCTGCCTCATCGCCGCGACCCTTTTCCGCTTGAACGTACGTAAACTGCCGGAGTTGAAATAGGCCGATGAAAAGAATCGTCGCACTCATCGCCGCGATTTACATCGCAATCGGGGCGGCCTGGTATCGCGCGCGGGCGGAATCGCCATTCGCCGAAATCGACGAGATCATGGCCGAACTGAGCAAGATCACCGGTCTGGCCCAGTTGAAGAAGGTGGAGTACGCGCGCATCGATAAGGACGGCGTCAGGCAGTTTCTCGAAGAACGGGTGAAAGAAGCGGTGAAGCCGGAAGAGATCCGCGCCGAGGAACTCGTACTCAAGAAGTTCGGATTCGTTCCCGCGGATTTCGATCTGAAGAAGACCATGATCGAACTGCTCTCCGAGCAGGCGGCCGCGTTTTACGACTACCGGAAGAAGAAGCTGTTTCTGATCGATTCCTCTTCGGATGCCGTGCAGCATTCCGCTCTCGTTCATGAACTGGCCCACGCTCTCGCCGACCAGCACTTCCATCTGGATAAATACGTGGACCGCGCAGCCAAGGAGGACGACAGTTCGTTTGCGCGCCTGGCTGTCATGGAAGGCCAGGCCACGTGGCTGATGTCGGAGTATCTCACCGAGCGGACCGGGCAATCGCTCAAGGATTCGCCGGTGCTCGTGAAACTGATGAGCAGCGCGACCGAGGTTTCGAGCGGCCAGTATCCGGTGTTCGACCGCGCGCCGCTGTACCTGCGCGAGACGCTGCTGTTTCCGTACGCCCAGGGGCTGCTGTTCCAGCATGCCGTCATCGAGAAGATGGACAAGGCCGGGTTTACGGAAGTATTCCGGCGCCCGCCGGTCAGTACGCAGCAGATCCTGCATCCCGAAAAATACTTCGCCGGCGTCAAGCCCGTCCGTCCCCCGCTGCCCAAGGTTGAGAACGGGCGCCAGTGGCGGACGTTTACGGATGGCGATCTCGGCGAACTCGACCATGCCATTCTGCTGAAGCAGTACGCAGGCCAGAAGGAGTCCGCCGAGCTGTCGCCGGCCTGGAGAGGCGGGTATTACCGGCTGCTCGAGAACAAGCAGGACGGGCGGATGGCGCTCGTATACGCTTCCGAGTGGGCCGATGAAGCTTCCGCCCGCAACTTCTTCGATCTCTACAGGAAAGTATTGAAGGGCAAGTGGAAGACGTTCGCGGTCGAGAGCGAATCCGTGGACGCGATTGCCGGTCGTGGCGATGACGGGTACTTCCTCGTGACGCTCGATGGGAATCGAGTTTCGAGTCTCGAAGGCATGACCGCGCCGGTGCGCGCACAGACCGCGGTGAAAGCGATACACTGAAAATTCAAGGAGGAAAGGGAGCTTGACCCGTCGTCTCTTCGCCCTTGCAGTGGGAATCGGACTGAGTTTTCCGGCGCTTTTTGCCGCCGAGGTCCCCCGCCCCGCTCCGGAACTCGTTATCCGGCAGGTAAACAAACCGCAGCTTCTGCTCAGCCAGTTTCGCGGCAAAGTGGTTGCGGTTGAATTCCTGCAGACGACCTGCCCGCATTGCCAGAACGCCTCGGCGCTGCTGAACAAGATGGGGGAGGAGTACGGGCCGCGCGGCTTTCAGCCCATCGGGATTGCGTTCAACGACATGGCGACAATGCTGGTGCCGGATTACGTCAACCAGCTCGGACTCAAGTTCCCGGTTGGCGTGGGTACCCGCGAAGAGGTCATCAGCTACCTCCAGCACCCGGTGGTCGAGATGATGTACGTGCCGCAGTTGATCTTCATTGACCGGAAAGGCATCATCCGGGCGCAGTACGCCGGCCAGAGCGATTTTTTCAAGGACGAAGAGAAGAACATGCGCAAGCAAATCGAAGCGCTGCTGAACGAGCCGGCCGGCGGCGCCAAGGCGGCTCCGTCCAAGACGAAGGCCAAGCCGGCTTCGAAGACTTCGAAATAGACTTTCCCGTCCGCAGGCTTTAGAATGGTTTAAGTTCGTTGTGCGCCCGTAGCTCAGCTGGATAGAGCGCTTGCCTCCGGAGCAAGAGGTCGGCCGTTCGAATCGGCCCGGGCGTACCACCCTTCCTAAAGAATCCAACGACTTACAGGAGGAGTCCGAGCCTCCTGGCCCACCCAGAACCCTTGCCGAGCCCGCCTTTTCTGACGATTCTGACAAGCAATTGACCAGTAGCGCGCCCGTGGCGCAAGAGGTCGATCCTCTCTGCGACTACGCCCGCCCCCGCTTCAACGCCCGCCGGCACAAGCATGTTCTTCCCCAGGAAGGAGTGAACGTTTGCATGGCCTGTGGGCGGGCATGGGAACGCGGGAGCGTCGGCTTCGTGGAGGCACCCGATGCCTAAACCCCTCGACGTCGTAGGCACGCTCGGAAGCTGCGGCTACCAGATCGTGGACCTGTCATCCGACGCCGCCCGCTGCCACTACTACTTCGCCCGCCTGATCGACCCCCTCCGCGCCATCGCCCGCAGCCACGGTTACGCCCTGGCCACACACGGCAGCCTGGCGCGCGACATCGACCTGATCGCGGCGCCGTGGGTCGAGAACGTGTCCGAGCCGCAGATGTTGGCTGAGGCCATCCGCGCCGAGGTTGAGCGGATCATCGGGCACGCCTTCCTGGACGCATACGTGTTTCCTCTCCGCAAGCCGCACGGCCGGCTGTGCTGGTCGTTTCATCTGGGCGGCGGGCCGTACATCGATCTGTCGGTGATGGTGGGGAGGTGCGCGTAATGCTGGTCAAATACTTCCACCCACCCAAAGACTCCGACGGCGAGTATATGGCTCACGCCAACATCATCTGGGCGGACCGCGACCGCGGAAGCGGCTACTATTCCGTCAGCCGATTCGCGATGCGGAACGGAAGGTTCCCGGCTTCCCACCCATGCGCACCTTTCGACGATGCTGATCCCGGCAATTCCCAAATGGGCGGATCGAAGCGATTGGCTGCCTTCAGGGCACGCGGATATTGGGCGTCATGCTTCCCAGAGGGGGATGGGATCACCCTCAAGTGGTGGTCCGATGTGCCAAATCCTACCGAGAAAACGGCGGAGGACGTCACGCGCGACATCAGGGAGTGTTTCGGCTGGGAGGTACAGGCCGGGAGGTGCGCGTGACCAATATTGCCGCCCTGGACGCCGAAGGTCGAAGCCTGATCTGGAGGGCAGCAGACCTCCGCGCAAGGTTCATACTGCTGCATCGCGCCGAGGTGCTTTTCGAACAGGGAGAGAACCGGGCCGCCTGCACGCTGATTCACGCCCTGGAGTACCTCAAGGACCGCCTGGCGTATGAGCTTTATCCGTGGCCGAAAAACTGCGTACCGGCAGACTTCGGTACGGACTGGCGAGAAACGGTTGAACTTCCTCCAGGCAGCGCGGCCACCACGCACGCCCATCCCACGGAGGACACCAATGCCTGAGATGCGAGACGAAGAGATCATCTGCCAGTTCATGGAACCGCGGCCGGAGCACCCTCCGTACAGTTGGCAGTCGCAGATCGAGTGGGGCAGGCCGACGCCGGGCGGATGGTGGTACGCGGACTCGACCGTAGGGGTTCACGGGCATTGGAGACCGTGCGAACTAACCCTCGACCGCCTGCGGCTCGTCGAAGCGCGGCTGACGGATGAGCAGTGGGATCTGTACCGGGCCATCCTGACCATCCACAGTATATGGACCGACAGGCATCTCATCCATCTCGCTCCGGACCAAAAAGTCAAGGCACTGGCGGAAGTGCTGCGATCTTCCAAGGAGCAGGCCGATGCCTGAAGAACTCTACTACATCCAGAACAAAGGCTACTGTGGCAACTGCCTGATCTGGTGGCGCGAAGGCGGCCACGGCTACACCTGTAACCTCAACGAAGCCTGGAAGCTTCCCAAGGAGGAGGCCGAACGGATCTGCAAAGACCGGCCAGCCGAAGACATCCCGTGGCCTGCGGGCCTGATCGACGGCGCCGCGGATCGGCACGTAACCCAAGGCGGTCTGAGTAGAGCGACAGGCGCCGCGGAGGATGCTAATGCGTGAGGCGACCCACGAAGACCTCCGCAAGCGAGCCGTTAAGTGGCTGACGAACACATGCCGTTGCGGGGTCGTACTCTCCGAAATGGTCAGCGTGGCCGGGGAGACTCCCGACGCTATCGGCTGGAATGGCGGCCGATCGATCCTCGTGGAGCGCAAGGTCAGTCGCGCTGACTTCCACGCGAACAAGACGAAGCTGTTTAGCCGCGTCGGCGGCGGGGTTGGCAGACAGAGGTACTTCCTTTGCCCCGAGAGGCTCCTCACGGAAGCGGACGTGGCGGGCAGCGATTACGGACTGCTCTGGGATCGCGGTTCCCACATCACCAAGGTAGTCCAGGCGCCGCCGCGTGAGAGCGACCTGCAAAACGAGGTCTACATGCTCACGTCAGCCCTACGGAGAGTAAAGGTGCGGGAATTCCTGATCGTGGTTTCGGAATCCACCCTTCCTATCGCTACCCAGGAGCAGGCCGGTGCCTGATCCCAACCGTTTCTTTATCCACCCCGGCCGCCGTGTGAGTTTCCAGGCCCGTGCGGCAGCCGAGGTGCAGCAGCAAGGAGCTACCGTGCAAATCTCACCACGGCAGGGTGGCTCCCGTCAAATGACAGAACAGGAGAAACCATGCCATCTATTCTTTTCCGCGGCGCGTTTTTGAGGCACGCCGTCCTTCAGGACGACGAGGAAGCCGGAGCCTTCCGCCGCATCCATTTCACCGCCGACTTCAGCGACCCGGTGCGCCAGCACATGGGATGGGACGATCTTCCGGACGGGCTGACCTCCGGCAAGCTGAGCGGAGAGCTTAACGGAACCCATCTGGTCCTCACGCCAAACGGCAAGGACCTGAAGAGACACGAACTCCAAATCTCGTGCTCCCAGGTGAACGACTTCCAGGTCTTCCGAGTGAAGAACGACGACGGCGAGACCACGCGTACTGAACTGCGGTTCATCGTGCGCAGCAACCAGCCGGGTGCCATGGCGCTGATCGAAGCGTACAAGGAGGCGATCGGTCGCGGAGTCGGAGTGCTCAAGATCGCGCACGAGAAGCAGGAGGATCTGCCGTTCGAGAGCGAGGAATCCAAAGACGACCAGCCCGTCCTGAAGGACGAGGAAACCGGCGAGCCGATCCTGAGCGGCGAGGCGGCCGAACAGCATGCGGTGCTGGCCAGCAAGCGGCAAGTCGAGATCGCCGAGAACGGTGGCAAGCCTCCGGCGAAGCCGAAAGCTCCGCGCGGTCCGGTGGCGGTGAACTGAGGGGAAACCGATGGAACGGACCACCCCAGATCTACGGAGCGACCGCTGCTGTGAGTGCGGTCGCTCCAAGGCCGCCCATGGCGCGGAACTCAAGTGCCCCGGCGCGCGTACGTCGTTCGCCACGATGAACCTGCATGACGGGAAGCAGTGCAACGACTGTGTGTATGTCTCGCGGTGCTGCGCGATGTTCGGGCACATCCCGTCAGACGAGCGGTGTGACTTCTACCCGATCCGTTTTCGGGAGCGGAAGCAGGAGGCAAGCCGTGGGTGAAGTGACGAAGATTTCCTGGACGAACCACACCTTTTCGCCGTGGATCGGTTGTTCGAAGATCTCCCCGGGCTGCAAGTTCTGTTACGCCGAGGCCGAGAATAAGCGTTACGGCCGCCGCAATCTCTGGGGCCCGGACTCCACGCGCCAGCAGACCTCTGAGGCCTACTGGCGGCAACCGCTCAAATGGAACGCCGCAGCGGAGAAGGACGGCGAACGGCGGCGCGTGTTCTGCGGCTCGTGGTGCGACGTGATGGAAGCCGGCTCCTACCTGGACGGCATCCGCAAGGACCTGTACGAGCTGATCCCGCGCACGCCCTGGCTGGATTGGCTGATGCTTACGAAGCGGCCAGAGAATTTCGGCCCGCTCCTGCCGTCGACGTGGATGGACAACCCGCCCGCGAACGTCTGGCTGATGACCACCGTTGAGAGTTCAGATTTCCTCTTCCGGACCGACTTCCTCAAGGCGTTCCCGGCCGTTGTGCACGGACTCAGCATCGAGCCGCTACTGGGGCCGATGCCGACCCTCGGGGAACACCTGGACGGCATCGACCTCGTAATTGTGGGCGGCGAATCTGGCCCGAACGCCCGCCCCTGTGACGTCGCCTGGATCCGCTCCATCGTCCAGCAGTGCGCCGCAGCGAAGGTGGCCTGCTGGGTGAAACAGCTCGGTGAAATGGCGGTGGACCAACTGGGACCGATGCGCGGCGCCATGTTCCCGGCAACGGACCGCAAGGGCTCGCTGCTCGAAAGCCTTCCGTCGGATTTGAGGGTGCGGCAGATGCCCGAGGTGCGCCCGTGACCGGCCTCGGGTTTCCCCGAATGGAGACCATCCTGCCGGCCGGGCGCCGCGGGATGGCTGAAGTGCTGAGCGCATCGCGATGATGTCGGACCTGCGGTTCGAGCGCGAAAGCTGCGCGGAGTTGATCGAGCGCGCCCGCGGCCGCGTGCTCATCGCAGGCCTCGGTCTCGGCATGATTTTGCACCCGCTGTGCATAAAACCGGGCGTCGAGCGCATAACCGTGGTCGAGAAGTACCGCGACGTGATCGACCTGGTTGGCCCGAGCGTGGCGGGGCATTCGAACCTTCAGGTGATCCACGCGGACGCCTTCGAATGGCGGCCGGAGTCCGGCGCGCGCTACGACACCATCTGGTTCGACATCTGGCCCGGGTGGGGCGCGGCCATTCTGCCTGAGATCGCCAAACTGCATGAGCGCTTCCGGCCATTCCTGGCCGCCGGCGGCTGGATGGAGTCCTAGATGCGGCGCGAGAGCGCGCGGAAACTGCGGCAGGCGCCAGAGCCGGCGATACGGGCCGGGCGTAGCGTGATCGCGCGGTACCTGCACAGGCTCGGGATTCCGGTGACGGCCGGCGCGAAAGTCAGCGTCGGGTATGTAAGCGAGGAGGGTTTGTGAGAGAAGAAACAGCCTACCCCGAATGGCGCCGGCGAAGCTGTCAGCACTGCGCGGCCGGCATGCCCATGTCGGTCGATCCGAAGCGGCACTGGGACGGCAACAGCAACCCGGTCGAGTGCACGGCGCCCACGGCCGAGGAATACATCGAGCACCTACTCTACGCGATGAAGCGCATCCTGTGGGAATCGCTGCCGATAGGCTCGGACTACGGGCACGGCGGAATCGCCAAGATCGCGCTGGAGTTCGTCACACGGCCCGACGGTAGCAGCCCGCACGAGGATGAGAAGTCCAAATTGGCCGGCGACCAACCGACCAGCGAGCATGTGGCGTGGCTCCGCTACATACGAAGCGCGGAACGAACACAGATAGCCGCATGCGATTCGGATGCCCCTGGGGCATTCAAGGTTTATCGACACGCCGATTCAGAACTTGACCGTCTCCGCTCGCGCGTGGCGGAGCTGGAAGCCGAGAACCGAAAGCTGACCGAGTACCGGGACCAGATCGACATACTGCGCGACAGCGAATATATCTCCGCGCTCAAGTTTGGCTGGAATCTCGGCCAGGCAGACAACAGCGCGGTGTTCCATCAGGCTATCGCGTCACGGCGGCGCGAAATCGTCCAGGCCCGGAGGCCCGCATGACTCCATCCACCGACATTCGCCGCACCTGTGCAAAGTGCGGTGCCCTGACTTATTGCTGCATCGTGCGCAAGGTTCACCTGGACAAGAAGTACCAAGTGCAGGTTGAGCGGGCCGAAGCCGTTTGCCCGAAGTGCATGGAGGTTGCCCATGCGTGAACTCTACGCCCTCTCGGTTCTCCAGCCGTGGGCGTGGCTGCTCTTCCACAGAAAGGATGTCGAGAACCGCTCCTGGCCACTGCCCCGCTGGATCGTCGGCAAGATGGTCGCCATCCACGCGAGCGCGCGGTTTGACCGGAAGGAGTACGAGTCGGCGCACTGGTTGATCCAGGAATCCTGCCCGAGTGTCGTACTGCCATCGCCCAACGATCTCGCTTACGGTTTCATCATCGGCACTCTGCGTTTCGTTGAGGACGTGACCGAGCACCCGTCGCCGTTCTTCTTTGGCCCGCACGGGTGGCTGCACGCTGACGCGCATCTGCTTGAGGCACCCATTCGATGCCGCGGGGCCCTCGGGTTTTGGCGCGTTCCGGATGAGATCACGGACGCGGTGCGCCGACAGATGGAGGCCACCCGCTAATGACCCGCATCCGAATCACCGAATCCCAGTTCGCGATGTTTAGGCAGCCGGAAAGGAGCATGCCCCGATGACAAACCCACAACCACAACCAGCACCGCAGCGCGTTTCCTTCTTCGTTCCAGGCTTACCGCGGCCGGGCGGGAGCAAGCGTGGATTCTACATTCAGAAAATCAAGCGCGTCGTGCTCACTGAAGACAACAAGCATTCGAAAGACTGGCGCGCGTCGGTCGCGCACGAGGCGACTTTTACAATCGCGGCGCCGTTCTCCGGGCCCCTGCTCGTGACGTTCACGTTCTACATGCCGCGGCCAAAGGGTCATCTGAACAGCAAAGGCACGGTGCGGCCGGCGGCGCCGCGCTTCCCGGCGTGCAAGCCCGATGTGACGAAGCTCATCCGGAGCACCGAGGATGCGCTGAAGGCTATCGCATGGCTCGATGATTCACAGATCGTGGCTCAGATCGGGATGAAGTATTACGCCGATGAGCAGCAGAAGCCGGGTTGCCAGATCACGGTTGAGCCGGCCAAGGGTGAGAGGAGGATGTCTTGACCCAACTTCCGATTTCCCGACCACAAATGAGGGAGGAAAACAGGAAGTCCTTGGCTGAGATCTACGCCCGCATCCCGCGTGTGTCGCCTTGCAAGCCGGGCTGCCACGATTGCTGCGGACCGATCGCGATGAGCCGCGTGGAGTACGGGCGCCTGACCGGAAAGCGCCTGAGCACAAGCCAGCCGCCCATCGTGGCGAGCAGCACAGGCGACTGCCCCTACGTGAGTCCGGTTGACGGCTGCTGCACGAAGTACGAACAGCGCCCGGCTATCTGCCGGCTGTACGGCACGGTTGAAGGAATGCGCTGTCCGCGCGGATGCGTGCCGGAGCGCTGGCTTACGGATGCCGAGGCGCGGCAGATATTGGCGGAGGTCGAGGAAGCGAGATGACTGAATACCACATTCTGAACCTTGGCGCAGGCGTCCAGTCCACGACCCTGTACCTGATGTTCATGCGTGGCGAACTCCCGGTGAAGCTGGACTGCGCCATCTTCGCGGACACCCAAGAGGAGCCAGGTGCGGTTTACGAGCACCTGGAGTGGCTGAAGTCGCTCAAGGGTCCGGAAATACTTGTGCGGACGTGCGGCAAGCTGGGCGATGACCTGACCCACGGCAGGAACACCACGGGCCAGCGGTTCGCTGCAATCCCGGCCTTCACGACGGCCAACGGGGGGGGCGACGTGGGTAGAACGCGGCGCCAGTGCTCGAAGGAGTACAAGACCGAGGTAATCCAGCGCACCATCCGGCGCGAGGTGCTGGGGTTGGCTCCAGGCCGCCGGGTTCCGCGCACCACCAAGGTTCACCAGTCCGAGGGCGCGGGATCTTCAACTAAGCATGAGCTTCGCTGGTGTGTGCGAGGGGGTGTGTGGAGTATGACCCACCCCGACCGTGCCCGCATCATTTCCGACACGGAGGCAGCATCAGCATGAATTACCGCCCACCAGTAGATAGCGTTTGCGTGGCCGCGCCCAAGACATACACCTGCCCCTACTGCAAACAGGAGTTCCGGACCACCCTCCGTTTCCCTGGAGGCGCTCCGGGATGCAGATCGCAGGAGTGCAAGGCAGCGCAGCGGGCGAAGTGGCGTGAAAACGAGAAGAAGCGGAAGACGCGGAGAAAAGGACAATCGTGAAGACTATCTCAGCAGCAGACTTATTCTGTGGCGCCGGCGGCACCTCAACCGGTTTAGTGCGCGCATGTGAGCGGATCGGAGTGCAGCCGTCTCTGATCGCGGTGAACCACTGGGACATCGCAGTCGAGACGCACGCGGCGAACCACCCGTGGGCGAACCACCTGTGCGCGGCGCTCGACAACATCGACCCGGCGAAGGCAGTCCCGAGCGGACGGCTGAACCTGCTCGTAGCCTCGCCCGAGTGCACACACCACAGCCTGGCTCGCGGCGGAAAGCCGTGTTCCGACCAGTCGCGCGCCTCGGCGTGGCTCGTCCTGAAGTGGCTCCAGGAACTATACGTCGAGAACGCGCTCATCGAGAACGTCCAGGAGTTCACCTCCTGGGGTCCACTGGGGGCGGACGGACGCCCGATGAAGCGCGGCCGCGGCCAGACGTTCCAAGCGTTCGTCGGAGCGCTGCGATCGCTCGGCTACCACGTAGATTGGCGGGTGCTGTGCGCCGCGGACTACGGCGACGCGACGACGCGCGAGCGGCTGTTTATCATCGCGCGCCGCGGCCGACGGAAGGCCGCTTGGCCAGAGGCGAGCCACACGCGGACACCGGAACAGGCCGAGATGTTTGGCGCGCGGCAGCCGTGGCGTCCGGCCCGGGAAATCATCGACTGGTCGATTCCTTCACAGTCGATCTTCTCGAGAAAGAAGCCGTTGGCGCCCGCGACAATCGAGCGTATCGCGGCGGGCCTGCGCAAGTTCGGAGGGAAGTATGCCGAACCATTCCTGGTGGTGCTGCGGCGCCATGCGGACGCGCGATCTGTGAATGAGCCGCTCCCGACCCTGACCGCGGGCGGCCAACATATCGGGCTTTGCGAGCCTTTTGTGCTGCCGATGAATCGGCGCAAAGATTGCCCGATCCCAGTCGACCACCCCATGAACACGATCACGGCAACGAGCGCGGATTACGGCCTCGTGCAGCCGTTCATTGCCGAGCTTCGCTCCGGCAAGGACGCACGATCGATCGATGATCCGCTTTCCACTGTGACCACAAAGGGTGCGCATCACGCGCTCGTGCAGCCGTTCGTGATGAGCATGGAGCACGGGCGTCCGCGGACGTTCGTTCTTCCCGTACATCACGGAATCCGGGACAGCCGCACGTACGACATGGACCGCCCCATGCCTACGATCACCACTGTCGATGCGTGGGGCCTCGTTGAGCCGCTGGTCGTCCAGTACAACGGAACGGCCGACGCGCGGCCGGCTTCGGAGCCTCTCGGCTCGATCACCACACGCGACCGCTTCGGGCTCGTGACCTGTGACGGCTATGCGCTCGATATCCACTTCCGGATGCTGCATTGGCGCGAGCTGGCGGCGGCGCACACCTTCCCCGCGGATTACAGGTTCTCCGGGAACCGCGAGCAGATCGTGAAGCAGATCGGCAACAGCGTCCCGACGGAACTGGCCGCGGCGCTTTGCGCGGAGGTGCTGGCCGCATGATTTGGGTTTGGGGTTTTTTACCTTCATCTAGAACATTTTCAGAATGTTATGGTTTAGAACCTCGTGTGCCACTTGAAATGGAGGTCGCTAAGTGATGACCGAATGGCGCGATGACAGGTTCGCGGAGTTGGACCGGGTGATCGACTTGCCCCGCTGCGCCTGCGGAGAACTGTGCGATGAGCCAGGCCGGCGCCTGTGCCAACAATGCCGCATCATCCACCGCGCCGCCTCTCGGAAGCGCTGACAGAGGGCTAATCCCAAGGTGGCGTACAGGCACACGAAGGCATGGCGGAGGCGTAACAAGGTGCGGATGTTGGTCAGGAGGAAATCTTGGAGGGATAACAAGTGAGCCCACGTCTGCGAATCCGAATTCTCGAGCGCGACAACTACACCTGCCAGTATTGCGGAGCGCAGGCACCGCACGTAAGGCTGCACGTCGATCACGTACTTCCGCGCTCCCGGGGCGGTGACGACAGTCCAGGGAACCTTCTCACGGCTTGCCAAGCGTGCAACCTCGGCAAAGGTGCGGTACGCATCAGGCGGCCAATTCCGACCCTGTCAGGGCAGCAGCAGCGCACATTGCGCGCTCTTGAAGCGGCGCATGAGGTTGCCTTCGACGACTGGATGGAACAGTTGGCGGTTGACGAGGCGCTATCCGACGCGCAGCCGGATGACCCGGAAGAGGAAGTGGAACCCGATTACGACGACTACGAGGAGGAGCCCTTGTATGGCGCGAACCCGTGATCTCAGGCCTGGATTCTTCAAAAACGAGCAGCTCTGCGAGCTTCCGTTTGCGAACCGGCTGTTGTTCGCCGGCCTCTGGGTAATCGCTGATCGTTCCGGACGTCTGGAGGATCGTCCCAAGCGAATTCATGCGGAACTCTTCCCTTACGATCCGGACCTGAACGTCGATGTGATGCTCGAAGAACTCGATAAACGGGACTTCATCTACCGCTATATTCTGAACGAAAATTCATACATACAGATCGCGAAGTGGCACATCCACCAGCACCCTCACCCGAAGGAACCAGAAAGTTGCATCCCCCCAATTCCTTTCGATCTTTCTGATTCTAAAGCCTGCCGTGACTTTTCCGGAACGAGCCGTGTAATTTCCGGAACCGACCGGGTATTTCCCTCTATTCCCTCTTGTACTTCTGATACACCCCCTATAGTCCCCCTGAAGGGGGACGGAGATTTTTCTCTTCAGGAACCTCCAACCGGGAAGCCGAAGCGACCGCGCAAGAACAAACGGAAGATGGCCCAGTGGCAGCGGGAGAAGTTTGTGGAGTTCATGCGGCTTCACCCGAAAAGCGAGTACCAGGTCGCGACCGCCAATAAAGTCTGGGCCGAGAAGGTGACCAACGAGGGAGTCCTGAAGTTTGTCATGGACCGCCTGGAACACGAGATGAAGGGCGATACGACGTACATGCTTGGCTCCGGCAAATGGCTCCAGGCTGCAATCACCCTGTACGAACTTGGGTTGACCAAAAAGCCCGAACCAGTCCGCGACCCAGGCGACCTCCCTGAGTGGAAGCCGAACTATCACGCATGACGACCACCGAACCCATCACCGAACGCGGCCTGCCGGTCAACATCGACGCTGAGCGCTTCGTGCTCGGATCGATACTGATCGACGACCATCTCTACCCAGGCGTGGCCGCGATGCTGTGCGACGCCGATTTCGCACTTCACAAGCACCGTCTGATCTGGCGCCGCATGGTCGAACTGTACGAGTCCGGCGAGCGGATCGACCGGGTTACAGTGGCGAACGCGCTGAAAGATCACGGGCAACTTGAGTCGGTGGACGGGTTGAGTTATCTCGCCTCGCTCGACGACGGCCTGCCGCGCACCTCGAACATCGACGGCTACGTCCGAATCGTCCGCGATAAGTCGCGTCTGCGCCAGATCATCCACGCCTCACACGCCACAATCAACCGATGCATGGACGCGGACGGCGACGTGCGCGACATTCTGGCCGACGCCTCCGAGCGGCTGCTCACGATGGACGCCGGCCCGGACGAGCGCGTAGGAATGCAGACGCTCTCCGAGGTGCTCTCGGTATTCGACGGCGGAATCAACACGTTCCTTGACCCGAGCAAGCGCGCTCCGGGGCTTCAGACGGGGTTCCTGAAGTTCGACGAGATGACCGGAGGATTGCATCCCGGCGAACTCATCATCCTAGCCGCGCGCCCCGCGATGGGAAAGACGGCGCTCGCCTGCAATATCGCCCACCACGTGTCGAGCCGCGGCGGTACGGTCGCGGTGTTCTCGCTCGAGATGTCGAAGGAGGATCTATTCACGCGCATATGCTGCGCGGCCGCGCGGGTGGACTCGCAACATTTCCGCGCCGGCAGACTGCCCCGAACCGACAAAACGCGAATGCTGACGGCCGCCGGGCAGATCGCCTCATCGCCGCTGTTTATCGATGACGCCAGTAGCCCTGACTTGATGGCCATTCGGAACAAACTGCGGAAGCTCAAGGCGAAGTACGGATTGGCGCTCGTGATCGTGGACTATCTGCAACTCATGGGCGTGCGCGGCAAAGAGAACCGCACACAGGAAGTGAGCGCGCTTTCGCGCGGGCTGAAGATCATGGCCAAGGATTTCGGAGTGCCATTCCTGGCGCTCTCGCAGTTGAGTCGGGCACTGGAACAGCGCACGGGTGGAGAGCGGCGCCCGCAGCTGAGCGACCTGCGTGAAAGCGGCAGTTTAGAGCAAGACGCAGACCTCGTGGCCTTCATTTTCCGCGAGGAAGTCTACAAACCTGAGCGTCAAGACTTGCGCGGAATGGCCGAGCTGATCCTGGCGAAGCAGCGCAACGGCCCGACGGGGAGAACCAACTTGGTGTTTCTGAAGCAGTACACAAAATTCGAGAACGCAGCGGCAGATTCGGAGCCGCCAGAGGGAGGGATGTTCGATGGCGACGGTGAGTGATCTGGTGTACGAAGCCAAGCGCGAAGCCGGCGCGCTCGTGGCCGAACTCGAACTACAACTGGGGCCGGGCGGGACGGCGATGAAAGCCTTGAAGCTCTACGAGCGCATCGGAGCCGTCGAGCGGGCGCTACAGGAGTCGGAGAATCCGGGAGACGGTCCGATACCGCCCGGCTGCGATCGCTGCGAGCGCGGAGCATTCGGTTTCGTACCAGCCCGCGATGGCCGTGGCGTGGAGCGGTGCGATTGCGCCCGCGGGGAGTGGTTAAGAGAGCACGAGAGGGTGCGCAACGAGCGCAGGATGCGCCGCCGCAAACGGGCATCGGTGGACGTGAAACGGTTGGCGGCGGGGGAGAGATGAAAACACTTCAGACGGAGAATGTTTTGGTGACCAATAAGACAACACTCTTGACAGATGTTTCGGCATGCGATTATCCTGAATCCAGTTCAAGCGTGGCCGGGACGCAGCCACTCGGCGGCAGTAGCCGACCCGGTGCCCCCTCGACAATACCCCTCTATCCAATGGCCGACAAGGTGCGTCTACTCGATGCCTTTGGTGAGTTTATTCACGAGATCGGCTCTGACGAAGCCCACAGGCTCATCCGTGAGCGCAAGGCGACGGGGATGGGGACGCGCAAGAGAATCCGAGCCGTGCAACTCACCGTTGAGCGGAAAGCAGCCGAAGACAACGGCGTTCCGGGCCGCGAACCGCTCCCGAACGGACTGGTGGGTCAGCGGTATTCGCACAACCACGAGTCCGACGACAACGTGGAGCAGAACTGGACGCTGCGGAAACTGACCGCCGCAAGCGTGAACGCAAACGTGTTCATCCACGAATGTTTCGTCGCGAGCGTAATCTCCTGCCTGCCTGAAGGCGAGAAGCGGGCGGAGTTTCGAGCGTACCTGCGGAGCTTGCACGCGAAGAAAATCAGCGGACGCGTTGTTTCGGATCTGTCATGAGCCACGCCCACCAGTCCGGAGCTCGCCACTGTGCCGACCTCGCCGGCATGTTTTCCGGCGAGGAATGGGCGCCGAAGATCCCGGAGGCACGCCCCGAGGGAGCAGGCGCGCACGAGACGGTCTCGGCGGCCGCGAACGAGAACCCACTGATCCGCCGCCTGGACGTGAACTCGCTGGCGTCGCTGGCAGAGTTCATGGGGCTGACGGTTCAGCAGTTGATCGAACGGTATTCGAGGTAGGAGCAGGGGCGGCCGGCGCGTTGGCGCGCGCCAGGTCAGCGTAGCAGGTTGGGCTGCCACACCGGGCCGCTCCCGGGGGCAGGATATCACACACGGAGTGGACCGGATGGGCAAGCTCGAACTCAGCGGAATGGGAGACCACGATCTGTTGGTGAGGATCGCCACAAAGGTCGAGGAATTGACCGGCAATGGCCAGCCAGGTCGAATGACGCGAGCCGAAGAGGACATCCAAGGCCTGAAGTTGTGGCGCTCTTATCTGGCCGGAGCAATCGCGGTGATCCTGTTGGCGTTGACGATCGGGACGCCGATTCTGCTGGCGAAGTTGAAATGACGCACGAAGCGACAACAGGGCCGTTGGAGCGGCGGCGAACGATGCTACGGAGCCGGAGTAAAAGACTAACTTCTCTGGTAGTACTACCGCCTGCCCCGCGCTTCGCGCTCCAGCATAGCGGGAAAGAACGTTTTCGTCAAGAAGTGTTCGGCGAGTGATGTGGCAAAACGCGGCGGGCAACGGAAGTATTCGGAGAAAATCGGGCGCGAAATCTGCATCCGGCTCGCGGCCGGCAAGACTCTTCGCTCAATCTGCCGGAGCCTCAAAATCGCCGAGAGCACGGTTCGCTTGTGGGTTGTTGACGATGCAGGCCCAGGATTCGCTGCGCAGTACGCACGCTCCCGTGATTGCGGCCTCGACGTCATGGCCGATGAAATCATTGAGATCGCGGACAAATCCCGCAAGGGCGTCAAGGTCGAACAGAAACAGATCGGCCGACAGTGCTCGGCGTGCAGCAAGGAATTGCGGTGGCGCAGCCGCTGGGAGCACAGCGCGGACGGTTCAGAGTTGTGCGATGGCGCGAAAGCAGAGAAGCTCGTCGAGGACAAGGTAGTAACCAGCGACATGATCGAGCGGTCGCGGCTCCAGGTGGACGCCCGCAAGTGGTACCTGTCCAAGCTCGCTCCGAAACGGTATGGCGACAAGCCTCTTCCCGACTCTGGAGACGACCGGCTCAACGAAGTTCTCGATTTAGCGAAGAATGGTCCTGCAAAGCCCAGCAACCCGGCCGCGTAAACTCCTGCCCTTCGGAGAGAAAGCGCACCGCTTCGCCTTCCGGCACCCGCGCGAGGACCGCCGCATCACGATCCTCGAGGGCTCGGTCCGCAGCTCGAAGACCTGGGCGAGCATCGTCAAGATCGTGCTGCTCTCAAAGTACGACGTGGCGGGCCAGCGGCTCATCACCGGGCAGTCCAAGGCGACCATCAAGTCGAACGTGCTCGCTGACCTGTTCGAGATCGTCGGCAATCGGAACCACGACTACAACCAGCAGTCGGGCGAACTTCGGCTGTTCGATTCCTGGTGGCGCGTGCTGGGCGCGAAGGACGAGGGCTCTGAACGCGCGCTGCGCGGCGCCACTGTGGGCGTGGCGGTATCGGACGAGCTGACCTTGACGCCGAAGTCGTTCGCGATGATGCTCCAGAGCCGGCTCAGCCCGGAAGGCGCTCGGTGGTATGCCACCACTAACCCAGACAGCCCATACCACTACGTCAAGACGGACCTGCTCGACAACCCCGACCTGGCGCCGTACCTCGAAGTGATTCACCTCGGGCTCGACGACAACCCGAACCTGAGCGAAGAGTACAAGCAGTTCATCAAGCGGTCGTACACCGGGGTCTGGTTTCAGCGTTTCGTCGAGGGCTTGTGGGTGCTGGCCGAAGGTGCCATCTATCGCGACGTCCTGACCGGGGATGTGTTCTACGACGACGCGACGCGGCCGGAAGGACTGCTTGGCCAGGGCGGTCACGTCGAGCATTGGATCGCGGTCGATTATGGCACCACGAACCCATGCGTGTTCCTGGACATCTACGACGACGGCCGCACGGTTTGGTGGGACCGGGAATACTACTGGGATTCAAAGTCGCAGGGCCGGCAGAAAACGGATTCCGAGTACGCGGATGATCTCATCGAGTTTGTTGCACCAGGCACCCTTGGCGGCGGCGACCAGCGCAATTGGCCGGGCGTCATCATTGACCCGAGCGCGGCCAGCTTCAAGGCCGAACTGCTGAGCCGAGGCTTCTACGTCACGGACGCTGAGAACGAGGTCGAGGACGGCATTCGGCGCGTGAGCACGATGCTCGCGCAAAAGAAGATCCGCATCAACCGCCAGCGCTGCCCGAACGGCGTGCGCGAGATGCAGAGCTATTCGTGGGACGAGAAGAAGAGCGATAAAGGCCGCGAGCAGCCGATCAAGGCGCACGATCATGTTCCCGACGCCGGCCGGTATCACTGCAATACGCGCATCAACGATTGGCGATTAGCCGCCTGACCCATGACCAACCCCGCCTGGCTGCGCCTCGTGGAACTCTACCAGAACGGCCTGCTGCGCCTCCTCCCGGCAGCCGCCCTGGAGCGTCCCGAACTACTCGAGACGCCGGAGTTCCGCGAGGCCGCCTGGAGGGTGGCGAGCAACATGGTGCAGGGCGTCGCCAAGGCGAACGCGACCTCCTGGCGGCAGGCGGCCATGAAATCGACCAACGCGCGGCGGATCTACCTCGGGCTCCAGCGGGAGATCGCCGAGGGAAAGCTCGGGCCGGAACTGCACCAGTTGGCCGTGCGGAACGCGCAACTGATCTCGATCCTGCCCGGGGACATCGCCCGGCGCATCACGGCCCACGCCGAGGTGCTGACGCAGCGCGGGGCTCGACCGGAGGAGATCGCGCGCGAGCTTCGCAGGGTGGTGCCCACGATGGCGAAAAGCCGGATGCGGCTGATCGCTCGGACGGAAGTGAGCCGGGCGGAAACCGATCTGACCCGCCTGCGTTCCCAGCGGATCGGGATCGAATGGTACCAGTGGAGCAGTTCTCGGGATCAGCGCGTGCGCCCCTCGCATCGCAACATGGATCAGGTGCTTGTGGCCTGGGATGACGCACCGCAGCCGGAAGAACTCATTGGGCAGCGCAGCACGCTCGGGTATGGCCACGCCGGGCAGTTCCCGAATTGCCGGTGCGATTGCCTGCCAGTTGCCGACCTGGATGAGATCCGCTGGCCCGCGCGGGCCTACAGCAACGGAAGGATCGTGCGCATGTCGCGTGCGCAATTCATGCGCTTGTCCGGCCTGGAGATGGCGGCTTAGGCTTCTTCCCGCGCCTAATGAGCGCGAGCTTGTTCCCCTTGAGCATGGACACGGTGATTAACGGCTCCTCCGAGCAGGCCGCGGTGAGTCGAACCTCGACTTTGTCCGGCGATTTCCGTTTCCCCATGCCTGTGGATTATATCCGGATCGGGCAGTAGTTCACCAGCGACACTCCAATATGTCCTACTCCAACGTCCGCGCCCGCCTCGGGAAAGGCACGAACAATCTGGCCGAAGCCGGCGAATACCCGCTGACTCGGATCACCAACAGTTACATGCTGCTGGTGTCCCTCTACCGGGGGAGCTGGATCTGCCGGAAGGTGGTCGACGTGCTCGCCGAGGACATGTTGAAGCACATGCCGCGAGTCAAAAGCCAGGTCAGCCCCGACGCGCTCGACAAGTTCGACCGAGCCATTACGCGCACGGCTACGCAGGCGAAGCTGATGGAGGCGCTGAAGTGGGGCCGGCTGTTCGGCGGCTCCGTGGCGCTCATCTGTATCGACGGAGTCAAGGATCTCTCCGAGCCGCTCGACCCGGCCGAGGTGTTGCCCGGGAAGTATCGCGGCCTGATCGTGCTTGACCGCTGGACCGGGGTCTATCCCGATCTGGAGTTGATCGAAGATCTGAGCAGCCCGGCCGATTTTGGGCTGCCAAAGTTCTACCGGTGCGACTTGGGGGCCAACGGCTCGAGCATCAGAATCCACCATTCGCGACTTCTCCGGTTCGTCGGCCGCGACCTGCCTTTAGTCGAAAAGCAGTTCCAGAACTATTGGGGGATGAGCGAACTGGAGCTCGTCTTCGACGAGCTAAAGAAGCGCGATTACACCAGTTGGAACATCGTCAGCCTCCTGAGTCGCGCGCAGATCATGGCCATCAAAGAGCCGCAGCTTGCGCAGGCTCTCTCCGGCCTCGGGATGAAACCCAAAGCGCTGGAGATGTACCTCGCGCGCATGCAGGCGATCAGCGATTCCATGAACAACCAGGGCTTGCTGGCGCTGCCCGCGGATGGCGGAGTCGAGTCCACCTCGTACAGTTTCTCCGGCCTCGGGGATGTCTATAACACCTTCATGCTGGACGTGGCCGGCGCCTGCGAGATCCCCGTTTCGCGGTTGTATGGGCGCACCATCACCGGACTCGGGCAGAGCGGCGAAGGAGACCTCCAGGTCTACTACGACACCGCCGACCAGAAGCGTCAACGCGAGGTTGGGCCCCGGATCGAGAAGCTCTACCGGGTAATCGCAGCGAGCGAGTGGGGAGAGATTCCCGACGACATGGACTACGAGTGGCCGCCGATCCGCACCATGAGCGACAAGGACCGCGCGGACCTCGCCGAGGCGAACACCAAGCCGATCTTCGACGCGTTCAACGCTGGAATCATCGGCCGCAAGACCACCCTGAAAGAGCTTCGGCAGCAGTCTGAAATAACCGGAATGTTCACGAACATCACGGACGAGATGATCGAGGCGGCCGAAGACGACACCGGTCCGGACGAGATCGGACCCGTACCGCCTGAATTGATGGGCGATGTTCCGAAAGACCCGGCCGGCACCGCGGTTTCCAAGGGAGAGCTTCTCGCCGGGAAGTCCACGCGAGACGCGAAGCCGGAGCCCAAGCCCGCCATGTTCTCCGGGATTCCGGTCGCGATCGAGTATGAGAAAGGCTCGCGCCGCACGCTGCGCAATGACATTGGCCGAGTGGTGTACGACGTCCTGATGCAGCACGACTACGGCTTCATCCGCGACACGATCGGGCGCGACGGAGACGAGGTGGACGTGATTCTTGGGCCGCACGAAGGCTCGGAGCGCGTATTCATCGCCGACATGATCGACCTCGGGCCGGACGTGGACCAGCGGCAGGACGAAGACAAGGTGTTGCTCGGGTTCCGGTCTGAAGATGAGGCGCGCGCGGCATTCCTCTCGATGTACCCGGCCAATTTCCTGGGAGGGATGGCGTCGATGCCGCTGGCGGACTTCCGCCGTAACTGGCTTGGAGAGTAACGCATGTCCAAACTCGCCTACTACGCCTCCCGCATCGCGCCCGACAAGCCGCACCAGTTCGAAACCGCGGAAGGCTATCGAATCTACACGTCAGTCCCGATCTGCCGGTCTGGGTTCCAGGATTATCTCGGCAAGGAACTGAAGTCCCATCCCGACTACGATCCAGCCTGGGATATCGGCGACGACGATGTAGTCAAGGTTTACCGGCCGCGCGAGGTCGTGACGGCGCCAGAGACCATCGCCTCGTTCGAAGGAAAGAGCGTCACCGACGGGCACCCGCCTGACGATGTTGCCCTCGTGATGGTCGAGACCGAGGGCGAATATGGCCGCGGCCACGTTCAGAACGTTCGCGTCGGCCAACTGCTCGAAGACAACGAGACGCCGCTGCTTGCCGACCTGTTCGTCAAGAACCAGCCGCTGAACGACAAGATCGACGGAGGCGTGCGCGATGTCTCGTGCGGGTATGTCTACAACCTGAAGCGGCTCGACGATGGGACGTTTGCAATGACCAGGATCTGCGGGAATCACGTCGCCGTGGTTCCCAAGGGACGCGCGGGTGCGGAAGTTTCCATCCGCGACGAGAAGCCGGCTGCGCTCGCAGCCGAAACCACAACCACGAAAACCAAAGAGAAGGAGCCTACGAGTATGAAAAACAATTCACTCTTCGGGCGAATGCTCAAGGCGTTTGCGAAGGACGCAGAGCCCGAAGAGGTAGCAGAAGCGGCGAAGCTTTCCCACGATTCCGAGGAGCCCACGCTCAAGAAGAAAGAGGGCGTCAACTACGACACCGATTTCTACTGGGATGCCGCCAACCAGAAGGCCGTGCCGATCCGCGGCAGCAAGGGGTACAGCAAGCGGAAGGCGGGCGACGGCGCCGAAGAGATGGTCGAGGAAATGCACCCCGACCTGAAGCAGTTCGCCGCAGACGTCAAAACCGCTCTCGACGCCATCGCGAAGAAGCTCGGCATCGGCGGGGACAGCGAACCGGGAGAGGAAAAGGTCGTCGATCCGGCCGCGGAAGATGCGACCGTGCTCGAAATGACCGGCGAGGAACAGGGCAAAGGCGAGTTGCCGAAGCAGATCGCCGCGGCGGACAGCACCGAATCGCTCACCGCGATCCGTCCGAAGGTCGTGGCGGCCAAGGACGCGGCAATCACCAAGGCGTTCAATGAGCGGGTGCGCGAGGTCAGGAAAGCCGCGGTAGCGCGGGATTCCGCCTACGCGGACCTGGTGAACGCTTCCGGCACAGTCTCGACCGAGGTCGATGTGGACCCGGCCACGTTCTTCAACGGAGTCAGCTTCTCCGAAGGGCAGCGCCGGTACAGCGAATACATGGCCAATAAGGCCAAGAAGGGGGGCAAATAACCAATGCCTGCAACCGTAATCCCGGTGACCGGACTCAACCTTGGGCCGGTCGGTTCCGTTTCCCAGTCGGACTTCCCGCTGCGCACGCCGCGGCAGGTCAGGCCGGCCGACACGAAAAACATCGCTTTCGGTGAGCCGGTCGTGCTGAACGACGACAACACCTACTCCAGCGTGGCGCAGTTCATCGCCGGAGGCGGAACGCTCGCGGCCACGACCCCGCTCGGACTGGCAGCCGCCAACACTCGCACCAACCCGTCGTTCAGCATGGCTGGAAACTCCGGCGTGATGACCCCGGCCGGATTCTACGCGCCCGGCAACATCGCCGACGTGATGTCGAAGGGCACCATGAACGTGCAGGTTAACAACGGCACACCGAAGGCCGGCGGAACCGTGTACATCCGCGTGGCTGCGAATGGAGCCATTCCGGCCGGCGTCGTCGGCGGGATCGAGGCAGTTGCGGACGGCGCAAACAGCATCGCCGTCAACTGCATGAAGTTCAAGACGGGCGTAATGGGCGCCGACGGCACGGCCCAGGTCACCATCCTTACGAGGGTACTGCCGTAACCCGGCAACAGGAGGATCACACGATCATGAACCGCGAATACTTGCAGAACCTAGCTCGGTTGCGCGCGGGCATCGCACTCGACGCGGCGGCGCAGGCGGCCACCGGGCAGATCTTCCTCCAGTCCGAGCTGACCAGGATCGACCCGATCCTGCGCATGCCGCTGGAGAATTACACCCACTACCGCGACATCCCGATGCCCAGCGGCGGCGGATGGATGGACTACGAGATCGCGCGCAACATCGACTTCCGCGGCCCGCAGGACGGAAGCACCGGAACGGACTCGAACGACATCCGGGTCCTGGAATACAACACCAACCAGGATGTCTGGCCGACCCTGCCTTACCAGGTCAACGTCCGCATCCCGCTGATCGAGTCCCTCAAGATGGCGGCGACGAACCGCTCTCCGCAGGATCTGCTCGACAAGGCCGTGCGCGTGGACTGGCAGAAGGCGCTCGACAAGCGCGTCTATACGGGAATCCTCGGCAACACCGGTCTCATCAACAGCACTGGCGTGGCCGCGCAGAGTGCGCCGGCGAACGCTTCCGCAAAGACCGCCTGGAAAGACAAAACCCCGCTCGAAATCTACAACGATTTCAACACGTTCGCCTACACCGCGTGGCAGAACGCGGGCGGATCGCCCCTGGCCATCCCGAACCGGTATCTCGTTCCCGGCTCGCTCTGGTCTTACCTGACGCAGCCGATGGTGGTCAGCACCACTCCGCTCGCGGTCAGCGTGGCGCAGTACATCAAAGAGAACGGCTTCGCGGCGACCTTCGGCATTACCCCGGAGATCTACCCGCTCCCCGTGTGGCTCGAAACGGCCGGCGCGGGAGGCAAAACCCGGCTGGTCGCCTACCGCTTCGACGAGGATTGCCTCTCGTTCACGGTCCTGCAAAACATCCAGCGCCATGGCGGCCCGCTCTCGATTCAGGCCGGCGCCTTCCTCATCACCTACGTCGGCAACACCGGCGTGGTGAAGATCAACCGCCCCCAGACGATCAACTACTGGGACGCGATATAAGGAGACGCTGTGCAGGCAATCTCGAAGCAGACCTACCGATTCACGGGGGGCGTGGTAATCACGCCCTCCCCGCTCCCGCAGAACGTTCCGGATGAGCTGAAGAACGATCCGTATTTCCAACTCGCCGTGAAAGACGGATCGATCACGCTGGTGGAGTTGGCGCACGCTGCGGAGCCGGACGCGCAGCCCGCCACGCGGAGAAGGAAGAAGAGCTCCGAGGCTGCGGATACGCAACCCTCTGAAACGGAGCCGGCCGAGTAGCCGCAGGGGAACCGCATGTCTCAACCCGATCTGGACGCATTCTACGACCAACTGTGCAGCCGCTATGCGTGGGATTTTGGCGCGCTGTCAGCCGGCGCCGGGATTGCGTCCGGACTCGTGCACGGCACGAACCCGCCGTACTCCGCCAATGATCTTTTCGCTATGCACCCGAAGTTCGGCGGCGCGCCGGTTACGCTCACAGCAACACTCGCTGCCGGCTCCACCGTTGTTGCGGTCGAGTCAACCGCAGGCCTCTCCGCTGGTCAACTGATCGCCGGAGCTGGCGTGTCCCCGGGCACGCTCATCAGTTCGGTCGATTCGGCCTCCCAGATCACTCTTTCGGCTGCCGCCACGGTCACTGGAACGGCAGCGCTGGCAGTATACGCCGCGCCGCTCGTGCCGCTCGCCGTCATCAACGCCTACATCGCGCTGGCCTCCGCTTCTCTCGTTCAGGCTCGCTGGCTGGATACATGGCCAGTGGCGATGGGGCTTTATGTCTCCCACTTTCTGACCCTGTGGATGAAGTCGGATGGCGATGTGTACTCCACGCCCGGGCAGGCGGCCGCGGCGGGGCTGGCGCGCGGAATAGCGGTCTCAAATAGCGCGGGATCGGTGAGTGTGGGTTACCAGGTCACCCCGGGCCTGGAGGCGTGGGGCTCGTGGAACGAGACGCAGTACGGAAAGCAACTCGCCACGTTCGCGAAGTGCGTGGGCGCCGGTCCGATCTGGATTTACTGATGCCAGTCACCGTCTCCAAATCCGGCCCTGGCTTCGCCAAGGTCGCGCAGCGGCTCCGGAAGCTGAAGTCCTCTGAAGTTCTGGTGGGGATTCCGGCCGATCGGGCGCAGCGCGAAGGCGAGACGATCAACAATGCGGGCCTGCTCTTTATTCACACTCACGGGAGCGAACTCCAGAACATCCCGGCCCGCCCCGTGCTCGAGCCCGCGATCGAGAATAACCGAGCACTCATCAGTACGCATCTCGGGGAGGCGGCCCGGCAGATGACGGCGGGCTTCCCCGATAAAGCTGAGCGGGAGTTGGCGCGGGCCGGAACCATTGGGGCGAACGCAGCGAAGCGGTTCTTCACCGAAGAGAATGGGTGGCCTCCGAACGCCCCGAGCACGATCAAGCGCAAGGGCAGCGACAGGCCCTTGATCGACACCGGGGCGCTCAGAAGGTCAATAACTCATATCGTTCGCGTGGACAAGTAGCCGATGTTATTCCGGAAGTTTCATGCCCTCGTTTGCGATGCGCAGTATCTCGTCTTTTGGAACCAGGACCCGCTTTGCGTATCTGGTGACTCGAACTGCACCGCGGCGAATGTCGCGGATGAGCGTGTGCTTGCTGATTCCGAGAAGTGCAGCGGCTTCCTCGATGGGGTATTGCAGCCGATTCGGTATCTGAATTGTGAGTGTGCTCATGCAGTGAGCATAACACTAGGTATTGCGAGAACAAACACAGTCAGCGTAAGTATTTTACAGTCGTAATTTAATTTCCGAATCGTTTGTTACATGTTCGACCTCTCGGCAGTCGTCAACAATCCCGACCTCGGCAGCCCGGTGACGATCCTCCGCTTTACCGGATCGTTCGCAGCCGGCGGGTGGCAGCAGGGCGCCCCGCAGCGCATCCCGGCATTCGGAGTGGTCTGCATCGCCGATGCCGAAGCTCTCGCGCAGGTTCCCGAGGGCGACCGGGTGACCGGCGCCCTGCAATTTCTCACCGGTCAGCCTGTGTACCGGACCTCGGCAGACCGCGGCGGCACGAGCGATCAGATCGAATGGCGGGGCGAGTTGTACCGCGTCGTCAGCGTCGAGCCGTGGGGACACGCGGGGTACTGGTCGGCGATTCTGGCGCGGATGGAGGGGGCGTAGATTGAGCACCGCTACTTTTCCCAACGGAACGGTGCTCGTCTCTTCCGCCCTCACGCCGGAAGCCATGGCAAGCCTCATGCAGCCGCTCGTGGCCCAGATCCTCGGCTTCGATCCGGAAACGCAGCCCGAGGCATTCCGTGCCGTGCGCGTCTCCTGGCAGCAGCAGGGGCAGCCGGGCCCAAGGATCAGTGAGAATGTGTGCATCCTGCGCGCGACACTTCAGAACGCCCCATACAGCCGCGTGCGTGATGGGCTGTTCCGCTCCGCCGTACCGGAGAACTCTACCGCTCAGCTTCCGGGAGCCGGCGAGGCGCACGCGGGAGAGCAGTACGCAGGATTTCGCGCAGACCTTTTCGTGGGGCTGTCCAGCCAAATGAGCTTCACCCAGGTCTGGAACCTCCACCTGACGCTATACGGGCCAAACTGCGCCGACCGAGCCCGGCTGATCTCTTCCGCTATGGCCCTCGACTGGGCGCGCGAGGCGCTGGCTGCCAGCAACCTATATGCGATTCCAGACTGGCATCGTCCGGTCTACGCTCCGGAACTTTTCCAGGGCCAGTGGTGGCCGCGCGCCGACCTCGACCTGGAGTTCAACGAACTGGTGAACGAATCCATCACCGTGCCGTCCGCGGCCGGGGTGGACATCACGCTCATCAAAGAAACTGGCTTGACGGCGGAGATTCACATCCGCGCCGCCGAATAACTTCTCTCCACTCAACTTAGAAAGGAAACCAGATGGGAGCTTACTCTCTACCCCTCTCTCAGATTTTGAATGTTGCGGTTGTCGTGTCGCCGGCGGCAGTTCCGGGGCCGAGCTTCAACCAGGCTCTCATCGTAGGGCCGAGCAACGTGATCCCGTCGAGCGAACGGCTGCGCCTGTATTCTTCGGTCGCGGCCATGCTCGCCGACAACTTCACCGACGACGATCCGGAGTACAAAGCCGCCACGTTGTACTTCGGCCAGACTCCTCAGCCGACTTACCTCTGGGTGGGCCGGCAGGATCTGACCGCCATCGCCGCCGTCGAGGCGGGCACCTACGCGGGGACAGGATATAAGGCCGGAGACGTCGTGACGGTCGTGCAGGCCGGGGCCTCGGGCGGAAAGCTCAAGGTGACGGCTATTGGTACGGGCGGCGCGGTGACCGGATTTGAGATCGTTCCCGGCTCGCGTGGCACGCTCTACAGTGTGGCGAGCGGACTCAGCACCACGGGCGGCAGCGGCACGGGACTCTCGGTCAACATTACCGCCATCGGAGAAACTCCGCTCCAGGCGATGCAGGCCTGCCGGGTGGCGCAGACCGACTGGTACGCCTGCATGTTCGTCGGGACTGCCACGGACGCCGACTGCTTGGAGATCGCGGCCTTCATCGAGAGCGCCTCGCCCGCGAGCGTATATTTCGTCACAACCGGCGAAGCGGACGTGCTGAACACTCCGGCCGACAACCTACTGGCCGACCTGAAGTCGGCCAAATACCGCCGCACCTTCGCGATGTACGCCACCACTCAGGGCGGCACGTTCCCGAACAACGCCTACGCCTCGGCCGCGCCGATGGGCTACGCGATGGGGGCGAACACCGGGGCGGCCGGCAGCTACTTCGATGTGATGTTCAAGGCGATCTATGGAGTCGCTCCCGAGCCGCTTACCCAGTCGCAGGCGAACGCGATCTGCGGACCGATCGATCGTTCCTCGCCGGGCCTGAACGCGAACGTCATGCTGAGCTACCAGAACGGCTCCTACTCGTGGATCCAGCCTGCGATCATGGCATCCGGCGACTTCTTCGACGAGGTGCTGAACCTCGACATGCTGGCGAGCGACATGCAGTTCAGCGGAGTCAACCTGTTGACCTCCGTTCCGGCGCTGCCGATCACCGACGGTGGCGTAACGATGATGAAGAACGTGCTGGCCGGAGCCTGCGAGCGCGCCAAGGCCCGCGGCTTCATCGCCCCGTCTGGAATCTGGCAGGGAGTCGGGGTGGGAACCGGTTCCGCCGCCATCGAGCCAGGAGACGCTCTGCCCCAAGGCTACTACCTCTACGCGCCCCCGGTGAGCAGTATGTCCGCTGCCCGGCGCGCGGCGCGAATCATGCCTCCAATCACCGCGCTGGTCATCGAGGCGCAGTCCGGCCACTCGCTCGCGGTGACTCTGGATGTGCAGCGGTAAGCGGGCCAACGAAAGGAGAACAGAACCATGTCTAGAATCCTCACGACCTACAGCGGCCGCGACACCAATTTTTCGTTCACCCACCCGCTCATCGGCGTCATCCAGTGCGCCGGCATCGCCGAGATGGGCCTGGCGCAGTTGACCATCCGCATGACCACCGACCAGTCGAGCGTACAGGTTGGCATGGACGGCGCCGTGGTCCCGAGCGTCATCCCGGGCGACCAGGGCGAGATCGAGCTCCAGGTGTGGCAGACCAGCACACTGCACCAGGATCTGCTGGCCTGGTACAACGCGCTCCGGGCCGCGCGCGACGCTGGCGACGTGTCCCAGTGGTTTGGCGGCACATTCCTCGCCCAGAGCATCGTGGACGGCTCGTCGCATCTGGCGACCGGAGTGGCGCCCGTCAAAGTGCCGGACAAGACCTACGCCGAGCAGGCCCAGCGAGTGACCTGGGTGCTGCGGGCCTGCAACATCGTTTCGCAGTAAGTGGAGTAACTCGTGGCGATACAAAAATCCAAAGATGTTCAGATCAACGGAATAACCTTCCGCGTCGGCCTGCTTTCCGCGCTCGTGGGCGACTGGCTCATCACCCAGTTGCTCACGAAGCGGTTCACGGACGCGGAAGTCTACCGCAAATCTCAGGATCACCTGCTTGGCGTGTGCTCGGTCTACGTCGAGAAGGAAGAAGCCCGCGTGCCGATGCGGATCTACGACAACGGCCGCTGGCTCGTGGCCGCGCAGTATCCGGACCTCGAATACGACGTGGACACCGTGCACCAACTGTGCCAGGAGGCTCTGGATTTCAACATCGGCCCTTTTTTCGAGAAGCTGAAAGCCCGCGCTTCAGCTCTGGAGCAGACCTCGGCTACGCTCCAGTAGCGTTCCCGGAGGACATCAGCGGGCAGCTCTGGCGCCCGGTCCTCGCGGGATTGTGGCGCCAGCACGAGATGGGCGACGGGACATATGACGTCTGGGATCTCGTCGAAGCAAACCGGGTGCTCGACATCCGCGACGAGAACCAGAGGCGCGCGGAGGAAGCGGCGAGGAGCCGCAGGTAAGTAGCAACTCCCTATGGGCAACGTCCTCGACGAATACCTCGTAAAACTCGGCTTCACAACCGACGACAAAAGCTTCGAGCACCTCTCTGGCGTACTTGCCGCGGCCGAGCGAACCACCACCCTGCACGCTTCTGGCATGGCCAAGCGCCTGCTCGAAGCCCAGGGCGCCATTGTGGGCGCCTTCACTGCCGTTTCGGCGGCCATCGTGGGGACGATGGACAAGGTAGCCATGGCCGATCAGGGCTACCGGCTGATGGGATTGCGGATGCTGATGACCACCGACAGCGCCCGCAAGATGGACCTCATCACCAAGGCGCTCGGGGCTGACATCAACCAGATCGTCTGGGACCCTGAACTGCACAGCCGGGCGGTCCTGATGGCTCAGGACATCGACAAGATGTCCGAGGCTCTCGGCGGAGACTTCGCCGGAAAAATGAAGGGAATTCGGGATATCCGCTTCGAGTTCTCGCGCCTCGAGGTGGCCACGAAGTTCCTCGGGATGTCGTTCGCCTCGAAGCTCTTCGAAAAGCTCGTCCCCGGCGAGGCGGGCGACAAGATCAAGAATTTCGTCACCTGGTTCGAAGAGCACATCCCCGAGATTGCGGACAAGCTGTCCGATTACGCGGTGCCGATTCTCAAGCAGACCTGGGCCATAATCCAAGAGGTTGGCGAGGTACTGAAGGCCGCTGGCCTTGCGTTCACTAACTTCGTCGGGCTGCTCTCTGGCGATAGCTCCATCCAAGGTACTGCGTTCAGTTTCGACAAGATGGCCAAAGCCATCGGGCACGTCGGCGAGTGGATGACGAAATTCTTTAGCTGGATCGCGCATGCGGAAGAACTGCTGGCGCATTTCGCATCCGCTACCAGCCTCATGCTTTCAGGGAAGTGGTCCGAGGCCGGCAAGGAATTCAAAGCCGGGCTGATGGACCTCGGAGGCGGCAGCGGAGCCATCTTAGGGGCATTGACGGGCAGCCTTACTGCGGGCGGGGTGGGAAGTGTTGTTGGCGGTTTCCTTGGATCCGCCGGAGGGCCACTTGGAACCGCAGCCGGGGCCACGCTTGGGGGGACTATCGGAAGCACCCTCGGGGTGCCGATAGGCGCCCTTCTGGGCTACGGATCAGGCAAGGCCCGGGAATGGCTAATGCCGAACGAGGAGCACGAGACGGAACGGGTGCCAGCCGCCCGTGGGCAAGCCCCCGCCGCCGTGTCCGCGCAGCCCCTCCAGGGCCACGCCGACGTGATCGCGGCCATCACGGCCGCCGCGGACAAATACCACGTTCCGCAGTCGCTGGCGCTCGCTGTCGCGCAGCAGGAATCGCGCTTCCACCAGGAGGCCCGGTCCAGGGTCGGCGCGATCGGCGTGATGCAGTTGATGCCGAAAACGGCAGAGTGGCTGAAGGTGAACGCCTACGATGCGATGGAGAATATCGAAGGAGGCGTGAAGTATCTCTCTTACCTGCTCAAGCGCTATGCAGGCGACAGCCAAAAGGCGGTGGCCGCGTACAACGCCGGGCAGGGCCGGGTGGATCGCGCGGGCGGTATTGATAACCTTCCGGCTGAGACTCGAGCCTACGTGCCTTCGGTGCTGCACTATCAGCGCGACTGGAGCGAGAAGCTCGCCGCCATGCAGACGCCCGCGCTGCCCGCAGCGCAACCCACGGCAAGCAACCAGACCACCAGCGTTGACGTTGGCGGCGTCTTTATTACGCAACCGAATGCCGACGCCTACGAGATTCGGCGCGCCGTGGCCGACGGCGTGCGTAAGGGGCTCGAAAAACAGACGAGGATGGACCTCGCGCAGCTTTCGCCCGCTTACTCCGGATAGCCATGGGATCTTTAGTTTCAGCAGGTCTCGGCGCCGCGGCGCTGGCCAAACGCTTCGGGAGCGTCTCTGGAACCGCGCGCGCGCTCACATTGACCACGGGCGCGGCCTCGCTCATCAGTCAGATCTATTACTCGGTCTCGAGCGGAGCGCCCCTCCTGCCGGGCGTGATGGGCCCCTGGCGCCCGCCGCAATGGGCCGGCGGTCCGGCTCTTACGGTCTCCGTCGAAGACCCTAACACCCGGGTCAAAACCGTCTACGTCTTCGACGGCATCATCCGCGCCCACCACGAGCAGCGCTCAGTCATCACGCTCAACCCGGTACAGACCGGGGCGGCGATCTCCGATCACGCCTACGCCATCCCGGCCAGGCTTGACGTCGAGATCGCGATGAGCGATGCCATGCAGTCGTTCGACGTGAGCCAGTGGAACGACGGACCATCCCGCAGTGTGTCGGCGTACCAGACTCTGGTGGCATTACAGAAGAACCGGACCGTGGTCCAGGTCGCCACCCGTTTGCGGCAGTACGATCAGATGCTCGTCTCGGACGTACGGGCGGAGGAAACAAAAGAGACCGCCTTCGCGCTAAAGGCGCGCGTCTGCTTCACGGAAATCATCCGGGCGTCCGTCGAGGTTACCTCGTCGTCGATCAAGTGGGATGTGGCGGATTCGGCGTTACCTCAGGTGACCGGGCAGACGGTCGGCGGCCAGGCGCAAGTATCTCCCGTGCCGGCGAGCGTTCAGGGACAGAACGCGACAGCCAAGCTGACCGGCTCGGGCCCGCTGGCCGCGGTCAAGCGCTCGATCTCCGGAGCCGGAAACTGGAGCAGCGTCAGCGCTGGAATCCTCGGGTCGGTGCTCAGATAACATGGCGCAGGTCGTCTCGCTCAATCCGTCACCAAATCATACCCTCCGTGCCGCGCTCACGGTCAACGGAGCCGCGCTGACGCTGAACCTCGCGCTACGGTGGAACGCGCAGTCTGGCTTCTGGGCGCTTGACATCGCGGACCAGGCGGGCAACCCGCTGGTGTCCTCGGTGCCGCTCCTGACGGGAATCTGGCCGGCGGCGAATATCCTAGCTCCGTACGATTATCTGAAAATCGGCTCGGCGTACATCGTCAACCAGTCTGGCGCGGACGGCGAGCCGGACGAGACGAACCTCGGAGCGTCGTATCTCCTGCTCTGGGACGACAACTAAAGCATGGCTTCGCAGGCTCCCCTACCCTTCTTCGGCCGCGCGTGGAACATCGCGGTCGATACCGCTGACGGCCAGCATCTCGTTGTCGCCAGCAGCCGCGCCGACGAATCACTCCGGGCCACATTCGCGATCGACATGTACATGCTCCTGGCCTACTGGCAGGCCGAGGTGAGCATCTTCAATATGTCCTCGCAGACGGCGGGAACGATCTGGAAGGGCAGCCCGAAGCTCGGCGACCTGTGGCAGTTCCAGAAGCCGCTTGTCGCCGGAGACACGGTGACCGTGAGCGCCGGGTACGAATCGAGCGAGGCTGGCGGCTTCAACCCCGACGCGAACGTGCTCTACCAGGGAAAGGTGCTGCAGCCGGTGTGGCTGCGCGAGAACGTGGTGGATTACCGGCTCATCCTGCGTTGCGTGACAGGCCTCATTGAAGACGCGGTGAACTTCACGAGCTTTCCAATCGCCGGCGGGGTGAGCGCCCACGATGCGCTGGCGCAGATCTGCTCGCAGGCGAATCCACCGATCCCGATTGACCGTATCGACGAAGGGGCCCGGACGCGACTCAGCCAGCAGAGCTATCCGCGCGCGCAGGCCATCCATGGGCGTCCCTGGAACGCCATCCGCAGCATCACCGCGGAGAACAACCTGTTCGCCTGGGTGAACCCTCGCGGGCTCAACGTCCGCTCGTTCGGCTCCGGCGGCACGCCGCAGACTCCGGACTACGCTTACGGGCCGCCTGAGCCAGCGGGAAACAGCGGCTCCCGGCAAACCGCGCAGGGGCTAGTGAAAAGAACCCTGATCGGCACTCCCGAGCAGACCCAGGACGGAGTTGTGTTCCGCGTGCTCCTTGACCCCCAAGTGCGCATCGGCGATATCGTGCTCCTCGAGCCCGGCACGCTCATCAACCCGGTCCCGATTCAAGTCGGCCAGCTTCCAGCCGCGCCGAGCCAGAACGGCATCTATGTGGTGGCTGGCTTGCGCCATTTCGGCGACACGCGCGGCCGCGGCGACGACTGGTTCACCGAGATCCACGGTGTGGTGATGGACTTCTTCGCCAATTTCCTCACCGCTCGGCAGGCAGGACAGTAATGGCCAACTACGGACTCCCCATCGAGCAGCGCCTTGCGGGCCTGCTGCCGCCGGTCGAGCGCGAACGCGCCCTGTTGCGCCTGCTTTCGCAATCGCTGCGCGTGGCCCTCCCGGCGGTCGTGCAGAGCTTCCAGCCTGGCCCGCCGGCGACAGTCTCTGTGCTGGTGGCAACGAAAGAACTGGTCGAGGCCAACCAGGGCGAAACGGCGCTATCTCTCGCTACCCAGGCCGTGCAGCTTCCACTGCTCCAGGACGTTCCGGTAGCCTTCCCCTCGGCCGGCGGGTGGAGCATGACGTTTCCGATCCAGCCGGGAGACGAGTGCCTGCTGGTGTTCGCCGACACGCCGCTCGATGTCTGGTGGCAGAACGGCGGCACGGAGAACAACCCCATCAGCCAGCGGCGCCACAGCCTCTCGGACGCCATCGCCATCTTCGGACTGCGCTCGAGGCCGCGCGGGCTGGCAGGATACTCGACAACCTCGACGCAGATCCGCAACGATGACCAGTCCGTGGTGATAGACCTCGCGCCCGGCCAGATCACCGTGACCGCGCCCAACGTGGCCGTGCAGTGCTCCGGCGCGGCTAGCGTGCAGGCGCAGACGGCAACGGTGACGGCCGATCAGGACGTGACCGTGCAGGGCGGGCAAAAAGTGACCGTGAAGGGCAATCAGTCCGTGACCATCGACGGCAACAGCCAGACGAAGGTGGACGGCAAGGACTTCTTGACGCACAAGCATTCCGGAGTTCAGGGCGGACTCGCAACTTCCGGTCCGGTCGCGTAACCCATGCCCACGATAACGACGCGGCGCTTGGATGAGAACGGAGACCCCATGCGTGGGTCCGGGCTGGCGAACTTCGTCTCGGACATCGACGCCGTGGCAATCATTATCAGCACCCGCCTGCGGCTTCTCCAATCCGAGTGGTTCGAGAGTCGCAACGAAGGCACGCCACTGTTCCAGTCACTCCTTGGGCACCCAATTACCAGCCAGGGAGTCGCACTCATCCTCAGGCAGCGGATCCTCGGCTCGCCGTACGTCACTGGCATCCAATCGCTGAACGTGAGCTACCAGCGGGCGGCCAGGAGTTTTGTTTTTGCCGCGGTCGTGAACACCCAGTTCGGGCAGGTCGCTGTCTCAAACGCGCAGCAGCAGAGCTAAAACACCATGAGCTACAATCCACCCTCCATCGGGTCTTCTGGACTCATCATCCCGACTTATAACGACATCCTGGAGTGGCTGATCGGACAGTACCGAGGCATCTACGGGAACTCGGTTTATCTCGGGCCAGATTCCTCCGACTACCAGGACATCGCCGTGCGCGCGCTCCAGGCGAACGATTTCGCGCAGGCGCTCCAGGCTGTTTACTTGTCGTTCAACCCGCAGACCGCGCTCGGAGCGAGCCTTGATCTGCAAGGGAAGCTGATCGGCACTCCACGCAAGGCAGCGTCCCAGTCGTTCGCTGTCGTGACTCTCACGGGAACTCCCGGAACCACGATCATCAACGGCGCAGTGCGCGATGTGAACGGAAACTACTGGAATCTGGCCTCGCCGTCGATCATCGGCACGGCCGGCACGGTTTCGGTAATCGCCACCGCGCAGAAGTACGGCAACATCACGGCCAACCCGGGCGACATCTCTTCCATTACCACGCCCACGGCGGGCTGGACCTCGGTCACCAACCCCGCGGCGGCCACGCCCGGAGAGGCGGTCGAGCCCGATTCGGTATTTCGTGCGCGCCTGATGGTAGCCCAGGTCAAGCCGTCCGTTTCGCTGGTAGCTGGCACGGCGGCGGCGGTCGCGGCCGTGGCCGGAGTCACGCGCTCGCGGGTCTATGAAAACCCGACCAGCAGCGTGGACTCTTACGGCAACCCACCGCACTCAATCACCTGTGTGGTCGAGGGCGGATCGGCCGAAGAGATCGCCTGGGCGATCTACGAGAACCGCGGCATTGGCTGCCACACCAACGGCACGACGACAGTAAATTTGCAGGACCCTAACAACGGCTCAATCAACATCCCGATCGCTTTCGAAGTGCTCAGGCACGTCCCGGTCCATGTCGCCGTCGGCGTGCACGCGCTCTCTGGCTTCACGACGGCGACCCGCGCCTCCATAGCAGCCGCCATAGCCGAATACCTGAACAGCCTGGGCATCGGCGAAAGCGTCGTGTTCTCCGAACTCTACGGTGCCGCGCTGACGGCGCGCCCCGATCCTGACCAGCCGCTATTCTCGATCCGCTCGATGGCATCCGGGAAGCAGGCTGCCTCGACGACCGGCAGCACTACTGCCGGAAGCCCCACGGTTACGGTTACAAGCGCTGCCGGCATCGCCGCTGGGCAGGGGATCACCGGACCGGGCGTACCCGACAACACCACCGTGTCGGGCATCTCGGGCACGACTGTAACGCTTTCGGCGAACGCAACCGCTACCGCCTCCGGCGTCGCGCTGGCCTTCTTTGTGACTGGAACGTCGGATATTGCAGTCGCATTCAATGAGGCGGCGCAGTCCGGAGGCGTGGTGGTGAACCTGGTCTAGAAGGATTCCAACAATGAAACGACTCGCAATTCTCGCTCTCCTGTTCTCTGCCTGTGTGCTTGCGCAGAACCCGGCCACCGCGGTCTTCCCCGGCGCCGTGGCCACAGATACGACGCTCGGGGTGCTCTGCAACAGCGCCCACACGAAGCTGACCGCCAGCGTGGGCGCATCCGACCTCACCTTCCAGGTGGCCGATGGCTCCAAGCTCTGCGCCCCCGGATGGGTGACAATCGACTCCAACACGCCAGCGGCCGAGGTGGTGAAGGTCTGCTCTAAATCGGACAATACCGTAGGCGTGTGCGCGGGCGGCCGGGCGGCGCACGGTTCGGCGGTCCCGCACGGCTACGGCGCGCTCGTCGATGGCTTCATAGACTCGAACTACCACAACCAGACGGCGGCGGAAGTGAAGGCGGTCCAGGCTGCGCTCGGGACAAATCTCGCCAACGTCGTCAAGCGGGACGCGAACGGAAACGCGACGCTGGCCAACGTGATTCTCGGGCCGAAGACCATCGGGGGCGGAGTCAATCAGTTGCCGGCGGCTTTGGCTGGCAATGCCGGCTGGATCACAGTCGTAACCGACGCCGCGAGCAACTCGGATTGCACGGTTGGCGGAGGATCGTATGCGTCCCTCTGTCGTTCAAACGGAGCCACTTGGCAGCCCATTGGGGGCGGAGGCGGATCTGGTCTCGGGTTTACGCCGCTCAACCCGGCCAACAATCTATCCGACGTGCAGAATCGCACGACGGCTTTGAGCAATCTCGGTGGAGTGCCAAATACGGACGTGCGCCTGAGCGATGCGCGCATGCCGCTGGCGCACACGCATACAGGCTCCGATGTCACCACGGCGGTGGCCACCGCGACGGCGCTGGCGGCGAACGGGTTAAACTGCCCGGCCGGACAGGTGGCTGCGGGCGTGGACTCTTCCGGCAATGCTGAAGGCTGCACCACAACTATAAACGGAACTGCGATTCCTGCGAGTAAGACGCTGATGGCGACGGACGCCGCAGTGTCCGACATCCAGATCCCCGCCAAGTACAAGAGGCGAACCTGCGAGATTCACATCTGGGGCAGCGGCGCAAGCCAGGTGCTCCAAGATACGGACGATGAACCGGCGAGCTGCTTCAATGATTCCGGCGTGCAGGAGACCATCACGGCGGTTCGTTGCTGGGCTAACTCTGGCAGCCCGACGGTGACTCCGATTATCACCGGAGGGGCGACGAACTCAATCCTGACTGGCGCGCTCACATGTGGCACCGCGGTGTGGCAGTCCGGCGCGCTGAATGGAACACCCACGCTGGATAACGGTGGAACCATCGACGCCAACACCAGTGCTGCTGGAGGCGTGGCGACGAACATTCGGCTGGTTATCACGCTGACGAGGTAGACCATGCGCATATTTCTAACAGCACTTTTCGCGGCGGCTCTCGCCGGGCAGGTGATCGTGGTTCGGCACCGGGTGGCACCGTCTCCTTCCGAAGCCTGGCTGGAGGGATATGGCTACCGCAAGGAGTTGACCATTCCGGCCGGCGCAGTGAGCGCGGACCTGAGCAACTTCCCCGTTTATGTGCCTCTATCGGGCGACACGGACCTGTCAGCGCATGCGCTGGCAGACGGATCGGATATAGCGTTCACGGCGGCCGATGGTGTCACGGTGCTTCCCTTTGAGATCGTGAACGGCAACCCTGGCACGGCGGCGGCGAGCGGCGCCTGGAACTGGATCACTGGGCCTTCGGCGTTGCGGGTACTGGGGGCTAAAGACCAAACCTGGTTTGGTTACGTGTCGCAGCAGGGGTATGTTTATGCTGCCAGTTACGACAACGCGAACAAAACGACGGCTTCGTTCGACCTGTTCCAGATGCAGTTCCAGCAGGACGATCACAACCAGCCAGCGTTTCTGGAGTTGAGGAGCGGAACTGGGGGGACGACTAAGCACATCGCGGCGTTCTACCAGCAGCACAACGGTCAGGCCCTCTACCGCGTGACCGCAACCCCAGAGGATCTCATGTCTCTCGGAGCGCAGCAGGATTGGACTTCGATCCATCTCTCCGGAGATACGGGCCACGCATATGCCGCCCCGTTCCAAATGGCAGACGGTTCCATCTGGGTTTTCTTCCGTTCCTCGCTCGGACAGAAGTGGGCGGCGGCAAAGTGCAACTCGGAAGCGAACCTTCGCTCGAACACTTGGAACGCCGCAGTCGAGGTGGCAAACGCCGGAAGTGGCTACACGTACAACTACGTGAAAGCCACCCAGAGCGCAGACCGTCAATGGATCTACCTTGCGATGGTCACGACGCATCCGGACACGTCGCGCCAGAATTCCCTGTATGCAGCAAAGTTCGACGGCGCGAACCTCTACGACCTCTCTGGAACCCTGATCGGCCCGATGGGTGGAGCGCAGGACCTTGCATCGTGGACGCGAGTGTGGACCTACACCGATGGAATGGCAGCTTATGGCCAGGACGCCTCGTGTTGGATCTGGGATATTGCCCTGAACAGCAGCGGAAACCCAGTCGTCGCATACACCGTGTTCCCGGGCGCTACCGAGACTTCCGACCCGGACCATCGCTATCGATTAGCGGTGTGGAACGGATCAGGCTGGATCGACAACGAGATTTCTCCGGGCGGAACACACCCGAACACGGTCGGCCCGGGATTCTATTCCGGAGGTATAGCCCTGGATCAGGCTGACCCAAATGTGGTGTACCTGAGCCGCAACAACGGTCTGCCGAACTACGTTCTGGAGAAGAAGGTCACGGCGAACAGCGGAGCAACGTGGACCACCACGACGATCAGTGCCGACGGCAACAACTATCGCCCGCTCGTGGCCTGGGGCCCTGCGGGAAACGTCCTCCGCCTGTTCTGGCTGCGCGGAACCTACACGAGCTATACGAACTACGCGATGAGCGTGCAGGCGTACCCCTCACCGGCTCGGTTGAGTTGGCTGACGGAGGCGCATGCACGGCTACCGCACGTGAGTGCAGCGGCGCCCACGCAATTCTACCTGTACTACGGCAATGCGAGCCCTACGGCGCAGCAGGACAAGGCTACACTGTGGTCCGGATATTCGGTAGTCGAGCATTTCACGGAGACGGACCTGGGCTTGTATGCGAAGGACTCCACGGAGACTTCGTGGATGGATCGACGCGGGGTGAAAGGCCGGCCGTCGCAACTGGAAGGCGCGGGGCAGGTCGGACGGGCTCTGGTTTACGCGAACAGCAGCTTCTTGCAGTTCCCAGCAGCGACTCTGAATATCGCTGGCGATACGGCAATGACACAGATGGGCTGGATCAAGACGGCCTCGGCGAACGGGAGCGGAATGATCGCGTCGAATTGGCCGGGCAGCGGAACGCAGTCGAGGTTCTACTCGCGCATCCATGCGACCAGCAAGCTGCTGGAATGTTGGGTTACCCTGAGCGACGGAACTACTTTCGGTGGATCGTTCGCGAACCCTGCGGGAGTGAATATCGCAGACGGGAACTGGCACTTATACGCCTGCCAGTACACCAATGCCGGAGGAGTCGGAATGACGGCGCTTATTGACGCACAGGCGAGCCTGACGACGTATCCTGGCTCGCTCGCCTTCCACGTGTCGGCAAGCCAACCGCTGTATCTCGGATTCTCAGCGCACAGCGGCGCGAGTTGGAGCGGGATGCTGGACGAGTGGCGCTACGCGCGATCCATCCTGTCGCCAGCTTACTTGCGGGCGACGTACGACAACCATGCTTCGGCAGGCACGTTCCTGTCTAAGGGCTCGCAGGAGATTCGTTGATATATAAGCCCTTGTATTACGGCGGGAACTAACACGGGCAGAATCGCCATCCAGTAGCGTATTTCCCACCAGTAGCCGATCACGGAGAGAACGCAGACGTAGGGAATTGCTGCGAGCGCCATTCCTCGGACTACCGGAGCACTGCGGAGGACACCGCGCGCAGCCAGCATTAGCAGCGGGCCGGCCATCAGAAAGTTCAGAATCAGGGCCAGGCGCAGGTCTTGTAGGTTTCCGGCGATCGCGGTCTGGATGGAGAACGTAGCCGGACGGTATCCAACGACGGCGTGAACCGCAGCGAGCGTTGCGGCCCACGCGAAAATGCTTCCGAGCGCGACTCGCACTTCTCTTCTTCTGAGTTCGGCGGACCTCCAGTGTCTCGGGTTCAGCGGAAGGACTGCCAGCAAGAAGCCGAGCGGCAGTAATGCAGTCGTTTCGCGAATCATCGCAGCGGCGATGCTGAGGGGTACGAGGCGGGACCAGTGCTTTCTGCTTATCCAGAGCATCGCAAGGGCGCAGAGGCTGGCCTCCCAGAATGACCACGGGTGAAAGGAGTGGTGGCGAAAGGTAAAGTCGATAATCACCGCCGAGAGCGCCAAGCCGAAATATGCAAGTCCGGGACCGAACCACTGGTGTAGCAATCCCAGAAGCGATCCGAAGAAGATGGCCAGAGCGGCGAAATTAAGAACCATGTAAGTGAGCCGAAAGGATCTCTCCGGAGGCAATATCTGTCCGGCCACTTTCATGATTCCCTCGGCAACGTAAGGGACGAGCACTCGGTAACGCAGTTGGTAGGGCGCGGTCCCGTCCACCACGGAGCGGTGGAAACTCACGCGAATGTCGTGCCGCGGGACCTCGATGCGGTCGTAATAGTCGTAAGTCAGCAAGGCCGACAGATAGAACACCAACAACAACACAGAGGTTCTATGCACATGCCAGAGTCTATCAAAAGCGAGATCAGGGTATGAATCTGCCCGCAGCCGGTGAAGCGGCGGCCGGAGAAGTCTACGCCGGAACCCCGCCGGGGGAATCCGCAGGCGAAACCACCTTCGCCTACTACCGCGGCCTCGTCACCTCCGAGTACCAGACCGCCGCGAAGATGCTGGCCTGGCTCACCGCCAGCATCACGCCGTTTCAAGACGGCCTGATCTGCCTCATGACGTTCGCCCCGGCCTTCGACATCAACCAGGCGGTCGGTCCGCAACTGGACGTGCTCGGAAACATCATCGGCCAGCGGCGCACGGTGGACTTCCAGCCGTCGAACGGCGTGAGCCCAATCCTGGACGATGACGGCTACCGCTTCCTGCTCAAGGCCCGCATCATGCAAAACCACTGGGATGGGCGAATTGGAACCCTGCTCGCCATGTGGCGGCGGATCTTCCCCGGCGGCACGCTGCTGGTCACCGACCACCAGGACATGACCGTGACGCTGGTGATCTCCGGCGCCTTCACCTCGATCATGCAGGACCTGATCTCGCACGGCTATATCGTGCCACGGCCCCAGGGAGTGCTCTACAACTACAGTTTCCCGACACTGCCGATCCTGGGTCTGGACCGCAGTGACGACTACGTCGCCGGGCTTGACCTCGGACATTTTGTGTAAGGAGCAATATGCCGGCTACCAGCAATTTCAAAACCTTCAACCCCGATCTCCAGAACTCCGAGACGGACTCGCAGTACGCCTCCGACGTCATGCGCACGGGCGGCGCCGTGCTCGACGCACTGCTGCCCTCGCCGCTCTTTAACAAGTTCGCGCACCAGGTCTCCATGTTCCCGGCGGCCTTCTGCCAGATGCTGGCGAACAAGGGATTCTCGACCTCGGACGCGGATTTCAACAACCTTGTGTCGGTGCTGTCGAACGTCAAGACGGGGGCGGATTTCACATCGCCCATCGTGGTGGTTCCGTATGCAACGGCGGTCACCTTCGACGCCTCGGTAGCGGCCGAGTTCGATCTCACCCTTTCGGGCAACGTTTCTGCCTCCTCTCTGGTCAAGGTCTCCATCGGCCAGATGCTGACGTTCATCATCACCCAGGACGCCATAGGCGGGCGCACGCTCTCCTGGCCGGCGAACATGACCTATCCGGGGCCGATCTGCGCGCTGCCGAACAGCACCAGCATTCAGATGTTCGTCGTGCGTCCGAACGGCATGATCGCGCCCGTCACGCCCATGATCCAGATCTCGGGAGGACTCATTGTCCCGCCGCTGCCCTCAGTGGTGAGCGTGAGCGCGAGCGGAGACATCTCGAGCGCCAACAAGGAGGTGTTCGAAAAGGTCAACGCCTCGGCCGGAGCGGTGTCGCGGAACATCTTCACGGCGGCCGGCTTCTCGGGCTTCAAGGTCCACGTCAAGAAAACCGACACGAGCGCCAATGCGGTGACCGTGCAGCCGAAGGTTGCCGGGCAGACCATCGACGGCTTCCCGAGCGTGTCGATCGCCAAGTACAACGATTCCCTGTCCATGATGTCGGACGGGGCGAACTGGTTCATCTTCTGAGGTATCCACATGGCATACATCCAGGGCAGGATTCAGAAACAGCAGACCTTCACTTCGAGCGGCACGTTCGCACCGTCGGCCGCGCTGTTGCAAGCGGGCGGATGGGTCGAGGTGCTGCTCGTTGCGGGCGGAGGCGGAGGTGGAGCGGGTAGCAGTGGAAGCAATGCCAGGTCCGGCGGCGGTGGAGGAGGAGGCCAAGTCGTCAGGCGCATGGTTCAAGTCTCCGGGGCGCTCACTGTGACTATTGGGGCTGGCGGCGCCCCAGGCGGAAACGGAGGCAGTTCGTACTTCGGGCCTCTCTTGGCGGCAAACGGTGGGTACGGGACTTCCGGGGCGTTCGGCGGAAACTGCGGAGACGGCAGCGGAGGGACAGGGGCGTCCGACCTTTACGGACTTGTCGGAGGTGGCGGCGGGGCTGGCGGCGCGGGCGGAGGGATCAGTGGCTCTGCGGGTGGCGGGATAGGCGGGCCTGGGCTCTACGGGTATGGCGGTGGCGGTGGATCTGGAGGGGCCCATGGCGGCAGTTGCGGAGGCGGCAAGGGTGGATTTGCCAATCCCGGCACAGGCGTGGGCGGCAATGCGGTACCGAACAGCGGGAGCGGAGGCGGGGGTGGCGCTACCGGAGCGGAAGCCGGATACAGCGGCGGCTCCGGCGGCTCGGGCATAGCGATTGTGACCTGGTGGGAGTGATCCATGCCGATTCCAACGAACATCTACGCCCTGATCGAAAACCGCACGGTGGTCAACATCATCGTGGCCGACCCGAACTTCGTCCTCCTGCACTTCCCGCAGGCGGTCCGCATCGACAACCTTATGCCGGTGCCGTGCATCGGCTGGAGCTACATAGGCGGGGCATTCAAGGCCCCGGGAGAAAATCAGTGAAACATCTACTCGCAGTTCTGATTCTGCTCGCGCTCGCGGTACCGTCCGTGGCGCAAACCGCAACCGACCAGCCGGCCTACTTCATCGGTGCGAACGTAGGCTTCTCGCGGGCCGCCTCCGTAAATCCCACGCTCGGTATCGGCTTCGGCATGCGCGCGGCCAACACCGACGGCACTTGGGCGACACTGGAGTTCGCAAACGCCACCGCCGTAACCTCCACCATACAGGTTGGCCTGCGTCAGGTGCTCGCCAAGCGGGGCGGCTGGAGCCTGATCGCGCTCGGCTCAGCCGGTGGCGCCGTCACCCAATCGGACGACTCCGGACAGGGCAGCGCCATCACGGCCATGTTCGGCGGCGGCGGCGGACTCGCCTATGACCTGACAAGGATCTGGTCCAAGCTCGACACGCTGAGCCTGGAGGCCCAAGTTAAGGCGGTCAAGATCAACGGAACCGATGTCCAGCTCGGCTTCGCCGGGTGGATCACGAAGAGTTTCTGACCATGAAGCCCGCTTCCATCGCCCTCCGTATCGCGGCTGCGCTCTGCCTGCTCGCCTTGGGCGTGGCCGCGTTTTGGTCCGCTCACAGCCTCGCCGCAGCGCGGGCGGACCTCCGCGCCACCGGGGACGCGCTGGCGGGTTCCGTAGCCGCGGCGCGCGCGGATCTGGCCGCCACCCAAGCCGCGCTCGTCCACGAGGTCCAGGCCGCACGTGAATCCGCCGATGCGCGGCTGGCAGAAGCGCTCAGGGAGGTTCGCTCCGCTCGGGTGAACCTGAGAGACCAGCTTGCCTCGGCGAACGCCACGGCGGCCGGTCTCCGCGCGGACGTGCGTCCAATTCTCGAGAATGCCACCGTTGCGGTCTTGCCCTACGGTTCCCTCGGGGCCGAAGCGACGCGATTGGCGCGCAACGCGAACGACTCCTGGGATGACCTGTATCTCGACGTTTCGGCTGCGGTCCAGTCCGCAACGGTCGCCAGCCGCGGCGTTGCTGAGGCATCCGAGGCCGTCGGCAAGGCGGCGCCAGCCGTGGCTCAGGCGGCCGAACTAAATGTTCCCGTGATGCTCGACGACAGCAGGCAGATCGTCAAGAACGTGAGACGCGGGACGAGCCTGCCGATGGTGATTCTCAAGTTCGCGTGGGACAAGACGCTGGGGAGGTTATTCTGATGTCCACTGAAGAAGTTCAGACAGCATTGCTGAGAATCATCCTGGTGTGCCTCGCCGGGATGCTGCTCATGGGGCTCCTGTCTTTCTGGATGACTCCATCTTACGTGGCTGGCGCGCAGGTGACCTTCGACACCTTCAAGGAAATCTTGTTGGTCAGCCTGGGCGTGAAGGGAGGCATGGCGGTTCCGGGAGCGGCTAAGCCGTGAAACTCAAAGCGCAGTCACAACCGCCCGCGCAGCGCGAGAGGATGACCGAGCATTTCGCGCGGGAAGAGTTCGCGTGTCCATGCTGCGGTCAGGCGCCGATCGCCCAAACCCTCGCCTCGGCCCTGGAGGGTCTACGCGGCATCGTCGGAGTAGCTATCCGGATCAATTCCGGATACCGCTGCGAGGCGCACAACAAGGCCATCGGCGGAGAGCCGCACAGCAAGCATTGCCAGGGCATCGCGGCCGACATCTCGGCCGAGTGCGGGTGGCGCAAACTCTACGAGGCAGCCCTCCGCATTCCCGCCATCTCCGACGGCGGGATTGGGTTGTACCCCGATTCGGGCCTCGGCTTCATCCATGTCGATGTGCGACCGCAGAAGGCCCGCTGGGCGCGAATCAAGGGCAGGTACGTCGGGATCGAGCAGGCGCTCGTGTGACCTACGCGGCATCCCGAACGTCAATGGCAACGCGCTTGCCGAGCACGCTGAATGCCGCCTCGATCTGATCGAGACGAGTATGGTTCTTGAAGTCAAAGAGGCGGTCTATCGTGGTCTTGGGGATGTCCAGCCGCCGGGCCAGTTCGGCCTTGCGCATGCCCGAGGCAAGAAATGCCATGTAAAGCTCGACCTTCAACGATATCATTGCGGGCAACTCGATCATGCGATACTTCTTGCCCTTCGGCCTGCTGGGATGAGGCACTGGCAATCCGCGGCGGATGTAGTACGCAAACATGGTGACCAGGGCGTCTTCGGCCATTTCCAGGGCATCCTGTTCGTTATCGCCTTGCGAGAGAGCTTCGTCCACGTCAGGGAAGGTCACGAGGATCTTTCCGCCGTCAACGGGCTCAAACACTGCCGGATACTTCATGTGTCACTCTCCTATCCCGAGTTTCTTCAGAATCGCATAGTACGTGCCCGTCGCAATTTCTTTGGACGGGTGGCGCGGCATTTCAGTCCGCTTGCCGTTGTACTCGACGACGAGATGGCGCGTGCCCTGCTCGAACGTGCATCCCAGCTTCGTCAGTTTCCGCTTAAGTTCGCTCGCCGTCATGTTTTAATGATACGCAACTTTGCTTACTGAGTCAAGCGAAAAGTGAGCAAAAATGCTAACTTTTTTTGCCTGGAGTCGAGGCTTTCCGAGGGGTCACTTTTGCGGAGAACGGCTGAAAGCGCGGCGCTGAGTGGGGTGGGCCGTGTTCCTCGCGTGGCCCTCTGCACGCGGATCGAGCGCGGGATCACGATATGGGATGACGGCGAGCGCCGGCGGTGGAAATGCCCCGAGTGCGGATGGTGGAACGACTGGGGCGCGGCGTGCCGCTGCGGGCGGGCGGACGGCCACACCGAGGAGCCCTCCTCGCTCGATTCGTGTCAACCCCAGTTGCCACGGCGCTCGTTGCGTAAAGCGGGCTAAGCCGTGGCCTGCGCTGGCTCCAGGGAGCCGGCACAGAAAGCCTACTCTCCCACCCGCCAATGAAAGTTGAACGTGACGTCGGCGGCCTTCTTCACCGGCTGCCCATTGCAGCTCGCGGGCCGCATCTTCCACCGCGCCAGGTTCTCGCGTATCAGCCGTTCGTACTCCGCTTGCCAGTCGAGCCCGCGCACCACTGGGCCGGGCTGCACCTCGGCAGGATGGAACGAAACGGGCGTGACGCGGCCGGAATCGTCCACCACGATGCCCACCGTGATCCGCGCCGGTGGTCCGCGGCGGTCATCGGGTGAGGGCGGCTTGTATATCACAACCGGGTCTGAGCATCCGGGCGCCGGGCCTGGCTCCTGCCTGCCCTCCACGTCGAAGCGGAATCGCACCGCAGCCGCGACCGCCGTACGCTGGCCTCCGCACACGGCCGGCTCGAAGCGCGAATTCTCAAGCACGGCGCGGGCGATGGCCTTGTACACGTCGCCGTAGACCCCTTCCTCTGTGTTCCCGCTGATCCCTTGCGCCCGCAGCGCGCGCCAGCGGCCGAACGGCAGATGCGTGTTGAGTGTGCCCGTGATGCGCGGGATTCCGGAATCGCCGATGACCACCTCGAAGTCCACGTAGTACGAGGCGTCCGTGAAATGCGGCGCGAGGGCCAGCGTGCGGACCACCGGCGGCTCGCAGTTCGGGCCGGGATACGTGACTCCGCGGATGTCCAGGGCTGTCGAATCGGCCTGAAGGATGGCCGCCGAGAACACGATCAAGGTCAATGCGCGCATTGCTCCCCTTGTTGAGATATCGCCGCCCGCGCAACCGTGCGGATGCCAGCCACGGACCGCACCAGCGCCCCGGTACGCACCGGACTCACGCCGATTGCATTGAGCGCCATCTGGATCCGCATGCCCGCCATGGCCAGTTCGAACTTCATCCGCGAGCGCACGAGCGCGCGGGTGAGGTCGGGACGGTCAACCGGCGACGTCAGCATGAGCGCCTTGGCCGCACTCTCCAGGGAACCGTAGTCGCTCCGGACGCGCCGCAGAAGCGCCCGCAATTCTCGCCGGCACTCGCATGGCGTCAGCAATTCCAGCTTTGAAAGATCCCCGCCCAGTTCGGCCGGAAGCTCCTGTTGCCCTGGTACCGGACTGGACACAACCGCCCGCAACAGAAAGGCGAAGGCCCCGCCGATTAGCGCGGCCCCGCCAAGCACCAGTAAGACCATCATGGGGTGATGCCCTTGAAAGGAGTTGTCATGAGGATTCTGCTTGCTGCTATCACGTTTGCCCTGCTCGGCATCGGAACTTGGAGCGGCATGGTTGCCACCGGCGATAACCCGCCGCCGCGCTGCCCCCCGGTGTGCGAACGCGCCAACTAACCCATAAACCCCACCAGGAAGGCGTTCCTCTTATCGCTGCGGGGCGCCTTCCTGACTTCTGCCAGATTCCTCGAGAGTCGCCTCCCCGACTCCAGCATCCGATCGCACTCCTCTTCCGTGATGAGCGGCTCCTCCTCGTATCGCTCCCCCTCGGGCACGATTCCTAAGCACCAGAACACATAGCAGACCATCGTCAGGCCCACCAGTGGGAACGAGGCCGCTACGGGCATGTCGAGGTTGAGCAGCACGAGCCCCGCCAACTGCGACAGGAAGTACAGTTTGAGGATGCGTATGTGCCGAATCACGTTGGCTGGCACGTTCATCTGGAATGACCGCAGGAACCCTGCTCCCAGAAGCAGAAACAAGAATACGATCCCAACGAACTGGCGGGCAAGGAAGACGATCCGCGGGGCACCGTCCCATCCAATTACCCCGACGCTCTGCGTGGAGAGGACGGCCGCTACAGCGAGCACCACGAAGACGGCCGCCATCACTACTCCCCCACGTCCCACCCGGTAGAACTTCCCGAGCCTACCGAACGCAGCCAAGGCCACTACGGAGTAGACCGCAATCAAGAACGGCTCCGAGTCGAACCATTGGTGATTGTACTCTCCTGCCCCTCCGCGCCAGAGCGCTATCCGCTGCCATGCCGCGCTCGCCAGATTCACGGTTACCAGGAGGACTAACTCCCAGTACCGACCGGCGAGCCGGCGCCTGAACAGCAGCACTAGACACAGCAGTTTTACAGCGATGTTTGCGTACCAAAGGTCGAAGATGAATGCGTTCATCAGGCCGCCATTGGCTCCATCAGGTTGAGCAACTGGTTGATGTGACGGGCCTCTGAGTGCCCAGCGTTTCGGAGGGCCGCCGCGGGCAGTAGGGCCGCCCAGTGGTACCACATAGAGATCCCTTGCGCGGCCACTTTTCCCACACGGGACCATTGCCCAGAGAGCGGTACACTTCGCATCCCGCAGGCTATGCAGGATCGAATGTCACGGGCCTGCTCGGTCAAAAAAGCGCCCGGTGCCCGGTGGAAGTACGCGATGTGCAGGTCCAGGCGCGACGGTTCGCGCCTGTCGATTGAAATTACCCTGCCCGCCGACAAGCGTTCAGCGAGCGCCACTGTGCCCTCAAGCGCCTCGCTTGCGGCGAGGTATAGCTCGCAGAGCGCGATGATGTTCTGACGCAGATCCTTCTGTTCCGGGGCTTCCGCCACCGCCCGAAGGCTCCTCAGTCTTTCTAGCACTAGCCTCATCTGTCATTCTCTTTTTTCGGAGTCGCACTACCCCCAGAATGCTCCGGACACTCCCCCGAGCGATTTCGATCGCCTCATTGTCCTCCAGGGCTGCAAGCTCATCAATGAGCCGATGCAGCTCTTGGACCTTAGGGTCTCCTTTGCGGTCCTGTGCGATAGTACTGGCTTCCCCTGCTGGTACTGGTCGTGACAGATAAGCGTTCCACATTTCCCGAACCAGGTCGCGGATCGTAATGTCGCGGTCCACTGCTGCCCGCTTGATCGCTCTTTTGTCCTCTTCATAGACGGTCAGTGAGAGGCTACCCGGTTCTGGCATGAATTTATTTTTCCTTTCGTTTCAGACGAATACGCGTCTTTTGCGAGACGAATATGCGTCTTTCTCAAAATTCGTCTTGACGAGTATTCGTCTTTCCGTTACCATTCCAACTGTGAACTGGTTAACGGAACATGCAAGCCGATAATAGCAAAACCGAAATCAAGGCAGCGCAGAAAATCTTCGCAGCCAACCCCGGTTCGGCATATCAGCTCGCCAAGGAACTTGAGGACGCCCTCGGCTTCTGGCCGCTGCCGCTCATCTCCATGATTCTCTCGGGGGCGCGGCGCGGACGTTCCGGCAAGTCCAAGACGGTCCTGGAGGCGATCCTGAAGCGCGCCTCTGAAATCAAAGACCGCAAACCACGCTCTCCAAAAGCCAGCAGGAGTTGATTCACATGAATGAGATTAATCGCAAGCCGCCTGGACGGGAAGAAGGAATTTTCAAAGCCTCTCAAAACACAAATGAAAGAGGGGCTGTAATCGACCGTCTGGCGGTGAGTCCGGAACTGAAACGTTCCATTGTCCGGTCCATTCTGAAGCTCAGAAAGAGCCTGAAGGCCACACAGTTCGCCACCCGTGCCAACGGACGCGCGCTGCCGCAAGACCTCATTCTCAAAGTTCTTATCGAGTACATGCAGGACGACAAACAGGCCGAACTGAAGCGCGCGCAGATTCAGGCAGAGTACGAAAAAGCTAACCTGCGCCGGGCGCTATCGAAGAGGACAGCATGACGAGCGCATCTGCCGTTTCCCTGTTGGTCCTGCTGACAATGGTGGCCGCAAACAGCGGCACTCGCGGCCACCATTTTGTGACGCCCGAGGCGGCACTGCCGTTCATCTTCGTCGCCGCTGCCTGGGCGCTGCTCAGCATCGCGCTCGGCGCACTCAAAGGAAAGCGCGGCCCCAGGCCGCAGGGCCGCCCAGACCCGCGGACGGATCGGAAGGCAATATGACACCCATCGGGCAAGGCTTGATTCTCACGCTGCTGATTCTTTTCTTCGCAGCCGGCATCGTGTCTGCCGTGCGCAGTGGAGTGCGGCGGCGCGCGATTGGCGAGCGCGGGTACTGGGGGCGCATATGAGCGGACATACACCGGGACCGTGGAGCGCGTGGTTCCACGAGGACGATGGGCGCAATTCCATGTCTTCATGCTTCGCGGTAGTCGCCTCCGGTGACCTAGAGATCGCACTCCTTGATGTGCGTGAGTACGAGGAATCGGACGATTGGGATGCTCTACACGCACGGCATCCGATTGCTGAGGCCAACGCCAACTTGATGGCGGCGGCCCCCGACCTTTACTCCCTCCTCAGCGGCATTCGCCAGATGTTCCGCACCGACCGGGACGCGATGACCGCGGAAGAGAAGGCCACGGCTGGTCGGATGGCAAGCATGGAAGACGGCCAAATGGCTGCACTGATTGCGAAGGTGCTTGCCAAGGCCGAAGGAGTGAACCAATGACCCTCTCCGCCTCGGCGCGAAAGGCAGCGGAGAAGCTCCATGAACTAATTGGCGTATACAACCTTGGGCGCCCAATCATGCTCCCGGCGGTCGAGCGTAGTGCCGAAGTCATCCAGTCCGCAATCTCTGAGAGTGAGGCGGAACAAGCGAGGAATAGAGCTATGACAACCGAACAGATTCACACCGTCTGCTCCGCCCTTGAGAACGCGGCCAGGTTACTCAATATAGCGGCCCAGGCGATGGATCCGAAGGACGACACGCCTCCGGTTCCCCAGATCCCCGAGAAGTATGCCGGCGAGTTTGCGCATGAGGAGAAGCCGCGGTACTCCGAGCCGAGGGAAGGCGAGTGGTTTCTTTGCCAGAACTCCAAAGGTAAGCCTATCGATGAAGTGCTCCAGGGGGGCGCGTGGACGTGGAGCTTTGGCAAGCGCTGGATTCTCCGTCGTCTCCCCGCCCGCCCACCGATGCCCGCGCCGGCCAATGAGTGCTGGTGGTCGGAGAGCGAGAAGCGGTGGATCACGGTGGAGGACGTGTACCGCAAGCCTCTGGCGGAACTAAGTCCGCCTGATGGATGGGGGTTCGCGGAATTCCTCCCGCCTCGCTACCACGAACGCTTTTTTCACTACTGCAACGGTGAGGCGAGGCTAGTTATCTGTGTATGGAACCACCTACACCCTCGCCTCATCCTCCGCCCCGCGCCGAAACGGAAGCGGCTGGTGGTTGAGCCATGCGCGCCTGGAGAGGTCGGACACATGGTGTCGCTCGGCGGCTCGGTCAGCAGCGTGTATCGCATCGTGGAGGAACTGTGAAGCTAACCACGGAAGATTGCATCCGGATGCACGCGCTCGGCATAGCCGTGGACGAACAGGACGCTGCCGCCGAACCCACCACGCGCGAGATCATCGACCGAGCGGAAGAGGCCTGCCGGGAGGCGCGGGAGCGGACGCGGCGGCGCTTCTCGCTGGAGAACGGCGAAAGGGATTGCCGCATGCTCCGGCCCCGCATCTCGGCCGATTCGCTGGCCGAGGTGATCGAGCATGACGGCATGACCTGGGTTCCTGAGAAGGAATACCGCCGCGCCCTCAACGATAACCGCGTGGCCCTGACGCACAACTCCTATCTCGCCTCGGAGCGGGACCGCTACCGGAGCGAATTGGACCGGGTGCTGGAATTAACGCCAAGCGACGAGTTGCGGCGAGCGAAGAAGGACCGCCGATTCTGGCGCGTCACGGCGCTGGTCTGCATCGGGCTTTTCATGCTCGTCGTGATGATGGGGTGCCGGGGATGAAGCACCTCACCAAAATCGGATCGCGATTCGTGGACCTGTCGGCAATCACGCGCATTCAGCAGGACGGCGAAAGCCTGACGGTGTTCTTCCGCGATGGGCAGGCGCCGTGGGGATTCACAGGCAAGGAGGCACACGCTCTCGGGGCGGCGGTTCTCGATGCGATGGCGGGAGGGCGGGAGAGATGAGCGGAAACCTTGAGAATTCCATGGTCCTGCCGGAGCGCAAGTATGACGCCGGCACCTGCGTCAATTGCGGAACGCAGTTCCAGAGCAGTTTCCGACCCCAACGCGACGAGGACGGCCATCCGGATTGCCACATCTACACCGGCTCCTGCGCCGATTGCAGCGAGAGCCTGTGCGACTACTGCCGGGAGAACGGCGCGGCCCATATCTGCGCCGACGGCAAGACGCGCTGCGCGAAGTGCGCGGCGAAATGCGACCTGTGCGGGGAATGGCACGCGCGGGCCGAAGTCAAGGATTACACGGACCACGCGACCGGGGCGAAGATCCTGGCGTGCGTGGGGTGTATTGAGAGTCAGCGGGAGGAAAAGATGGAAAAGGAACGCGAGAAGCGCATTCAGGCATTGCGCGAGACGGCAGACTTTCTGGAGGCGCATCCGGAGATCCCGGCACCTTCGGTGGTGGAGCACTTCGTGTGGGGAGAGAAGGAGTTCCGTACTTTCTTGGGGCTCATCGACGGAATTCCGCATACACGAAAATCCGACAGCAATTACCTCAAGCTGGAGTTCACGCTCCCCGGCGGCGGGGTGTACGGCATCAGCTACGGCCCGCCGCTGGCGAAAGCGCCCGAGCCGCAGTGGCCGGAGCCGATCCACAAGCAGAACGATATCAGGTCCGCAGTGCAGAACGATATCAGATCCGCAGTGCCTCTGCCGGGTATGTATCCGGCGCCCTCGGGGGTCAGGTAAATGGAACCTTTCGCCCTGAATCCTGGAACTGCGAACGTGCTTCACGAGGCCGCGCTCGCAGCGCAAACGGCCGAAATGGAGCGGCTCCGGCCCTCCATGCAGTTGCGCCCGCGGTTGTTCATCGACGGTAACCAGTGGTGCGCGCTGTACGGAGAGAACCTTCAGGACGGCGTGGCCGGGTTTGGCAACAGCCCGCACGAGGCCATGCTGGACTTCGACAAAGAGTGGCACCAGGCCTTGGCGAAGCGGAGTGCTGGCGTTCCGCAAGTGCCGCCCCAGCAGGACGATGGCGAGCCGTCGAGCCCGCAGGAGCGCATCACCAAGCTCGAGACCGCGCTCAAGGACGTGTTCGACATCCTGGGGCGCCGGGAGTTGAACCCGAGCAACTACACGCACGATGAAGCCTGCGAGTTGAACGCCGACTGTATCGAGGCGTACATGCTCGTCAAGGGCGTGCTGGAGGGCAACTAGCCATGTACGCCGCCATCAACTACCAGAACGTCACTCCAGAGGTCGTTTGGTTCACCGAGGAACCGAAGGCCGCCGAGTGGCTGAAGACTCGCGCCGAGGACGTCTTGGGCGATGGCGAGCGCCCGCGCAACCTGGACGACTGGTGCGTTGCCGAAGTCATCCAAGAGATCACGGTCGTCGATATCCCGTTTGAAAACTCCATCGTCGTGGTCACGCCGGTAAAGGATGGAACGCGCGCCGCGCTGGAGCGGGAGGTCGCCGAGCTTCGGGCGCTGCTCAGCCGGATCGCGCAACTGCACGTTTCCGATCGGTCCGAAAAAGAGGACCGGGACGGATACGCAGAAGCGTTCGGTAAGGCGGTGGGCATGGCGCTAACGGCCGGCCACATTGCGACGCACGTTCGCAAGCCGGACGCGAAAGAGCAGAAGCAGGCTCCGTTCGAAGTCGTCACGAGCGGTCATGTGGCCAGATCCTGTGTCCCCTTCTTCGGCGCTGGCTGGAGGGCGCAACTGGCATTCGGACGCGTGCTTGCGAACGAGGACGTCGGAAAGCGCGTGTACCTGCGCAACAGTGTCCCGCAGCTGGAGTCCGACGACGAATACGCTGCGCGGCGCGTGGCCGAGACCCAGGAAGAGACCCGGACCGTCATGGCGGAGGTGGCACGCTAATGGGACAGAAATTCCAACTCCACGCGACCGGCCTTGAGTCACTCGCGCGCTGCGGAATCGCCTTCGAGCGGCGCCACATCTTCGGCGAGCGCATCCCGCCCTCGGCCCGCATGCTGATCGGTACGGCCGTAGACCGGGCCGTCCGCGCCGACATGGAATGCAAGAAGGAGACCGGCAAGCTCCGCCCTGCGGACGAGATCCAGGACGCCGCCCGTGACACGCTAGTCGCCGAGTGGGAGAAGGGCGTTCGGCTGATCGAAGACGACCAGGAAGAGGGTGTCGACACCCGCGACAGGGCGCTCGACACGAGCGTATCCCTGGCGGCGCTCCATCACGGCGAGGCGGCGCCGAGTATCCAGCCGGTGCATGTCGCGCGCAAGTGGGTGCTCGACGTGGACGGCCTCCCGATCCAAGTGGTTGGGGAGATCGACATCCAGGAAGCCGACTGCATCAGGGATACCAAGACGAGCGGCAAGAGCCCCGTAAAGACCGCCGCCGACACATCGCTCCAACTGACCACTTACGCCCTGGCAGTGCGGCAGATCGACGGCGCGATCCCGCCGAAAGTGGCGCTTGATTTTTGCGTGCGGACCCCGAAGAAGGGCGAGACGAAACTGGTCGTGCTCAACTCGGCCCGCACGGAACAGCAGTTGAACCCGCTCATGGAGCGCATCGCGCAGATGAGCCGGGTGATCGAGTCCGGGGTCTTCACGCCGGCCGAGATCGGACACTGGTGCTGCACGGCGAAGTGGTGCGGCTACCACGCGACGTGCAGGTATGCGGCGCACCCGGTCTCGGTGGCGGTGAACGGTTCCAAGTAGTCAACCAGTCAGCAGGAGGAGAAAACAGTGGGAACACAGACACAACCAATCAGTGGAGCGACGACGCAGGAAGACGCGCGCTCTGAAGAGCGTCGGAATCTCGCCGCCCTGGACTCAGTCATCAGCGAGACGGAGCGCGCGGCGAAGGAGCGCCTCATTCTGCGCCGCGCTGAACTTGACTATAAGCAGCGTTTGGCGACAGCGTTCGCGAAATCCGGCTGCTTCGCGGACATCAGGGGACAGAGCGAGTCCGAGGCAATCGCCCGGGCGCTGGTGAAGATCGAACTCGGCGAGGCGATGGGCTTCACGCCAGCCGAATCCATGACAGGCATCGACATTATTCAGGGCCGCGTCGCCGTGGGGGCCAACCTTCGGGCTGCCAGGATGCAGCGTGCTGGATTCTCGTGGCCGCAAATGCTGGTCACCGACAAGGGCTGCTGGATTCCGCTGTATTTCAAGGGGGCACCCATGACGTGCCCCAAGGTAGACAGCGACGGCAATATTGTCCTCGACGCTAAAGGCAACGCCGTGATGGTGCAGGCGGTCGTGTCCTACACCGAGAACGACGCGAAGCTTGCTGGGTTGTTGGGCAAAGACAATTACCGCAAGAACCCGACTGACATGTACTTCGCTCGCGCGATCACCAGAGCGCAACGGCGCTACGGGCCCGGCGTGCTGGGCGTTGATGTGTTGGACACCTACGAGGCTCGCGACGTTCAGGACGCCCCAGTCAGGGAATCCGCCACGCTTTCCATCGACCAGTTCAAGCCCTCGGCCGACCCGAACCGCGGCCACGATGCCACGATGCCGGAGTCGGGTAGCGAGGGCGGCAACGAGACGGAAGGCGAATCCCCCGCTCCGCACCACCTGGACGGCACCTTTACGCCCGACACGCTGCCCGATCCGATGGAACTGGAGATCGGTACCACCTGCCTGTACCAGGACGGCGGCAAGGTGAAGCACCTGAAGGTCGAGCAGGAGGAGGGAGAGGCCCCGAAGTGGGTTGTGGTCGAGGAAGCCCCGGCCGCGCCGAAACCCGCCGAGGATCCAGCCAAGCAGCAAGGCGCTGCCGCGCAGCAGGGGCAGGGCCAGCAGCAGACGACCAGAGGACGCCGCGCCGGTCGCAACGCAGACGCCTTTGATTTCCAGGGAGGTGCGAAGTGAGGCTTGCTCAGATCGCCGCCCAGAACGCGAAGGGTTTCGAGAACTTCGACTACACCTGCGCCGACGTCAACATCATCACGGGGCGCAATGGAACCGGGAAGACCAGTGTGCGCGACCTGGTGTGCGCCTTGTTCTCGACCGAAGGCAACCGAAAGCTCCTGCGCACCGGCTCCGAGAGCGGCTACATCATGGCCGTGCTCGAGGAGGACGGCGAAACCTGGACGGTGCGGCGCGACCTGAAGCCCGGAAAGGTCTCGGAGGCCAAGATCAAGAGCAGCCGCGCCGGCACGCTCGGAGCATCGGCCACCTTCCTCAAGCGCATCATGGATCCGGTCGCCATGGACCCGCTGCGCAAGGCCATGAACGCCTCGCCGAAAGAGCAGGCGAATATCCTGCTCGAAACCCTGCCGCAAGCGCTGGAGCAGGGATCAGTACTGAAGGCGGTCGATGGGGTGATTCAATTCCCCGCCAAGGTCGCGGACAAGATCAAGGCGGCGGAACCGCGGGAGGGCCTGGACGCAATCCGGGCCGCCTACGACCACATCTACGAGACCCGGCGGAAGTTCAACGGGGACGCCGAAACGAAGCGCACCTTCGCCGGGCAGCTTCGCGATGCGGTCAAGGAACCGCCGAACGGATCGGACTGGGGCGCAGAGGCGGACCGCAAGGATAGGGAATGCCGGTCGCTTGAAGACGAGAAAGCAGGGGCGGAACGGGATTCCCTACAGCAGTTCCACCGGGAGAAGGAAACGGCCGAGCAGTCGCATCGCGGGCGCGCCGATGAAATCGACAAGGACATCGACGCCAAAATTGAGGCTCTTGAGCGGGAGCGAAAAACGCGCACCGACGCGAGCAGGGCTCAGTCCGACAAGGAAGTCGAGGCTGCGCGCGAATCCCAGAAGAAGCGCGACCAGGATAAAGCGGCAGAGCTTGACCCGAAGATTGCCGCGCTGCGCAGCGAAGCGGCCGTAGCCCGTGACCGCGCGACCAAGGCGGCGGAGGATCGGCGCACGATCGCCAACGCCGAGACCGCCGAAAGGGAGGCCGCCCAACACGAGGAGCAATCCCAGAAACTTACCGATGCCCTGAAGCGACTGAAGGGCCTCGAAACGAAGCTCCTGGAGACGCTTCCGATCCCCGGCCTGAAGATCGAAGGCGGGGCGGCGTACCTCAACGGAGTTCCGCTCGAGGAAGTCAACACCGCCGAGCAGGTGAAGTTTTGGGTGAAGGTAATGGTGCGGCGCGCCATAGACCGCGACCTGGGCGTGATCGTCGTGGACGACGCCGAGCACCTCGACGACATCAACTTCCCGACTCTGGTCGAGGGCGCCAAGCGCAGCGGCATGCAGTTCTTCATCTGCAAGATGGAGCCGCACGAGTTCCGGATCGAGGCAGCATGAGCACCTTCCCCCTGATCCTCGCAACCTTCGTCGCCGTGGTGGGCGCGGCCTGGCTCACGAGCCGACCGCTCCCGCTGTCGGTCACCCTGATCCGCGCCGCGACCGCATTCGTCCGCTGGCAGGAATGCCTTGTGCGCGCCGCCGATGCCGGCTACGTGCGCTACCGCATGGAGCGCACCATCTCCGTGATCGAGACCGATAGCGAGCAGTTGCTCGCGCAGTTCAAGGCCGAGCGGGATGCGGCAGAGAAGGCAGCGCGGGGAGCAGCCAAGCGGCAGGCGGCAGAGTTGGCTCTGGCAGCGGAGGCTGTACAGCAATGATCTGCATTTCCTCCTCCACCCAGTTGGGAATGGGCGTCACGTCGCCCAGAAAGGACAACGACACACTCATCATCACACTCATCGAAGTAGGCACCGTTCAACCGCAGGCTGACGAAGCTCCGATCAGCCTGGCCCGCAGACCGCAACGCGCCGCGCGGAATAGGACCGCGGACGGGCGCATGCCGCAACGCGCCGCTGGTTTCGAGGACCAGGGCAGGCGCGCTACGCGGCTGAGGGGCGCCAGCGCGCGCCCCTCCGTTCAGATGGCTCCCGGTGGCGCGTCATGGCGCGGGGCAGCAAGTCTGCCGGTGGGCAACACCGAGGGCCACCTCAGCGCCAAAGGAGGGCGCGGAGTTGAG
>JAEZIJ010000028.1 GCA_023436715.1 Acidobacteriota bacterium
TGTTCTATATCCTCGATGCGGCGGCGCAAGGCACTCATCCGAAACGAACGAAACGGAGATCCTTTCCTCGCGCCGCTTGGCATCGTCGTCGCACATTCCCCGCGCGCAAGGAACCACGATGAGCTTATTTAAGTGGCATTGGGCGAAACCGCCTGCCCCACGGTTTGGTCAAACCCGGGCGCCTGAAAAATGTAGAAACTCCAAGGGGCCGATCCTGCCCGGCCCGCTCCCATCCGTGGCAACGACGCAACGGTACGCTCATGACGCTCCCGCTGCAAAAGGCGCCGCAACGTGCAAGAATAACGAGATTATGAAACGGAACCTGCAGCTTGCATTATCATTCGCCCTCATCCTGCTCTTTGCCGGTGAGGGCCGCGCCCAGCTGGGCATGTTCAGCAAAGAACAGCGCATCGACTTTACCCGCGAGTGGAAAGGCGAGCGCGCAGAGGACGGCCGGCCGCTGGTGCCCGATTCCGTTCTCGAACGCCTGAAGAACACTACCGCCGAAGAGGCGTGGGGCGTTCTGCGCGGCGCCAAGTATCCTAATCAGTTTGCCCCCGGCTTCCAGCAAATCATTACGGTTCCCGGCAAGCGCCTTGTCGGCCGCGCAGTCACGGCCGTCTTCATGCCCGCCCGCCCGGACGTCAACGCTGTCATCAACGATAAGGCCAAGGCGGAAGGACGCGTCGGCGCCGGCGGCCAGAATGCCTGGGTCATCGACACTCTGAAGCCCGGCGATGTCATCGTCGTGGATCTCTTCGGCAAGATCAAGGACGGCACCTTCATGGGCGACAATCTTGCCACCTCGATTTTCACCAAGACCGGCACCGGCGTCGTGATCGACGGCAGCGTCCGCGACCTGTCCGGCATCTCCCAGATTAAGGGCATAACCGGTTACGTGCGCGGCTTCGATCCGTCGGCTATCGCGAACGTGATGCTGGTCGGCATCAACGTTCCGATCCGTATCGGCGAAACCACCGTCATGCCCGGCGACGTCGTTCTCGGCGATCCCGAAGGCGTGACTTTTGTCCCGGCTCAACTCGCCGAGAAGCTTGCGGATTCCTCCGAGAATACCCAGCTCCGTGACGATTGGGGCCACCTCATGCTGAAACAAGGCAAGTACACTCCGGGCCAGGTCGATTCCCGCTGGTCGGATGAGATGCAGGCCGAGTTCAAGAAGTGGGCTGACGAGCAGAAAGCGAAGCGCAGAAAGTAACTGCCTGAAGAACTCCAAGGGGCCACTCGCACAGGGTGGCCCCAGACTTACTCCCCCGTAGTTATAATTCCAGTGTGTCCATCCTGCCTGCGCTGTGCCTCGCCGCTGCGCTCGCCTCCCCACAGACTCCTCCGGAACAGAGCCCCGGCGAGCGTCTGCACAATCTGATCGCAGCCGATCGGGAAAGCTCGAAACTTGCGCCGGATAAATGGCCCGATCTGAGCCGGGATGGCTTGCGGAGCCGCGAGACTCAGGACCGCGCGACTCTCGATGCGTTGCGACGGATTCCACGGGCCGCACTCGCGTTTGAAGACCGCACGACTTACGACCTGTTCGCGTGGCGACTCGAGCGCCGCGTCGAACAGTTCCGCCTGAAGCTCTACCTCACCCCATTTTGGGATGACCCGCGCTACGGCCCGGGCGTGCTGTGGGGAGCGACGACGGTGCGTTCTCTGCCGCCAGAGTATGCGGCGCGAGTCCGGAAGTTGGATGCGTTTCCCGCCTATGTCGCACAGATCACTTCACTGTTGCAGGAAGCCATCGATGCTCACCAGCTGCCTTCGAAAGCTCTGGCTCGCGAGGTAGCCACGAGCCTTGAATCCATACGGCAGCCCTGGATGCAGTCATTCGGGCCGCGGCGCGCGGATGCCACTCAGGTCTGGGCGGACCGTGTGCAAGCTTCGATGCGCGACCGTGTGTCGCCGGCACTTCGAGAACTGCACGACTTCGTAACCACCAAATACCTTCCCGCGTGCCCGCATTTCGCCAGCCTCGCCGATTGGCCCAACGGAGCGGAGGTATACCAGGAACTCATACGTCGTAACACCACGACCGCGCTCGACCCGAAGCAGATCCACGACATCGGGTTGGCCGAGGTCGTGCGAATCCGCAAGGCAATGAGCGCTGTGATGTCCCAGGCCGGTTTCCAGGGCGACTTGAATGCGTTCCTTGCCTCGATGAACACCGACCAGCGCTTCTACGCTACGACCGAGCAGGAACTGCTGGATGCATATCGTGCGGCGGTTGCGCGGATTGAGCCGCTCCTGCCGAAAGTCATCCGCACGCTACCGTCCCAGAAGCTCACCGTCGAAGCGGTGCGCCACGACGGCCCGGCAGCCATGTACCGCGATACCGATGCAGTCGTTGTTGTGGACGTCACGAAGCTGAGCGTCCGCCCGAAATTCGAAATCCTCACGCTCATGCTGCACGAGGGAGTGCCGGGCCATCACCTTCAGTTCGCGTTGCAACGGCAACTCCACCCGACGGAGCCGGACTTCTATTCCACGCGGCAGAGTGTCGCGTTCATGGAGGGCTGGGCGCTCTACGCTGAGACGTTAGGCGACGAAATGGGGCTGTACACGGATCCCTATGACAAGTTCGGACAGCTCAGTTGGGACCTGATGCGCGCTGTGCGGCTGGTGGTGGACACGGGAATCCACCACTGCGGTTGGAGCCAGGCGCGGGCGACGCAGTACTTCATGGACACAACGGGCAAATCAAAGGACATGGCAGACCTCGAGGTCCCGCGGTCCATCCGGCCAGGGATCTCGCTTGCGTACAAGATAGGTGAGTTGCGCATACGGGCCTTGCGCGATCGCATCGCACGAAAACTCGGGACCCGGTTCGATGTACGAAGTTTTCATGAAACGCTGATGAGGTGGGGGAACCTTCCGCTCGATATCCTCGACCGGAAAGCCGGCGAGTGCCTGGAAGACCCTTCATGCGCGGCAAGTTTTCAGTGAGGCCGGCTGAAACGTAACGCATTCTGACTGCCATCCGTCAGATTATCCGAGCGCCAGGAAATCGCACTCAGAGAAGGATCCTGAGCGACCACGGAAACTTTCGGCCCGGCCTACGTCGACATTTGACCTATGCTTCACCGCATATCCATCGCCTTTTTTGTTCTCTGTGCGGCCGCCATTCCCGGCGGCGCCCAGCCCACGCTGCTCGATCTTGGTTATCGGCAGATGTACAACTTGGAATTCGCCGAAGCGCATCGGAGCTTCGCGGAGTGGCAGCGCCTGCATCCGGACGACCCATTGGGTCCCGCCTCGGACGCCGCCGCCTTCCTGTTCTCCGAGTTCGACCGGATGCACATCCTTCAATCCGAATTCTTCACCCACGACCAGCACTTCGTGACGGACCACAAGCTCACACCGGACCCTGCCGTGAAAGCCAGGTTCGACGCGGCCATCGATGCTGCCCGGAGATTGGCTTCCCGCGCGCCGGATGATGCCAATTCGATGTTTGCCTCTGTCCTCGCATCCGGCCTTCACGGCGATTACCTGGCCCTGATCGAAAAGCGCTACGTCGCCTCTTTCAAGGAAATGAAAGCCGCCCGCATTCAAGCCGAGAAACTGCTTGCCCGCGACCCGGGCTTTTACGACGCATGGCTGGCTGTCGGCATCGAGAATTATATGTTGAGCATCAAGCCGCCCCTCGTGCGTTGGTTCCTGCGTGCGGCGGGCGGCGAGACGAACCGCACTGTCGGCCTGGAAAGACTGCGCCTCGTTGCCGAAAAGGGCCATTACCTCGCGCCCTTCGCGCGGCTGCTCCTCGCTGTCGCGGCCCTACGCGACCACGACGTGAATCGCGGCCGCGATCTGCTGGCCGCCCTTACACGGGAGTTCCCGGATAACCCGCTCTACCGCCACGAACTGGCCTTGCTCGCAAAGGCCGCGCCCGCGCAGGCAGGCGCACACTGATGGCATGCCGGCCGTGGGCGGCCGCTCAGGGCTGCGGTTCCGGCACCTTGTCCCCGCGCGAAAGCGTCCGGGGATCGCCGAACAGCGTTTTGTGCGCCTCCGTCACCTGCCGGTCAAAGATGTCCGACCATCCCATGAACCATGCCCACCTCGGCTGGCTCTTCAGCGCCTCCAGCGATGGCGGCCGGCCGATTTCCCCGAGCGCAACCGGCTTGCCCGCCGCCAGTTCGACGAGTCCGTCGTGGTGGCTCTGCAGGAACTCGCCGTAGATGTCCGACGCCAGTACGTCCACATACTGCGCTCCCGGGTAATAGTCGTAATACGGCCCCGCGTTCTTTCCGTTTGGCGCGTTCGCGTTCCACACCCAGACCAGGTTGTCGAGCCGGTGGTAGTTCACCAGCCGGTCGAACATCATCCGGTAGAGCGCCTGGAATCCGTCCGGCCCTTTGCGGCCGCCCCACCAGAACCATGTGCCGTTGTTCTCGTGGTACGGCCGCCAAAGCACCGGGATCTTCGCCTCTTGAAGCCGCTTGAGGAATTTCGCCACATTGTCCACCTGCGCCAGCCACCTGCGGTTCAGTTCGGTCCCCGGCGTTGTCAGCGCGGCCCACTGGTCGTTGGTCAGCTTCGCCTGCACACTCCCTTTCCACCCGGCGCCGGGTTGCACGGGTTCGTCCTCGGTCGGTCTGACGGCGTGCCACATCAGCGTGATGATCGAACCGGCGGCATACTGCTTTTTCGCCTCGTCGATCATCGCGCCGCGTCCCTCGATCGAGTCCTGTCCGCTCCTCCCGTGAAGCCGAAATCCGATCCCCACACCATCGGAGATTTGCCTATGTTCGCCGCCATCTTTTCGGTGTGCTGCGAAAGGTGATTCGGATAGTTGTGCTGTCCCGACAGAATGTAGCGGCCCGATACCCCGCAGATCGTCTTCAGTAGCGCACGCGCTTCAGCCGTAGCATTCGGATTCACCGGCTCGCAGGGACTCGGCGGCGGCGAGAGCAGCGTGGCCTGCCCATACATCAACGAAACCAACCCGCCGAACAGCGGTATCAGGAAATGAAAAAGTCGTTTCATCGATTCAGAAACATATCATATTCGGTAGCAGTAGAATGCTCGGTCGGGAGATCCCTTGATGACGCGACGCGAAGTGCTGCAGACGGCGTGGGTGGCTGCCCTGGATTCCCTTCCGGCACGCGCCCGTGAAATGCCGCGACTGCGGGATCTGAATGGCCGCAAAGTCCTGTTCGCCGAAGGGCAACCCTTTCTCATCCTGGGCCTTCAATGGGATTGCGACAGTTGCTTTGCGCCGGAGATCATGGACCCCTTGTTTCCCGAAGCCGCGAAGATGGGCTGCAACACCGCGGTTTTGCCGCTCTACTGGCGCGAAGTCGAGCCGCGGGAAGGCGAATTCGACCTCTCCGGTCTTGACCATCGCATCGAAATGGCGCGTCGCAACGGCCTCCGCATTGTGCTCGTCTGGTTCGGCAGCTACAAGAACGGATGCCTGAACTATGCTCCCGACTTTGTCAAAAAGGATACGGGTCGCTTCCGCCGCGCGCACAAGGCGGACGGAACCGCGCTGCGGAACTTTTCATGCCCGGCTTCCACGGAAACCTTCGCGGGCGACCGCCGGGCGCTCGAGGCCGTCTTTCGCCGGCTGAAGGCGGTGGACGCCGAACGCCGCACCGTCATCCTGTTTCAAATGGAGAACGAAGCCGGCTTGATGGGAACGGACCGCTGCTACTGCCGCTCCTGCACCGCCGCTTTCGAGAATGGCGGATGGGCGAGCCGCGAGAAGGAGCGCGCGGCCGAGGCTTTCACCGCGCACAGCCTCGCGAAATACATGGACGAGCTTGCCGGAGCCGTCAAGAGCATCTACCCGTTGCCGGTCTACATCAATTGCTGGCTGGGCTCGAAGGCAACCGGCGTGGCGGGCAAGGACTATCCCTCGGGCGGGCCGGTAGAGCGCGTGCTGGATATTTATGCGGCCTCCATCCGGAACATCGAATTCATTTCGCCGGACATCTACTCTCACGAACCGGAACCCTTCCGCGCCGTTTGCCGCGCCTACTCCGGCAAGGGCTGGCCGCTTTACATCTCCGAGCATTCGAGCGGCCGGGGCGGCCGGGCCGAGCGCAACGTGTTCCACGCGCTGGGCGAACACGGGGCCATCGGATTCTCGCCCTGGGCGATCGACCGCTCGTTCCCTGATAGTGACGGCCAGCCGTTCGTGCACCAACTCGATGGGCGGTGGAGCGAGGAGGCTTACGACCTCAGGGATTCGTACGTACCCATTCGCGACGCGATGGTTCCCGCGGCCCTCGCGCAGAACACCGCGCGGCTGAAGCATTTCGTGGAAGAACAGGGTGCGAAGGGAGCCCGGCTGGAGTTCGGGGACATTTCCGTTCAGGTGACGTTTCGCCACCGCAAGGGCATGGCTCGCGGGATGGCCATTCGCACGGGGGAAACCGAATTCGTCGTGCTCGGTACCGGGTTCGAGGCCCGGTTCCTCACCCCGGATGGCCGGGGGATTCCACTGGCCTCCGTGGAGCGCGGCCGCTTCGAAGGCGACCGTTGGCGCGCCTTGCTTCCGATCCGCCGTGAAGGCGAGGACCGGTCGCGGCCTTTCCGCGTCATCGAGCCGCAGGTGGTGAGAGTGACTCTCGACTCACTGGCCTGAAACCTACTTCTTGCCTGACGCCGGGCCGGCCGGCTGCAAGGCCTCCAAGCTCACGTCCGAAAACACGGCCGTGGTTTCAGCCGCGTCATCGTGCGCGCAGACTGCGAGACCCGCATACATAGGAGTGAACGGCGCCACTTCAGTGTTGCCCATCTCCAGCAGTGGGCCGCCTTCCTTGCCGGCATAAAGCGTAACCACGTTGCGCCGCCGTTCGAGCCGCAGCCGCGTGGGGCCATCCACGGGAAAGTGAATAGTGCGCGTGACGTCGTCCGGTTTCTCGCGCCACTGCAAGGCTGTGAGGCCGGAGCCATGCACGACCGCGTCCGTGTAGACGGAACCGGGCTCGAGGTCCTTGCGGATGATGAGGCCGGCTTTTCGGTGCGGCACACCGCCGGTGACGATCTTCAGGTTGGCCGTGAGGACGACATCGCCGGCCACCTTGCGCCACACAAAAAAGAAATCATCCCGCGAGCCCCACATGTTGTTTCCGCCGCCGGTCACGCGGTACTCTTTCCGGGCAACGTCGTAGACCACGCTGCCCTTGTGAGAGGGCGTGCCCACATCGGAGGCCCCTTCGAAAATCCCCAGGCTTCCGTTGGTCTGTGCCACCGCTGTCGAGACCAGGCCAAGCGCGACGAGAACGATCTTCTTCATATAGAGAGATATCGTACCAACGCAGCCCAGGCCGTGCGGGTCTGGCGCACTTCAATTCGCCTTCCAACCGGACGCGGAGCCTGAGGTCGCCGCAGATCCTACGGGCGAGAAAACCGTTCATCTCTGATGCCGCGGCACGGGGACGGCGGCTACGTACGCAGAGTACGGCAGGCGGGAGACACTCCGAGCGGGGTGAGGATCTGTAGGGCGCCGTGGCTTCGGCGTGGATTGGGAGACCATAGGGCGTTTATCGTTACCAACCGAAATGTAGCAGCCGATTGCCTATCGTCCGTTGGTGACGGTCATCAAGTCCTGATTCTCCAGTCCTTGATGTAGAGAAGGTTCTTCGTGTCGAGTTGAAGAGCCCGGTGCTTGATGAGCAGCGCATTGGTCTGCGGGCCATACTTGTCGATTTCGTCCAGCGCGATGAACGATTGCTTCGCCGTTTCGAGGTACACCGGCAGCAGTCGTGAAACCGAGTCATTCTCGATATTCTTGAAAACCACCGTGTCGTGAACCAAAATCGGCAGCCGGGTCAGCAGGAAAATCGTGAGGTCGAAGAGCACGAGCCCCGCGTAGGCAACACCCGTGCCCGTGTCTTCTTCGACCTCGAAGCTGTAGCTGCGTTCCCGCAATTTAAGGAGGGGGCTCTTACGCTCCGGCCCGAACCGCTCCGTCATAATCCGACGCATGCCGTCATTGATCGTCTTCTCGATGACGACCAAAATCGTTTCTTTCTCTGTTTTCAGGAGCCCCTTCAGCTCCTTCACTTCGGCGCGAAGTTGTACCTCGTGCTCGTAACGCCAGTTCTCCTCGCGGGCACTCTTGATCTTCGTCGCAACTTCGGCAACTCGATCCACGAGAACCGTGGGTGCCTCCACAGTGTTCAAGCTTCGCGCCATGCGTTCGTCGAGCGACGCCAACTCCCGATCGATTGCAGCCAACTCCTCTTCAAGCTGAGTCTGCGACGCGTCCAGTTCCGAGCGAAGAAGCCGCGCAACTCCCGCATGAAACTCACCGACCCGTGCCAAACGATCTTGGTCGATGGCTGGGAAAAAACGCACTAACTCCTGGAAGTTCTCGCTCCGGACCGCGCGACTGCCACGCAGGTTGCTCTGCACACGCCGGAGTCGGCTTGCCAAAGCCACGCGCACTCCGAGAAGGCGGTCTTTCTGCTCCTTAAATTCAAGCAGTTCACGATTAACGACCTCAGAGACGTTCGCCGCATATCGCGCCAGGTTGACCCGGATGTCCGAGAGTTCGCTCTCCAGCGTGGCGATGCTCTTCTGGTTTTCGTCGTATACCCTCTTTTGAATGGCAGGGATCACGCGATGATTCTTCGCGGTGCCCCACGCCTTCAACTCTTCCTCCGTGGTGTCGAGCTTGACGGCAATGTCGCGGAGGGTCGCGTAGCGATCGAAGGTCTTGATGAGATTGTCGACGCATTCTTCGCCGCTCTTGTTCGGCACGATGTGGAGGGGCTTCGATGGATCAAGGTTCTCCTTGCCCCACACGCGCGTATAAAGCCCGACCAGCGTCCGGAAGCTCAGGTCCGGCAGTTCCACTTCGTAGGCCTGGCGCAAAAATGCGGTGTATGCCTCGAGCGTCATCGGCGGTCCGAGTTCGAAATCTGGCCCGCAACGGTACACCGTGTCCGGCTGGCTTGTGTCACGGCAAAAACGATGGAGTTCGTCGTCAAACTGGAACGTGAAGAAATACTCGTGGTGACCGAGTTCCTTCACCACGTCGTCGTTGTGTTCCAGTAGAGCTTTGCCACCGAATGCGAAATCGACCACCATCAGCATGGTGGATTTCCCGATGGAGTTGGTTGCATTCGCATCGCCCAGAATGACGTTCAGACCGGAGTGGAACAGCACCACCCCCGTGCGGAACTTTTGCGAGCGGATCTCAATCAGCATAGGTCACTACTCCGGTCGACAGTTCGACATCGAGTTGTCCGAGGATGTAGAGGACGTCGAGGGTCAGGAGGAACTGGTCGACACTCTCGAAATCTTTGCTCACCGCGCTGTAGAGGGTGGCGAGGTCGGCTTGCGATGCTTTCTGTCGCAGGATGATCGGCGTTCGACCGAGCGCGGACTCGCGCAACGTGATGACCTTATTCGGCGTGATCAATCGAGCACCTCGCAGTTCTGCACGAAGAAGGCCGCGATCACTTCAGGCGCTTCGATCATGTCCGACCTGGTCACGTTCCGGAACCACGTCACCACGTTCTGATAGATCTCCTGCTTCGGCAAACCGAGGTCCTTCTGCTTAAGATAGAACGTCCGTACCTGCGAGTAGATCAGCTGCGACTTAGTCGGAAACTCTTGTTCCAAAGCTCGAAATTCCCGCTGCACGTACGGATAATAGTCCGTCACATTTCGCTTGATCTTGCGAATGATGAGCTCTGGTACCGCCGATTTGCATTTGTCATCGACGCTTCTCGGATCGAGTGTCAGGTCTCCGTCCGCCGCCTCGTCGAAACTGACCTTCCCGAGGGCCGCAACGATCTGATGGATACCGGCCTCAATCGGATACTCGCGCATCAGAGCGCGTTGCCGTTCACGTTCGATCAGGCCTCGCTTGACCCGGAACAGTTCCTCGTACTCCGCACGGGTGCGAGGCTTATCGAATCGTGTGTGGCACCCGGTGCACAGGGGAATGATGTTGTCGAGATCGTTCCGGTCGGTGCTCAGCAGCTCGACGTGTTTTAGTTCTTCTGCCTCGGCCGGCTTCAGATTGAGCGGAAAGATATGCGCCAGTTCGTAGAAGCGGTACGTCCGCCCCCTTTTCTTGTAGAACAGCGCCGTTCCGCAAAGCGGGCAGCATCCCTCGACTTGCGTGTTGAGCGCGATCTCTTCTGTCCGCGTGTAAGAGCGTCGTTCGAGAGCCACTGGATAGCCTTCGCTTAATGAGAAATGAATTAAAGCCGAACATCATATCACGTAGCGGCCGTTCGGCTTTAGCACGCGCGGTTCGCCGAGAGCGAGTGGTTCCCGATGCTGTCGATGATCAGGTCGTACGGCGTGCCACCCTGTGTGTAGTCCTGCTGGGTGTAGTCGATGGTGTGGTCGGCGCCCAGCGAGTGCACCAGCTCGGTGTTACGGCCGCTGCTTACGCCGGTGACTTCCGCGCCCAGGTGCTTCGCGATCTGCACCGCGAAGGAACTGGCCGTAATCCATCGTTGGCGAGCTTGTGCCTGGCACTTCGGGCAATGCCGATTGCGGCACGAGTTATAGGAGATTGCCTGATGACCGCACGCGGAGCATTGGTCAATGTGGCCGCCCAGCGCCGCCGTGCGGCAGCGGGTGATCGCCCGCAACACGCTCAACTGCTGGTAGCTGAGCCAGGCGCTCTGGCCGATGAAGCGATCGCCCTGAGCGGAACTTGTCAACGACTTTGAGACACCTGCCCGCATAAATTAGTGTTGCTCCTCTTCGCTCGCCGCTCGGGCGGGCGGCGGGTTGATCCAGACAGCAGTGGGTCGGGCCGGAGGTTTGGGATGCGCCCGGACGAAGCGTTCGGGATAGCGTTCGAAAGCCCGTCTGAGGACCAGTTCACGTTGGCCGATGACTGCGTCCGCCCGGCCATAGTGAAGCACTTCAGGCGTCAGCAAGCCGATGCCGCTGTGGTGGTGCTCGGTGTTGTACCAGGAAAAGAAAGCCTGGCAGAAGCCGCGTGCGTCCTGGATGGAGCCGAACCTTTCAGGGAACTCGGGTCGGTACTTCAGTGTTT
>JAEZIJ010000098.1 GCA_023436715.1 Acidobacteriota bacterium
TCGAGACGCCGACGCGGGAAGACCTGGCGCGGATGGACCGCAAGCGGAAAAAGAAGACCTCCAACCAGGATTGGGTCAATCCGCACGACTGCGATGCGCGCGTGAGCAAAATGAAGGACGGCCGCACGCATCTTGCGCACAAAGCCGAACATGCGGTGGATCTGGATACCGGCGCGGTGGTCGCGGTCACCCTGCAAGCGGCGGATCAAGGGGACACCACGACGGTAAAGGAAACGCTCGCCCAGGCGGGAGAAGCGGTTGCCGATCTGATCCAGCGCGAAGCCGAAAAGGCCGCCGCCGCAGAGCCGAAGATCAACCTGGCTGGCATTGAGGAAGTGGTTGCGGACAAGGGATACCACAGCGGCGCAGTGCTGGCCGAGGCCCGGGAAGCTGAGGTTCGCACTTACATCCCGGAACGCAAGCAAACGGGCCGGCGGAACTGGAGCGGCAAGCAAGCGCAAAGGCAGGCAGTTTACGACAACCGCCGGCGAATCAACGGGAATTACGGTAAACATCTGCTCAAGAAACGAGGCGAACTGGTGGAACGCACCTTCGCGCATTGCTACGATACGGGCGGAATGCGGCGAACACATCTGCGCAAGCACGACAATATACTCAAGCGGCAATTGATCCACGTGGGTGCATTCAACCTGAGCCTGATTTTGCGGCGATTGCTGGGAGCCGGGACGCCGAGGGAGCTCCGGAACCGCACTGCGGGCTATTGTTTGCTGTTTCTTGGTGTGCTGCGCGCTCTCGGTGGCCTGCAGGACCGCTGTGCGGAGTCCGGAGACGAACTAATCCGACTGAGTCGCTCCGGCCGGCCCCTCCGGGACCGTCATCGCCGGTGCCGAAATTCGAGGTGTTTCACCACGGGCTGATAGGCATGATCGCCAGATCGATCGGGCGGGAAGTCTTGAGTTTCCGGAAAACCGAGGTGGCCGCGGTGTCGCCCGCGAACAGGACGCGGTAGCGGCCTGAATCGATCAGGTAGCCGTTGTAGCCGCGGTACCGATCGGTCCTCATGCGCGCGCCCCAATGGTTCACTTCAACCGCGCGTACGGCAACGGGGCCGTGCCGCGCCACCTCCCCCCAGGCGAGTTCGGTTACCCGCCGGTAGCGCCAGGAGCGCAGCAGGTCGCTAGTCCGAACTGCGTTCACCACCGAAGTGTGCCGGCCCTCGAGCTTGCGAAGCGACGGCAGGTCCGTGTGGTCCATATGGGCGTGGGAGAGCAGGACGAGATCGATGCGCGGCAGGTTCTCGGGACGGAGCGCGGGTGCAACCAGCCGTTTCACGCCCAGCGTGATGGGGCCTACGTGTATGCCGGCGCGGTCACTGAAAACGGGGTCGGTCAGAATCGTGAAGCCGTCAATCTTAACCAGCACGGTGCTGTGACCCAACCAGGCGGCGAACAGGCCGGTGTCCGGCCACTTCTGCGGATCGGGCAGGCCCGGAGCAGGCAGGATGGGGCGCTTCAACTCGCGCGCGTACTGTTGCCAGAAAGAAGGCGCCAGGCGGTAAGCGTAAGTTGCGAGTCCGGTAACTCCGGCGAGGCCCGCCCCTCCTATCCAGGCACGACGCGGGAGTCTCCTCTGTTTCCCCATGGACAACATCTACTTCCATGGTAGCAGCCTCCGCCGAGTCGATTTCCTGAGAAAGTCTTCATTCAAAACGCACCTAATATGAGGACTAACTACATGCGCGCTGTGACAATCGCGTTGGTGCTATTCACGAGTTCCGCTATCGCAAGGGCGGATAACGGCGGCGCCGGTGCAGAGTATGTGGGTGGAACCGTTGCGGGCGTGTCCGGTGGCGGTGTGATCGACCTCACTCATGAAGAATTCTTCGTGTTTCGCACCAAAAAGTCGGGCGTGAGAATCCCGTTCACGAAGATCAACCTGCTCGAATACGGACAGCAGGTAGACCGGCGTTATGCAATGGCACTTGTAATCTCTCCGCTGCTGGTGCTGAGCAAGAGCCGAAAGCATTTCCTTACGGTCGGCTACACGGACGAGGAGGACAGGCAACAGGCCATCGTACTGCGGGTAGACAAGTCCCACATCCGCTCGGTACTAGTAAGCCTGGAGGCTAAGACGGGCCGCAAGATTCAGTACCAGGACGGCGAGGCCCGCAAGGCAGGCAAAGGATAGTCTATGTGGTTTGCATGGATACTCGCGGCGCTGTTCTTCGATGGGCCCGCAAAGCCCGCGGTCGAGACCCCCGCGGCGATCGAGCAGTCCAATCTGCTTCAGTTACTCACCATACGCCGCGTGTACGTGGATCGCTTGACCGGAGGCGAGACCGCGGCCCAGATGCGCGACATGATTATGAGCAGCTTGCATGGCTCGAAGTTGTTCGTCGTGACCGAGAGCGCGGAGCGCGCGGATGCTACGCTGCGCGGGTCCGCGGAGGACCTGGTGTTTACCGATACGTATTCATCGAACGAGGGCATCAACGCACGAGGGTCGGCGAGCGGGTCGAATTCGGGCCGAAGTAACAGCAGGGGATACGCGAGCGCGGGCATCGGCGAGAACGAGTCCTCACATATCTCGGAACGGAAGCATGAGGCAAGCGCGGCCGTGCGGCTGGTAAACAAGGAAGGCGACGTGATCTGGACGACCACGCAGGAGAGTCTCGGGGGTAAGTTCCGCGGCTCAAGCGCCGATGTTGCTGATAAGATCACAAAGCAACTCCTGGTGGATTACGAGCGTGCGAAGAAGCTGGCCGGGGTCAAGATATACCACTCTCAACCCTAAGTGAGGCTAACCCTACACTCATGCGGGGGGATAGCTCAGTTCTTTCAGTTAAATTTTAATAACAATGAAGACAATGAGATAGCGATCATGTAAACTCGAATCAGTTAGCTATTACATAGCATCCCCGGCGACGGACCCAGCCGTCGCCAGCCCCTCTGAGTGAAGCCCCAGGTTCCCAGCCTGGGGCTTTTAATTTTTGTGGGGAGATCTACCTCGTATAGTCGTGGGGCACGAGGATCTGCTGACGCTGGCGTTCCATCAGGCGTTCCCGCCATTCCCATTCCATCTCACGGTCGCGCTGGGAGCGCGGACCTTCCATCGCCAGTCGAATATCTTCAAGGGGGATCTTAGGCGTGCGATCGGCGAACAACAGCCCATTGACTTCCTGGTACGTGTCGCAGAACTGCGTGTAGCAGAAGCCGGCAAGCACGTTGAGAGAACGAACCACGCTGAGCAGGTCCATGAACCTTTCGCCGAACTCCTCGACTGTGTCGCACCAGGTATAGCCCCAGGCGTCGCTCCGGTCCCGGCAAAACGCGATGCCGCCGAACTCGCTGAGCACGACGGGCTGGCCGTCATGCCCGCTATGCCCGCCATGCCCGTCGCCATCGAGCACGAGCAGGCGGCCTCCGGGACGCTCGCGCTTAAAGAGGCGCGGCGCCAGTTCATCGGTTCCGTACCGCCGGCCTATGCGGGCGGGTTCGTCGTCGTAGTCGTGGATCCCGATGATATCCGTCGCGACGCTTTCCCAACCATCGTTGCCGATAACAGGGCGGGTGGGATCGAGCGTCTTGGTCATGTGGTACAGCGCGCGCACGTAGTGGCGCTGCGAGGGGCTGTCCGGCAAGTCCGGCACACCCCAGGACTCATTGAAGGGCACCCAGGCGACGATGCAGGGGTGGCTGACGTCGCGCTCCATGACTTTCAACCACTCCTGAGTGAGGCGCTGTATCGACTGCTTGTTGTACCGGTACGCGCTCGGCATTTCCTCCCAGATCAGCAGGCCCAGGCGGTCAGCCCAGTAGAGATACCGGGGGTCTTCGATTTTCTGGTGCTTGCGGACTCCGTTGAAGCCCATGGCCTTGGCGAGTTCGACGTCATGCTGGAGCGCGGCATCGCTCGGGGGCGTGAGGCCCGTCTCGGGCCAGTAGCCCTGGTCCAGCACGAGGCGCATCGGGTAAGGCTGCCCGTTCAGGACGAAACGATCCCCCTGGATGCTGATCGAGCGCAGCGCGGTGTAGCTGCGAACGCAGTCGAGCGCCTCGCCGGCCTCGTTCCGGAGCGTTAGTTCCACGTCGATGATCGTGGGGCTGTGCGGGCTCCACAGCAGCTCGTTCCGCGAGTCGTCGACGCCAGGGTCCGAGAGAACGACACGACGATTCACCTCGCTCGCAAGAACGGTGTAGCTGTCTTCGGCGATCAGGCGATCTCCGGCGCGCATCACGACCGAGAGCCGGAGGCCGTCCTTGGGCTCCCCGCCGATTCGCGTTTCCATGCCGATTTCCCAACGCTCGGTGTTGGGCGTCAGCCGCAGATAAGCGATGTGAGAAGGCGGCACGCGTTCCAGCCACACGGTTTGCCAAATGCCGGTGGTGCGGTAGTACCAGATGCCGTGCGGGTGAAGCTGCCAATCCTGCTTGCCACGAGGCTTGCAGAGATCGGCGGGATCGTCTTCCGCGCGGACGACGATGGTCTGCACGCCGGGGCCGAACACGAGGTCGGTGATATCGAGATCGAACGGCGTGTACCCGCCCTCGTGATGCCCGGCGATGCTGCCGTTCACCCAGATCGTGGTGTGGTAATCGACCGCGCCGAAGTGGAGGATCAGCCGCTTGCTGTCCTTCTCCGGCATCAGAAACGTACAACGGTACCAGCACGCCCGATAGAAGCCGGTATCCTCGATGCCGCTGGCCGGGGATTCCGGCGCGAACGGAACCTGAATTTTGGCGTTCCACCCGACCTGTTCGGGAGCCGTCCACTGCGCATCGCGGTCTATGGCGAAGTCCCAGAGGCCATTCAGCAGGAACCACTCCGCACGCTCCAGTTGCGGGCGGGGATAAGCATGGGGTTCTAGTCCGGTTGCGGGTTCAAGTGATTTCATACGACAAAGGTAGGAGAGAGTATTTCTTACTATATCGACGTGCGAGCGCGACCGCAGATGCTCAACTGAATGATTAAAAGGGCTTTACGGGAGCGGATACCGCTCCCCTGGGTCTCGGTCAGCAAAGGAATTCCCTATTTCACGACTGACGACGGCGAACCCTGGACGCCGGTGGGCCATAACGACTCGATCACCTGGCCGGCGCTGGACGGGCTGTATCGCCGGCGTCATGTCGAGTCCGTGGACAGGTATCTTGCGATGCTCTCGCGGCGTGGGGTGACGTGCCTGCGAGTAATGCTGGAGTACTGCGAGGCGGACAACCGCTACCTGGAGCGCCCGGTGGGCGTTTTCAACCCTGCGATCGTCGAGGTTTGGGACGACCTGTTCGGGCTGGCCGCCCAGCACGGATTGCGGCTGCTAGTCACGCCATACGACACGTTCTGGATGTGGAATCGGTGGAACCGGCATCCGTACAACAAGTTGAACGGTGGGCCATGCGAGGACCGCTCGCGGCTGCTGCTTTGCCCCGCGACTCGGGAGGCGATCAAAGCGCGGCTGTCCTTCGCCGTCGAGCGATGGGGAGCGAGCGGGGCGCTATTCGCGTGGGACCTGTGGAACGAGATCCACCCTGTGCACGCCGGCAACTCGGCAGAGTCGTTCCCGGAGTTCGTGGCGGACCTGAGCGCGCATGTGAGGTCCTTGGAAACACGGCTTTACGCGCGCACGCATCCGCAGACCGTTTCCGTGTTCGGACCGCACATGGCGCTCGATGGCCGGATCGCGGACTGCATCTTCCGCCACCCATCGCTGGATTTCGCGAGCACGCATTTCTACGAAGAAGGGACAATCGACTTTCCCCGGAACACGGTGGACTCGGGCGTTGCGACCGGGCGCCTGATGCGGGAGGCGCTGGCCGAACTCAGGGACGGCCGTCCTTTCATGGATAGCGAACACGGGCCGATTCACACCTACAAAGATCACCACAGGACGCTGCCGGAACCGTTCGACGACGAGTATTTCCGGCACATGCAGTGGGCGCACTTCGCCTCGGGCGGCGCGGGAGGCGGGATGCGATGGCCGAACCGCAAGCCCCATGTGTTGACGCGCGGGATGCACCTGGCACAGCGAGGGCTGGCGCGATTCCTTCCACTGATAGATTGGCGTCGTTTCCGGCGGCGCAACCTGAACGAGGAGGTGCAAGTCTCGGGGGCGTCAGTGGCGGTGTTCGCCTGCGCCGATCCCGAGCAGGCGGTAGCCTGGCTCCTGCGGCGGGACACCATACGGTCGGATGGCCGGCTGAATCCGCGAGCGCAGGCTGTAGCGCCGGACGTCAGCGTCCCCGGCATGGCCGCGGGGCGTTACCGCGTGACCGCGTGGGATACGGCCAGGGGCGAAAGCTGCGCCGAGTTCGACCTCGTGCACGCAGGCGGTGCGCTGTGTGTGAGCGTGCCGCCGTTCACGCGCGACGTTGCGCTTGCCATTCGGTGTACGGGCTGACATTGTCGGGGCGGCCAGCAACCGCTCCCTCGCGGTAGCGGCTCTGTTTGATGCCATGAAAGCCGGTGCGTCGTTGCCGTGACCCGGGGAGCGGTCCTGCCCGCGCCGGCAGGGCCATGGGACACTCCGTTGAAGACGCACCCGGCTCAGTGGGGCAGGGCCGTGCCCCATAGGCGCTAAGTTAGCAGTTGACTTACTTTCAGAATTCAGCTAGGCTTTTCCTGAATCATGGAAAACGCCACACTGGAGCGCGATCACGATTGGGAACTTTTGTTGCGGCAGTTTCCCGACGGCT
>JAEZIJ010000113.1 GCA_023436715.1 Acidobacteriota bacterium
TTCGTGCCGTTTCAGAGCCGCGACCGTGAGGGAGCGGTTTGGCGGATTCGCGGAGGCGCGCCCGGTGATTTTCAAGGGAGGGTCCTCGCCTGCGAAGCTAACCAGCCCCTCGCGATAGCCGCTCCGCGCGACTCGTCCCAGCAAAGGCCCCCACAAGGTCAAGCACCGGTATCCCGCTGCTCCGAATAACATCCGCAAACTGGTCCGCAGGCTTCTGCGCCACAACCAGGTGCTGGGCCCAGTTCAGGGTCTCCGACAGATCCGCGTCCAGCAGCTTGCTGATGTGAGGGATCGCCGAAAGTATGAATCTCTGGTTGCTTCCATAGATGCGTTCCAGTTGGATCTGCGGGTCAAACACCCTCAGGTCGCGGCCTTTTCCGATCAACTGCTCAAGCAACCCCACAACGGGACTCTCCCGCAGGTCGTCCGTGTTCTCCTTGAACGCAAGCCCGAAAACGCCGATGCGCTCCGCAGGCAGGTCGAGCACCGCCTGAACGGCACGGTCCAGGTGCCTTTCATTGCTCGGGAGAATGGACTCGAGGAGCGGAAGTTCCAGGTCGAGCCGACCCGCGCGGTGTACCAGCGCCCGCAGGTCCTTGGGCAGGCACGAGCCGCCAAACGCGAAACCGGGCTTGAGATATGCAGGGGAGATGTTCAGGCGCACGTCGCGGCACAGCGTCTCCATCACCTCGGCCGCATCGATGCCGAGTTCCCCGCCGAGCGCGCCAACTTCATTCGCGAAAGCGACCTTGAGCGCATGGAAGGAATTGCAGGCGTACTTGATCATCTCCGCGGTCCGAAGCGACACCCGGCACGGCTTGACGCCGAGCGGAGCGTACAGGCCCGCAACGCGCTCCACCGCGTTCCGGTCCTCGCCCCCGACTACCACGAGCGAGGGCTCCATGAAATCGCGCACCGCGCCGCCCTCCCTGAGGAATTCAGGGTTTGAGACGATGCTGGCCTGCGCGCTTGCCCGCAACGCTGCGGCGACCACGTCTTCGCACGTCCCGGGCAGCACCGTGCTTCGCACGGCCACAATCAGCCACCGCGACCTTCCCGGCAGGCAATGGGCGATTTCGGCACTTACGCGGCGCAACTGCTCGAGGCCGAGATTCCCCCCGCGCTCCGACGGAGTCCCCACGCAAATCAGGACGATATCGGATTGCTCGATGGCGGCCGCCAGGGCCGTGGAAGCGCTCAGCCGGCCCGAAGCGATTCCGGCCTGAACAAGCTCCTCGAGCCCAGGCTCGAAAAACGGCGCGCGCCCGCTGCGGACGGCATCGACTTTGTGCTCGTCGAGGTCCACTCCGATGACGCGGTTCCCCAGATGCGCAAGGCAGGCCGCGCTCACGCAGCCCACGTACCCCAGACCCACAACGGCGCAGTTTTCTCCCATGCGGTGCCAGTCCCCCTGAAGTTGAACTTACCTTCAGTATGCCAGAGCACCTCCGCGCCCTGTATCTTAGGACGGATGGGTCCCGAACCCGCGGTAGCTGAAGGCTATACCACCAGGATTCGCGAAGTGGACGGCTGCATCGTCCAGGCGAGGAGGCAGCACAGGGTGTGCATGGCGAGCCTCGCCGCGATTGCGGTAATAGGATGCGGCGTGTTCGTTGCCGCCCTCCAGACCAGGGCCTTTCCCGCCTGGACTGCCCTCGCAGTCATCCCGTTTGCAGTCTACGCAGGCCGCCAGGCAGGGCGGATCCAAAGCCGCGAGCGAAAGCTGTTCCGCCTTCGCGGCTATTACGAGACGGGCCTCGCGCGGCTGAACCGGGACTGGAGCCGGCTCGACGGAGGCGAAGATCACATTGACTCCGAGCACCCCTACGCCACCGATCTCGATCTTTTCGGACGCGGCTCTCTCTTCGCCCTGCTTTGCTCCGCCCGCACCCAGGCCGGCCGCAGCACGCTCGCGCGCTGGATGAGACAGCCCGCGAGCATCGAAGAGATTTCGTTGAGGCGAGCCGCCATCCTGGAACTCAGGGACCGCCGCGATCTCCGCGAAAGGCTTGCGATGGCCGGAGACACCGGTTTCGCCAACTGCCGCATGGAGACCTTTGAAGAATGGCTAAACGAGCCGCCTGCCCGATTCCCGTGGTGGGCAGCGCCTGCCGCCTTTCTGCTTGCGGCGTCTACAGTCGCGCTTGCGCTTCTCTACTGGCTTTGGGGAGCGCCTGTCCTGCCGCTGCTCGCATCTCTTTCGCTCCAGGCGGCTGTGTCAGGCGCGCTTTTGCGCAGAGTGCGGGCCATCCTCCAGTCCGTGCGCCTGCCCTCGATCGAATTGCCGCTTGTCTGCGAACTGCTCGCAATACTGGAGCGGGAACGGTTCACCTCTGAGAGACTCGCCGCTCTCGCCCAACAGCCCTCAGCGGATCTCGAACGCCTTGGGCGTCTGTTCCGCCTGCTCGAGCAGCGCGACAATCCGATGTTCACGCTACCATCGAACATTCTGTTATGGGGCACTCAGTTCGCCATCGCGATCGAGCGTTGGCGCGTGCGGAACGGCGCGCGCATGCGCGGCTGGCTCGCGGCAGTGGGCGAGTTCGAAGCACTGATGTCGCTCGCAACCTACTCCTACGAGCATCCTCGTGACGTGTTTCCCGATTTCACACACGGCGGACCGCTCTTCGAAGCCGAAGGGCTCGGGCATCCGGTTCTCGACGAAGCCATCTGCGTGCGGAATGACGTCCGCATCGGCGAGGGCCTTCAGTTTCTGATCGTCAGTGGATCGAACATGTCGGGCAAGAGCACGTTCCTGCGCGCCGTCGGGCTCAATGCCGTCCTTGCGCGAATGGGAGCGCCCGTGCGCTGTAGCAGGCTGCGCCTGTCGGTGCTGGAGGTGGCAGCGGCGATTCGCGTCGAGGATTCGCTCGTCAACGGCCGTTCCCGCTTCATGGCCGAAATGGAACGCCTGAGGCACATGATCGACGCTGCCGGCCGCTCGCCTCTGCTGTTCCTGATCGACGAAATCATGATCGGCACGAACTCGCACGATCGGCGCATAGCAGCCGAGTGGGTCATGCGAGCGCTCATCCGCCGAGGCGCTATCGGCCTCGTGACCACTCACGACCTCGCCCTCACCGAAATCGCCTCACACGATGGTCTTGGCGGAGACAATGTCCACTTCGCGGATTCCGGTGAATCGGGAGTGCTCGAATTCGATTACCGGCTTCGGCCGGGCCTGCTCAAGACCTCGAACGCCCTCAACCTGGTGCGTCTCCTCGGCATTGACGCTTCCGTTGCTGGTTGAACTATAGCCCCGCGCTGCCGGTCGCGCGCCGGAACTCCAGAATCAATCTCTGAACGCGCATCTCGATTTCATCGCGGATCTCCCGGTGCCGCTCCGTACTCACCCAGATCGGGTCCTCGACCTGCCACTCCCGCACCGGCGCGCCGCTCGCGGGGAGCGGGTGGCCGCTCATGTTCACGATGAAGTCGAACTTCCCTCCGGTCTGTGCGAGCCCCTTGGGTTCGCATCCATCGAGGTCGATGTTCTTTTCGAGCATCAACTCCTTGGTGGCCGGCGCAACCATCTGGCAGGGGGCGATTCCGGCGCTCTCGGCCTCTATCACGTCCGCTCCGTAGCGGCGCGCAAAGGCTTCGGCCATCTGGCTGCGGCAGGAGTTTCCGATGCACACGAACAGCACGCGCCGGCGGCTCATACCTCGATGGTATCGAGGAACAGCCGGTGTACGCGAGGGTCACCCGAAAGCTCCGGATGAAAGGTGGCGACCATGTGGCGGCCCTGCCGGACCAGCACAGGGTCGCCGCAGTATCGCAGGTAAACTCTCGCCTCGGGCCCCACCCGGCGGATGATGGGCGCGCGGATGAAGACGGCCTCGACGACGACGCCCCCGGCCTCGCGCGTGAACTCCTCGGTCTCCGGCAATTGCACCACGCGGCTGTCCAACTGCCGGCCGTAAGCGTTGCGCTCCACCGAGATGTCCATCAGCCCGAGCGATTCCTGGGCCGGGTGCGACACTTCCGAAGCCAGCAGGATGGCTCCGGCGCACGTTCCGAAGATCGGGCGGCGCTCGCCGTAGCGCCGGAGCGGCTCGAGCAGCTTCTCGTCCTTAAGGATGAGAAGCATGGTCGTGCTCTCGCCGCCCGGAATGACGAGCGCCTCCACGCCCTCCAGTTCCGCCGCCGTGCGCACTTCCACGGCCTCGGCGCCGGCGCGCTCCAGCGCCTTCCGGTGCGCCTCGAAATCTCCCTGGAGAGCGAGGACCCCGATTCTCCTGCTCACTGCTACCAGCCCCTGACCGCCAGCCGCTCGGAATCCGGCATGTTCGCCACGTCGAGCCCGAACATCGCAATCCCCAAGTCTTCGCTGGCTTCAAGCAGCTTCGCCGGATCGTTGTAGTACGTCGCAGCCTTCACAATCGCTCGGGCGCGCGCATCGGGATCTTCCGACTTGAAGATGCCCGAGCCTACGAACACCGCCTCCGCGCCCAGTTGCATGACCAGCGCCGCGTCCGCCGGGGTCGCGATCCCGCCCGCCGAGAAATTCGGCACCGGCAGTTTCCCGTGTTCGGCCACGTACTCCACCAGTTCGAGCGGAGCCTGGAGCTTCTTCGACTCGGCTACCAGTTCCTCTTTGCCGAGCACCGTGAGCTGCTTCATCTCCTTCTGGATCGTGCGCATGTGCCGCACGGCCTCGACGATGTTGCCCGAACCGGCCTCACCCTTGGTGCGGATCATCGCCGCGCCCTCTGCAATGCGCCGCAGCGCCTCGCCGAGATTCCGCGCACCGCAGACGAACGGAACGCCGAACGCGCGCTTATCGACGTGATGCTCCTCGTCCGCCGGCGTGAGCACTTCGCTCTCATCGATGTAATCGACCTTGAGCGTCTCGAGAATGCGGGCTTCCATGAAATGCCCGATGCGGCATTTGGCCATCACAGGGATGCTGACAGCCTGCATGATCTCCCGAATCTTGCGCACGGGAGACATGCGCGCCACGCCGCCTTCTTTCCGGATATCCGCCGGGACGCGCTCCAAAGCCATCACCGCCACCGCGCCCGCCTTCTCGGCGATCACGGCCTGCTCGGCATTCGTGACGTCCATGATGACGCCGCCCTTAAGCATTTCCGCCAGGCCCGCCTTGACGCGGAATGTGTCGTCTAGAAACATGTATCCTCCAAAAAGATCTCCTCAGACCATCGCCTGCGCGGGCTCGAAACGCTCCACCCTCGCCCTCGCAAGCTCGGCCGAAAACAGATTTCCCAATATCTCCAGCCCCGCCCGGATCTTGTCCGGCGCGAGGCCCGCAAAGCTCAACCGCAGCGCTCCCGGCTCGTGGCGCGCTACCGTAAAATACCGTCCGGGCAGGTAGGAAACTCCGGCCGCGTGCGCCCGGCTCAGCAGTTCGCCGGCGTCGAGCGGCTCGGGCAGCCTCACCCACATGTTCATTCCGCCTTCCGGACGCGTGAAGCTCGCGCCCGCCGGCAGCCACCGCTCGCAGGCCGCCAGCACCGCCCGCAGCCTTTCCGCCCCCGCCGCACGAACCTTCGCGGCGTGCGCGTCCAGCCTTCCGGATTGCGTGAAGCGCAGCAGCACGGCTTGCGAAAGCTGGTCGGTGTGGAGGTCGGCGAGCTGCTTGGCTTCCGCCAGCCTTGCCAGCAGCGCCTTCGGACCGATCACCCACCCGACCCGCAAACCCGGGAACGTCAGCTTCGAAAAACTGCGCAGCAACACCGTATCGCCCGCTTCGTCCAGTTGCTTGATCGACGGCGCCGGTTCGCCTTCGTACCGCAGCTCGCCGTAGATGTCGTTTTCCACGATCACCAGGCCCGCCGCATTTGCCATCCGCAGAATCGCTTTCCGCGAGCCTGCGGGCAGAGTCGCGCCCGTCGGGTTCTGGAAATTCGGCGTCACGATGAGCAGGCGCGGCCGGCCGCGCGCTATCAGGCGCTCCAGGGACTCCAGGTCCACGCCGTCGCGGCCCACCGGTACGCCGGCCAGTTGCGCGCCGGCATGCAGGAACAGGTTCTTCAGCCCGGGATAGACCGGGTCTTCCACCAGCACCGTGTCTCCAGGACGCACCAGCACCCGCTCGATCAGGTCCAGCGCCTGCTGGCAGCCGTTCGTGATAATTACGTCGTCGCCCGGGCGCGCTATGCCGTCCCTGCGGGCTTGTTCCAGCAGGTACTCCCGCAATGGCAGGTACCCTCCGGGGGAGCCTAGCTGAAGAATCGAAGTTGCTTGCGGCCCGGAGAGCGCTTCTTCGCAGCTCTCGCGGAACGCATCCATCGGGAACAACTCCTCCGAAGGCCGGGAAGTCGCGAAGCTGATCGCGTCCGGCGAACCCTGCGCGGGCGCCGCCGGGACATCCGGCGCCGGCAATAAGCGCTCCCAGTTCAGCCCAGGTCCCGCCGCCTGCCGTTCTCCTCTCACGAAACTGCCGCGTCCTACGTGCCCCTGAATCAAGCCCTCGGTTTCCAGCAAACCGTAAGCTGCGGAGACTGTTGTCCGGTTCAGTCCAAGCAGGCCAGCCAATTCACGGGTGGCGGGCAGCCGCTCGCCGGATTTCAGACCGCCGCTTGCGATCAGTTCCCGGATACGCTCATATACCTGGCGGTATATCGGGACATCGGACTGGGCGTTCAACTCCAGCTTGGGGAACATGCCAATCGAACCCACCGTACCATATTGGACTGGATGGGGCAAGCCATTCCTCCAAGCCTCTGATTTTGATACAATTTTCTCCGAATCGAACCGAAACGCGGAACTCCGGATGCGCCGTCTGCTATTGTTGTCGATATTCGCCATTGCTGTCGCGACGGCAGCCTGGCCCGCGGATAAGAAGCAGAAAAAGGAGCAGGAAACCCAAGCCCTGGAGGTCCTACCCGATCCTCCGGCGGCGGTGACGGCGGAAACCGGGCGGCTCGTGTTCCGTGTGTCGCCGCTTACGACTAAGGGCCTGCTTTCCCAGCAGGTACGGACGGCGCTCAAATGGCTGCTGCAACAGGACAACAGAGCTTCGGTCGTGAAGCTGCGGGCGTTTGTTGCCGGGACCGGCGACATGCGGCGCGTGCAGGCCATCGTGAGCGAGGTGTTCTCGGAGAGGAGACTCCAGCTGCCCGCGCTGAGCGTGGTGCAGGCGGGCGCGCTCCCGCTCGAGGGTGCGCAGGTCGTGATTGAGTCTATGGCGCTCGACAGGAAGACCGTAAACCCGAATGGACTGGCCTTTGTCTCGGGCCAGGGCGCCAGCGTGGACCAGCCGCTGCAGCCGATCCTCCCGCTGTTCGAGCAGTCCCTCGCGCGCATGAGAAGCACCCTCGCCGCCACGGGACTGGAACCGGCCGACGTGCTCCGCGCTACGTGCTACCTCAGTTCCCTCGACGATTTCACGCCCATCCGGGAGCGCGCATACGCGGCGTTCCCCAAAGCCGCGCTGAACTTCGTACAGAGGACGCGCGAGCCGCTCGAAAGCATTGTGGAATGCGAGGCCGTGGCGCGCCTTCGCCGTCCGCCCGCCGAGCCGCTGGTGTTCGCCAACCATTCCGATGTGGCCCTGGTGCGAGCCCGCAAGCTTGCGCTGACCGGAACTCAACTAGCCTTCGGTTTCCGGGAAGCGGACGCACGGCTGGCGTTCCAGCGCCTGGGCAAGTCGCTTGAACAGGCCGGCGCGTCGTTCAACCGCGTCGCCGTCGCCAGCGTGTACCCGCTGTCCCGGTCGATCGCCGATCTCGTCCGCAAGGTCCGCCCGGAGTTTTTGAGCGCCGAGAGGCCGCCGGCCGGTACCATGCTGCCCTTCCAGGGACTGCCTTCGCTCGATGCGTCGTTCGCCCTGGACGTTATCGCTGTCGTACCAGATACCCCATAACTAAGGAGCTCATATACATGCTTAAACCCGTTGTGACTTTCGGAGAAATCATGCTGCGCCTGGCGCCTCCCGGCTTCGAGCGCTTCCTGCAATCGCCCCAGTTCGTCGCCACGTTCGGCGGCGGAGAGGCCAACGTAGCCGTATCGCTGGCCGGGTTCGGAACGCCGTCGCGCTACGTCACCGTGCTGCCCGCAAACCCGATCGGGGACGCGGTCGTCTACCAGATGCGCGGTTTCGGCGTGGATACGTCGAAAATCGTGCGCAGCAAGGGCCGCATGGGCGTTTACTACGTCGAAGCGGGCGCGAACCAGCGGCCGTCGAAGGTCGTCTACGACCGCGCAGACAGCGCCATCGCCATCGCCAAGCCGGGCGACATCAACTGGGAAAGCTCGTTTGAAGGCGCCGGCTGGTTTCACGTCACCGGAATCACGCCCGCCATCAGCCAGGGCGCGGCGGAACTCGCCATGGAAGCGGCCTCGAAGGCGCGCGGGATGGGCCTGACGGTCTCCTGCGACCTCAACTTCCGCAAGAACCTCTGGAAGTGGGGCAAGAAGGCGCCCGAAGTGATGCGCGAACTCGTGAAGATGGTGGATGTCGGCATCGGGAACGAAGAGGATTGCCAGATGGCCCTCGGCATCCAGGCCGACGTCGATGTCCACTCGGGCAAGCTCGATTCCTCCACCTACCAGAAGCTCACCGATAAGGTGCTGGCGGAATACCCGAACATGCAGAAGATCGCCATCACGCTGCGCGAATCCAAGAGCGCGTCGCACAACGGCTGGTCTGCCTGCCTGAATGACCGCAAAGGCTTCATGATGAGCCGCCACTACGACATCACGCACATCGTGGATCGCGTGGGCGGCGGAGACGCCTTCGCCGGCGGCCTCATTCACGGCCTGCTCAACCTGCCCACCTCCCAGGACGCCCTGGAGTTCGCGGTGGCGGCCTCGTGCCTGAAGCACTCCATCCCTGGCGACTTCAACCGTTTCAGCGCGGACGACGTCCAGGGGCTGCTGAAGGGCGGCGGTTCGGGAAGGGTGCAGAGGTAACAGACCGTAGAACGTGGATCGTAGACCGTGGGAGCGGCACTGCCGCTCCCATCGTGTCCAAGATCCACGTTCCGCGATCCACGATCTATAATTAGCTATGGTGCGGAGCTGGATCGTCCCCATCGTTTTCTTTACGGTCGCCGGGTTTGCGCAACAGACCCAGGAGAAGCCCGAGGCGTCCCCCATTTCGATCTCGGTGAATGAGGTGATCGTTCCGGTCACCGTCACCGACGAGAAGGGCAAGTTTGTTTCGGACCTCGACGCCAAGGATTTCAAAATCTACGAGGACGGGCGGGAGCAACAGATCGCCTACTTCAACCGCGAGCGGAACCAGCCTGTTGTGGTCGGTTTCCTGCTGGATCTGAGCAACGCGAACCGCCTGCACTGGAAGAGTTTCCAGGAATCGGCGATGCAGCTCGTCTGGAACCTGCTCCAGGATGAGAACCGCACCGGCAGGTTCAGCGGCTTCCTGGTCACCTACGCGAACGACGCCGAACTGGGTGTGAACACGACGTCGGATGCCGACAAGATCACCGACCGCATTCGCAAGCTGAAGCCCGGCGGCGGGTCCGCGCTCTACGATGCCATTTACCTGGCCTTGACGCGGCACAACCTGGTGAAGGGCGAGCCGATCGAGCCGCGGCGCGTTCTGGTGATCATCGGCGATGGCAACGACAATGCCAGCAAGCACACGCTGGATCAGGTGCTTGAAATCGCGCAGCGCAACCTGGTCACGATCCACGGGGTGAGCACCGTCGCGTTCGGGTTTACCAGCGAGGGAGAAGCGAACCTGACCCGCCTGAGCAGCGAAACCGGCGGACGGGTGGAGTACCCGCTCCAGGGTGTCTATAATAGCGTGTCGGGCTACCTTTCGACGCCGTCCGACGAGGGCAACTACGCGCTAAAGGTGGGAACGGGAGGGTACGCCTCAGCGCTGGCCACCGGCATGTTCAATTCGATTGCGAACATCGCCGGCGAGGTCACCACTCAGTACATCCTGCGCTACATCCCGAACAACACCGATAACCCGAAGCAGTTCCGCAATATCAAGGTGGAAGTGAACCTGCCGGCGGTCAAGATGCGGTACCGCAAAGGGTACTACCCGTACGCGCCGTAGGGGCCGGGCATGCCCGGCCCGTTCCCGGTCCGAGGCAACCTCGCGCCGGTACTCAAAAGTTTTCTTAAAGATTTCCCGCAAGCGGGCCGATCGTTTAGTAGGCTGATAGCTTGTAGCTAGTTGGCTCAATGAACGCACTGGCGAAGGAAGCACGGACAGCCGAGTACTCCGTCGTTCAGTTGGCCCTCCCCGGCCGGCCCGCTATCGCTTTCGGCATTCTGCTGTACGATCCCGCCACTGATAGTCTCCACCATCGTTTCCGGGAAGATGTCCACGAGCTGGCCGGTCCCGAAGACACCGAAGTCCTTGAACTGCTTGGGGAAGACCTCTCGGAGCGTGTGCGCGAGATAGGCGGCAGGCAGGTGCTGGAATTCTTAGAAGACCGGCTCTCGAACACGCTCCGCATGACGGACCGCAAGCGGGCTGCTGTGCGCGATTTTCCGTTCACGCTCCAGCGCCTTTTCGAGGATCACGTGCTCGGCATCGAGCGCGAGCCCGCCCGTGTGGTGCCGTTTGTCACCCATCTGCCGCTATACTCCCTGCGCGCGGCGGCCGGCAGTTTCGGCCAGGACATGGAGGCCGAGCCTACGGACTGGGTGGCCGCGCCCGAAGGGCTGCGGCTCAGCCGCGACATGTTCGTCGCCCACGTCACCGGGCACTCGATGGAGCCGGAAATCCCCGACGGCAGCCTGGTGATCTTCCGCTACAACCCAACCGGTTCCCGGCAAGGCAAGCGTGTGCTCGTATGGCGCCGCGGCGCCTCGGAAGACGGCGGCGAGTTCACCATCAAAGTTTACGAAAGCCAGAAGCGCTTCACCGAGGACGGCTGGCAACACGCGAGCATCCGCCTGAGGCCACTGAACCCCGCTTATCCGGTCCTCGAACTCGACGAGGACACGGAATACAAGGTGCTCGGCGACTTCATCTGCGTGGCAGAGGAAACATAACCTCTCGCTACGCCAACTGCCGCACAACATACGGCAGAATCCCGCCGCTGCGGAAATACTCAGCCTCCCGCGGCGTATCCACGCGCACCACGGCCTCGAACTCAATCGCTTTGCCGCTCTCCGGAATCGCGCGGACGCGCACGCGCTTCGGGCCGCCCGCGATCGCATCGTGCATACCCGCGATCTCGAACACTTCCCTTCCCGTCAGCCCCAGGCTCTCGGCGTTCTGGTCCGGCGGGAATTCAAGCGGAAGCACGCCCATGCCCACCAGATTGGACCGGTGTATGCGCTCGTAGCTTTCCGCGATCACGGCCCGCACGCCGAGCAGGTTCACGCCCTTCGCCGCCCAGTCGCGCGATGAGCCGGAACCGTACTCCTTGCCTGCCAGGATCATCAGCGGCACGCCCTCCCTCTGGTAGCGGACCGAGGCGTCATAGATCGACATCTGCTCACCGTCGGGAAGGTGCATCGTCCAGCCCCCTTCCGTCCCCGGGGCGAGCCGGTTGCGCAGGCGTATGTTAGCCAGCGTGCCGCGCACCATCACCTCATGGTTGCCGCGGCGCGAACCGTAGGAGTTGAAGTCCTTCGGCTGAACTCCCTGTGCGATGAGGTACTTCCCCGCCGGACTATCGGCGGGAATGTTGCCGGCCGGCGAGATATGGTCCGTCGTAACGGAATCGCCGAGCAACGCGAGCACTCGCATGCCGCGCAGATCCTCGACGGGCGCGGACGGGTCCGCCATGCAATCGAAGTACGGCGGGCGCTTGATGTAAGTAGAGGAGTCGCTCCACTCGTAGATGTCGCCCTGTGGGACCTTCATGGAGTTCCACTGTGCGTCGCCCTGGAAAACCTGGGCGTACTGCTTGCCGAACATCTCCGCGCGCACCGATTTCTGCATCGCCTCCCGCACTTCCTCGGGCGACGGCCAGATGTCCCTCAAGTAAACCGGCTTTCCGTCGCTACCCTGCCCAAGCGGATCCGTCTGAAGGTTGATGTCCACGGTCCCTGCCAGCGCATAGGCCACCACCAACGGCGGAGACGCCAGATAATTCGCGCGGACCAGCGAATTGATGCGCCCCTCGAAGTTCCGGTTGCCGCTGAGCACCGCCGCGACCACGAGCTTCTCCTTCTGGACAGCCTGTGCGACCGGCTCAGGCAACGGGCCGCTGTTTCCTATACAGGTCGTGCACCCGTAACCGACCAGATTGAAACCGAGCTTGTCGAGGTAGGGCGTCAGCCCCGCGTCCGAGAGATAGTCGCTCACCACCTTCGATCCCGGGGCCAGGCTGGTCTTCACCCACGGCCTGACTTTCAGGCCGCGCTCGACCGCTTTCTTCGCCAGCAGTCCAGCGCCGAGCATCACCGAAGGATTCGAAGTGTTCGTGCAGCTCGTGATGGCCGCAATCACCACCGAACCGTCGCGCAGTTCGGCTTTCCCGTCCATCCGCACATCCACTTTCTTCGCCGCCGTGCCCAGAAACTCCGCGAAATTCTGCTTCACCCTGGGAAGATCGATGCGGTCCTGCGGGCGCTTCGGCCCGGCGAGCGAGGGCTTGACCGAGGCCAGGTCGAGATCGATCACGTCCGTGAACACGGGCTCGGGAGAATTGTCCGTGCGGAACAGGCCCTGCGCCTTCGTATACGCCTCGACGAGCTCCACCAGCCCGACCGGGCGGTGCGACAGGCGCAGGTAGTTCAACGTCTCCTGATCGACCGGGAAAAAGCCCATGGTGGCGCCGTATTCGGGCGACATGTTGGCGATCGTGGCGCGGTCCGCCAGCGCGAGCGCGCTGACGCCCGGACCGAAATACTCCACGAACTTCCCGACCACTTTCTTCTTCCGCAGGATTTCCGTGACGGTCAGCACGAGGTCCGTGGCCGTCGTGCCTTCCGGCAGGCGCCCGTGCAGCCGGAACCCGATCACCTCGGGCAGCAGCATCGAGATGGGCTGGCCGAGCATGCAGGCTTCCGCCTCGATCCCGCCCACGCCCCAGCCGAGCACGCCAAGGCCGTTGATCATCGTGGTGTGCGAGTCCGTGCCCACCAGCGTGTCGGGATAGACCATCTGCTCCGAGGTGAACACTACCGGCGCGAGGTACTCCAGGTTCACCTGGTGAACGATGCCCGTATCCGGCGGCACCACGCGCAGGTTCCTGAACGCCGATTGTCCCCAGCGAAGGAACGCGTACCGCTCCTGGTTCCGCTGGAGTTCCAGCAGGGCGTTGGCCTGGAAAGCGCCGGGCGAACCGTACTGGTCCACCTGCACCGAGTGATCGATCACCAGTTCCGCGGGGATAAGCGGGTTCGCGCGCGTAGGGTCGCTGCCCATTTTCTGTAGCGCGTCGCGCATGGCCGCGAGGTCCACGACGCACGGCACGCCGGTGAAATCCTGAAGCAGCACGCGAGCCGGCATGAAGCTGATCTCGCGCGAGCCGTGGCCGTTCCACTTCGCCACAAATTCGATGTCGGCTGCCGATGCCGTGCGGCCGTCCTCGTGCCGCAGAAGGTTTTCCAGCAGCACTTTTATCGAATACGGCAAGCGGGAAACATTGCCGAGCCCAGCTTTCTCAAGCGCGTTCAGCGAGTAGTACAGGTAGTCCCGGTCCCCCACGCGAAGGGCGGACCTGGAGCCGAAAGAATTTGTGGAGACCATTTGGAAACATTATAGATCGTAAAGGAGATCGTAGATCGTGGAGCGTGGAAACACCCGCCCACGATCTACGATTCACGATCTACATGTATTCCGGCACATCGATGCCCAGCACCGCCAGCGTACGCTCGAGCTGGCGGCGCAGGTAGCCGGTCATCCAGAGCAGGAATACTTTCTTCTCGCGGTTTTCCTCGGTAATCACCGGAAACTCGTGATAGAAGTTGCTGAAGGTCTGCGCTAACTGGAAAGCGTACTTCGCCACGTGGGCCGGTTCGCCGGAGGCGATCGCGCGCTCGATCGCGGAATCGGCTTTCGACGCCGTCACGAGCAACTGCCACAGGCTGTCCGGCTTCAACTGGCGCGCGCAGGATTCCGCCGTGAGTTCTTGCGCGAAGTCCGGAACCGCTTCGCCGCGCTCTTCGAGCTTGCGCCAGATGTTCCGCGCGCGCACAGCCGCGTACTGCACGTAGGGACCGGTCTCGCCTTCGAAGCTGAGCGCCTCCTGGAAATCGAATGCGATGACCGAGTTCCTCGTGTACTTCAGCAGGAAGTAGCGCAGCGCGCCCACCGCGATGCGCGTCGCCATGGTCCGCTGCTTTTCCGGCGTGTCTTCCGGATGCCGCGATGCGACCTCCGCCAGCGCCTCCTCGATCAGCTTGTCGATGAGGTCGTCGGCCTTCACTCCGAGTCCCTTGCGCCCGGAGACTTCGACATATGGGCGCTTGCGGTCCTCTTCGGAAAGCGGGATGCCCAGTTCCGCGCAGCAGCGCGGCGACAGCGCGACCATCTCGTACGAGAAGTGGATCGAGCGCTCCGCCTGCTCGTTGAAGCCAAGCGCCTTCAGCCCCGCCACAACCACGTCTTGCAGGTACGACTGACGCGAGTCGATGACGTTGTAGACGCGTGCCCCGCGGCCGAAACAGTGCTGCGCCGGCTGCGTCTCATCGGTCGAGACCCAGAGCTCATGGCCGTCCGGGTACGTCATCAGCGGGCGATAGTAGAAGTCCTTGCCGAGCAGGCCGAATTTCCAGAGTTGATATGCGATGTCCTTGCCGACGTACGTCACTGTGCCGTTTGAGCGCACGATGACCTTGCTGTCCTCGGTCTCCGCGTCTTCGGAGTACGCCGCGCCCGGCATCACCCAGCAGCCGGCATTCTTGCCCTCGGTTTCGAGGTAAATGGCCTTGCGCTCTTTCAGCAGTTCGAACGCGGTCGCCCAGAATTTCAGGTGCAGGATCTCGCTCTCGCGCGGCAGCACGTCGTACTCGATGCCCAGGCGCAGCATCGTTTTGATGTGCGCCTCGACGATGGCGTCCGAGACGATCCGCGCGATCTCGGCCGCGGCGCCCTCGCCCGCCTCGATGGCGTGCAGCGTTTCCTGACGCCAGGCCAACGCGGGCGGATTGCCTGCGTAATACGCCGACGTCCGCGCGTAGAGGTCCCAGCAGAGGTAATCGAAGCGCGGCGTTTCGGCGGCGATGCGGGCCACGTCCTCAGGGCTCTTTCCTTCGAGATGATGGAATCCCACTACGACGTCGGCCACCTGCACGCCGGTGTTGTCGATGTAGTTCTGCACTTCGACGTCGCGCCCGCGCGTCCTCAGCATCCGCACGAACGTATCGCCGAGCACGGCATTGCGCAGATGGCCGATGTGCGCCGCCTTGTTCGGATTGATGTTCGTGTGCTCGACGATGATCTTGCCGCCATCCGTGCCGGCGACTGCTTCCTCCGCGCCCGAAAGCAGCGAGGCCGCAAAGGACGCGCGATCGAGCCGCACGTTCAGGTATCCGTTGCCCGCCACCTCGAGCGCGGCCACGCCGGGGATTGCGCCGAGTTCCGCGGCGAGTTCCGCCGCAATGGCCTTCGGCGCCTTCCTCAATTGCCGGGCAAGCTGGAACGCCACCGGCAGCGCAAGCTCGCCGAATTCGGGCTGCTTCGGCATCTCCACCGCGACTTGTATATCGATTCCGTACCGGATCCGAATGTGCGCGGATACCGATTGCTGAAGGGTTTTCTCGATTGAATGAAACACTGAGATTTGAGTATAGCGAGGATTGGCTCGATTACGCCCCCTTTCCTCGCGAGAACCGGAGCCAGCCTAGAGTGGTCCCCGCAATCATGCCAGCCAACGTACTGGCAGTGCTGCCGCGAAAAAGACGCATTACGGCAAGAGGCCGTATCTCAGAAGGTGAACGAACACAGTACTTCCACCTGGTTAGCCAAGGTGCGCGCCGATCTCACAGTCCCGACCGGGTGATCCGCCCACCGCGTGTATCGCAGCACCGGGCTGATTTTCATGGTCTTGTAGCGTGTTTCGATTCCACCTCCCGCGGTGAAGCCGTAGCGCGAGGGATTAAAGCCATTCAGATTGCCGGCAGCCCGGAACGAAGGTCCGGCCTCGAGCACTGGGTGAATCCCCGCCTCGGGAAACAAGCGGTACTTCGCGAGCACCGGAAACTGCCAGGTCACGACAGTGAACTCGGACGATGTCTCAAATGGCGGGATGCCAGGCGCCTCGAAAACCGAATACTGTTTTGCGCGAAGCGGCCGGTATAGGCCATTCACTTCGACCGAAAGACGGCGGTTCAGCTCCACTTCGACTGCGAGCCCCCCGATGTACCCCTGCTCTTCGTCTATACGTTCAGGCTGGCGTAACTCCCGGATGCCGCCGGTCAGCGGGGTCCCGCCGACTAGCCCAAAACGGAGCTTCCTGTTCCTCAGCCGCCAGGACGGTACGGATGTGGCGTAACTGATTCCGGTCACGAACTCGATCTGGTCGCGTTTTGTCGCGGCTCGCGGATAATCGCCGTCATACTGCCATCGCGTGTACCGTAGCGCAGGTGAGATCCTAAACCGGCCAAAGCGAAACTCCACGCCCGTTCCAACCGTGCCCCCGAACTGTGATGGCTCTGACGGGACCGGATTATGACGGGTCCTGAACGACGGCCCCGCCTCCACGAATGGCCGCAAGGCCCCGCGCAGCGGTAACCGGTATTTTGCCAGTACTGGCCACTCCCAGGTGCTCGGGGTGGCCTGGCTGTAATACTGCGAAGACCCGTCCGGGAAGACATATCGCATTTGCAGGTGAAGCGTACGGTGCAAAGCGTTCCCTTCGAGGGAGAGCCCCTTGCCGAGGTCGATGTCGACGGACAGGCCTGCAAGGAAGCTCCGGGTGTCGGAGAACCAATCGAAGGCGATCAGACCTTCCGACATCTCCGGGTTTGTGAAAAACGTTCTGGAAATGGGAAAATCCCGCGTGAGATGTGTGCCTCCGACGAATCCGAAGGACACGCGCTGTCCGAAGACAGTGCCCCTGGTGCATAGAGCAACCGCCGCGAGCGCCAGCAGTGTTCGGAACGTGATTATCCTTTTGGTCATGTGGCGTTTGGGCTCCCGCAATCACTTCGAAATTGATGCCGGAATCTCCGCTGCCCAGTACCCGGGCCGTGCGCGTATGCGAAACTCGCCCGGACGAGTCACCCGCACTTCGATGGCGTGATAGCCGGGCGTCGGCGCCTGTGGCGCGAAACTGAGCAGGTATTGGGAATGCAGCTCGGTTCCGAGTTTCTGGATGACCTCCTCAAGTGCCTTCTGCCTTGTAAACGGGAACGTCGTGCCACCGGTTGCCGCTGTCAAGACCTCAGTGGTGTTCGTCTTGTGGAGACGCAGGAGTTCCCCGATCCCGCCGATGAGATCCACCCGCTGCTCGGGAGGAGCGATTTTGGGGTTCGACCCGCTCTGAGGCGCGCCATTTACTGTGCCCATATCGTCCCTCGGCGTCTTGGGTCGTTGCGGCAAGCGAGACTCGCTGACAGGTCGCTTCGATGTGAATGCGGTCTTCAAGGCTGAATAGGTGGCTGCGTAAACGGTCACTCCCGCACTTTGGGCCTCCATTGCGACGGACTCCACGGCAGTCTCACTGTTGCGGTCGCGCGATTCGGAGATCAACAGCAGCACGCGGCGCGCATTCGGACGCTTGCGCAGATGCTGGATCGCGGAGTTCGCGGCATCGAGCATGCGTGCCTCTTTGTGCTCGCCTGGACGGAGCTCGTGCAGCGCACGTTGAAATGCTTCCAGATCCTTCGTGCAGTCCTGGAACCACCTCACTCGCTCGTCGAACGAAACCAAACCCGCGCAGCCCCGTTCCCCCGTGATCAGCGGCTGGATAAGGGACCCAACCTTCTCTACTTTTTCGAGAACCGCCGATGAAATCCCTGAAGTCTGCACGGCGATGACCAGTGCGATGGGAGCCATCCCTGTGTCGATGGTGTCCACGGTCGCTTCCTGAGGTTTCCCATTATCGACAACGGATAAGTCCGAAGCCTCCAGGCTGGACACATGACGACCTTTCGCGTCGGTGATGGTCACGGGGACCAGCACCAACCTGGACTGCGCCTCAAAACGCGAGTCCTGAGCCAGAAGGACAGCCGCGGACACAATTACTATGCCGTAGCGAAGCACGGACTCCACCCGTTAAGCAGAATCGGAAAGGTCATCGCCGCCTTTGACGTGTCCTCGCGCGGGCGCGTTTCGAGCTTTCATAAGTTTCGAGCTTAGAATGCTTCCAGCGCACTCAGTCCGCTGTATTCACTAGGCACCGGAGCAGTTCCGCCGCGCTCCAGGCCTGGGCGACACAACCGCGCGGCGTATATGGCGCCCCGGCGTCATGTATCTCGCCGATCGTACCGACCCAGCCGGTTCCCAGTTGCCCGTCCTACCCTTCCACAAACTTGTACCCGACGCCGTGAACGGTGCGCAGGCGCTCGGGTTCGGCCGGGTCGCGCTCGAGCTTCGCGCGGAGGCCCGCAATGTGGTTGTCCACGGTGCGGGTGGTCGGATAATTCTCGTAACCCCAAACCTCATTCAGCAGTTCGTCCCGCGTGACCACCTCGCCGGCGCGAGACGCCAGCAGCCTCAAAATGCTGAACTCCTTCCGCGTCATCTCGAACGGCCTTCCGCCCTTGCTCGCCTCATAGGAGACGAAGTTCACTACCACGTCGCCGAACCGGAGTTCATCCGGAAGGGTTTTGGGCGGCGCGGCCCGGCGCAGCAACGCGCGGATGCGGGCCATCAACTCACGAATGGAGAACGGTTTCGAGACATAATCGTCGGCGCCGAGGTCGAGCCCGAGTACACGGTCCGCCTCCTCCCCGCGCGCGGTCAGCATGAGAATGGGCGTCGCAATTCCTTCTGTCCGGAGCTTCCGGCAGATCTCATAGCCGCTCAGCTTGGGAAGCATGAGGTCGAGGATGATCAGGTCCGGCTTTTTCTCCCGTACCATCCGGTAGCCGGATTCGCCGTCCGCCGCCGTGAGCACGTCGTAAGACTCGTACCTGAGGTTGTCCGCAAGTCCGCGAAGGATCGCGGGGTCGTCTTCGATTGCCAGAATCAGGCTCATGAGAATCTCCTTCACCTCTTCCCTTGCGGCGCTTCTATCGGGAGCCGAACGGTGAACGTGCTGCCCTGGCCGGGAGCGCTTGCCACCTCGACCTTCCCACCGTGCGCCCTGGCGATTTGCGCCACCAGCGCAAGCCCCAGGCCCGCTCCGGGAATCGACTGGTTCTCGCGTGTCGGGGCGCGGTAGAACTTCTCGAAAATCCGGCTCTGTTCCTCGGCGGCGATGCCAAGGCCGTGGTCGGCGACCCGGAGGACCACATCGCCGTCCTCGCGCCCCAGCCGCAATTCAATCAGCCGTGCGTCACCCGAGTACTTCATGGCATTCGTAAGCAGGTTGAGGGCCGCCTGTTCGAGCGCATCCCGGTCGGCATTCAAAACCGGCAGTTCGTCCTCGATCTCGATGCGCAGTTCGAAGCCCTGCTGCGAAAGCGGGTAGTGCAGCGCCCGCACGGCCGCCTGCACGGTGGCGGCCGGCTGCGTTGGTCGGAAGTGATAGATCTTCTTGCCCTGCTCGGCCTTGGAGAATAACAGGACGCCGTCCACGAGCCGGGACAGCCGCTCGCACTCGTTGACAATGGTTTCCAGGTATTCCTCTTCCGTTTCCGGATCCTTCGCCCGCCTCATCTGCAGAGTCTCGGCGAACATGCGGATTGCGGTCAGTGGAGTCTTGAGTTCGTGCGAGACGCTGGCCACGAACTGGGCGCGCAGCTCGGCCACTCGCATCTCACGCTTCAGATCGCGCCATAGCAGGTAACCGGCGAACGTCGTGACGGTGGCGATCAGGAACAGGACCGTGTAGTAGAGCTGGCGCTGCGAGTCGCCGCCAAGCGCCGCGGAGGACGCGCCGGTCTGTGCCAGGACCACCTTTAGGCCCGGGAACGCTGAGCCGAGCGGCTCGCCCTGCGCTTCGCGGTAATCCGCAAACCGCACTGCCGGACGGTTCTCGAGCGATTGCAGGACTTCCCGGCCGCGAACGACGATCGCCGTGCGTCCCTCCCCGCTTTTCGTCGCACCCACGAGCCATCCGTCATCGCCGTAGGGCACCCATTCCGGCTCAGCGGACTCGGTTTTGGGGACGAAACCCAGGCTTGCGAAATCGTCGCGCAGGCGTTCGGCCTGGCTGACCATCCGGACCTGCGCCGCCGCGTGCGTCTGCAACTCTCCGGACAGCGCGGCCGCGATTTCCGACACCGGGAACCATGCCATGGGCGGCAGCCACGGCCGGGAGAAAACGGCGGACTTCACGCGCTCCACGATGCGGCCCCGATCCGCGCTGGAAGCTGTCAAACGCCGCGCTGCGTAAAACGCGAGGGGCACGCCTTCCTCGTCAGTCACATCCGGAGGCGCATCGAGGAGTGCGCGGAACAATTCCGCTGCCCGCTGGTTGTTGCCCGCCCGGTCCAATGCCTGAGCCCATAGCCACCGCGCGTAGGCGGCTTGCACCGGATGCCGCGCGGCGCCCAGCGCCTGTTCGTAGCACCCCGCCGCGAGCGTGACCCGCCCGGCGCCGAAACCGGATTGCTCGCATTGCCGTATCCGGGTCTCGAAGTAGGGCCTGGATATCAGGTCCCGGCAGCGCCGCGCGGCGCGATCCGTTTCCCACGGCAAAACCAGGCCGCCGCCATCCATGCGCGCAACAAACAGGACTTCCGGGTGGCGGTAGCGCTCCCCGGGTTCCAGGTCCCTCTGGATTTCGTCCTGCTTGATGGCGTTCAGCCGCATCAGCAGGGCGTCGCGCACTTCGATGACCCTCTGCCGCCGCTCGTCGGCCTGCCGCTTGTCTGCCAGTTCGCGGTCCTGGGAGATGATGCGGAGAGTGAGTGCGATAAGGGCGATGCATGGCACGCACACCGCTGCCAGGAAAACGGCGAGTTGCAGTCTCTGGCCGAGTTGGCGCATGGTAAGTCTAACCTGCCGCGATCATGATTTTAGCCCGGCCCCGGTAGGAACTGTCATGGAAATGTCACGGAATGGCAAACCCTTCTACCGTGATTTCAGAAGCTTGGCACGGGTCGCACTCAATGTTTCGCTCAGAAACTCCTTCGGCAGGTTGCGGACCATCGGGTCGAGAAGCCAGGCGAGCGCGGACGGAATGCCGCGGCTGAGCGAAATGGCCTCGCACTCGACGTAAACACCTCCATCGCGTTCCTGGAATGCCCAGTAGGAGTTCAGACGCCAGAGGAAGCCGTGGTCGCGGCCGGGGGGCAGTTCACGCTCCCGCGGCCCGCCGGCGTTCTGGATTTCGACGATTCGCGTGCTGTAGGAACGGCTGTGCCAGCAGCGCGGGTTGATGGGCTGGTAATGCACGTCGGAATCGGCGTCGAGGATGACCGTAATCAGCTTGCGTTTGAACAGACGCAACCGCACTTGGAAACCGTTGCCCTTTTGTTGGACGGTACGTGAGTCGATCACGGTCGGGCGATAGGTGTTCTTGTGGTTGTCGTAGTCCTGGACCAGCGCCAGGACCTCCGAAAGGGTCGATTTAGGCACATAAATGGCGCCAATCCAGTCATGGATGAGCCCTTTTGTGACCCTACGGTCGCCTTTCTGGTTCCGCGGCTCGCAGACGATTTCGCCGCGGCGCAGGAATTCCCGGCGCTCGGGGGTATCGGCCCAAAGAAAAAGTTCGCCCGCCTGCAGCCGCGCTTCCCGGCCCGATTCGCTGGCCCGGACGTAGTTGTTGAACGCCTGAACCGTCTCCCGAGTTGGACCGGGTTCCGTAGGGGCCTTCGGTTGCTCGGCCGGTAACAGCAGAGCGCACAGGAATAAAACGGCAGAAACCACAGCAAAACCAATATAACCCGTGAACGGCCAAACCGCGGCGCGGCCCCTCCGGTGCTTCCCGCCGTGCGGAATCCGCTTTTGTTTCTGTAAAAAGTGTGAGACTCTAGAAGGAAGCCGGAGGGATCTTACAGACGTTGACGCGTTCCCGACACCCCCGGCCGATCAGTCTTCCGGAGTAAAGAGCAATGTTGCCGAGTTTTTTAATACCTGAGTCGGTTATCCGGGAAGGCGGGGAAGGTCCAGTCGTCGGCATCGGTTCCGCAAGCAAACTGCTATTACTCACCCTGGGCATCACCCGTATCGTCGAACAGGAAAGCCTCGATCTTTCGATCTGGGGTTCGGCCGACGGAACGGATTGGGGTTCGAAACCTCTGGCCAGTTTCCCCCAGAAGTTCTACTGCGGCACATATCAGCTCGTGCTCGATCTCGCCGAGTACCCCGACGTGCGGCACCTGCGTGTGAAGTACAAGGTAAACCGCTGGGGACACGGAGCGCAGAAGCCGCTATTCGGCCTGTACCTGTTCGCCCAGGAAACCGAGCCGCGCGCGGTCGCCAAGACCGCCTAAAGCTGGTTGATCAGACTGGCGACGTACCCCGCTCCGAAGCCGTTGTCGATATTGACCACCGTTACGTTGCTGGCGCAACTGTTCAGCATTCCGAGCAAGGCCGCCAGCCCGTTGAAACTGGCCCCATAGCCGACCGAAGTGGGCACGGCGATTACGGGGCAGGACACCAACCCGCCGACAACGCTCGGCAGCGCTCCCTCCATGCCGGCACAGACTACCACCACGCGCGCCTGCATGAGGCGCTCGCGGTTGTTCATCAGGCGGTGGATGCCGGCCACGCCGATGTCGTAGACAACCTCGACCTCGTTGCCCATCACCTCGGCCGTCACCTGCGCCTCTTCGGCCACCGGAATGTCGCTGGTGCCGGCCGAGACCACGGCAATTTTACCCTTACCGCGAATCGTGCGGTCGCACCAGACACGCAGTGCGCCGGAGAGCGGGAAATACTCGATTTCCGGCACGGCCTGCCGCACGCGCTCGGCGGTGGCCGCATCGGCTCGCGTGATCAGGATGTTGGGCGCCTTCTCCAGCAGCCGCGAGGCGATCTGAGCGACCTGCTCGGGCGTCTTGCCTTTCGCGAAGACCACCTCCGGCATCCCGTGACGGAGGGCCCGGTGGTGGTCGATTTTGACGAAGCCGAGGTCTTCAAACGGCAGGTGCCGTATGCGCTCCAACGCCTGATCCACATCCACCGCACCGGAGCGTACAGCCTCCAGCAGAGCCTTGATTTGTTCCTGATTCATAGAAGATCCAGTGGTCTAAAACCTGAGCGTGTCGCCCACCCGTAAGCCATACTTAGCCGCCATTCCCCCGCCGAGTTCGAGCACGTAAAGCGAATCGAAGCTTCCGCCGTACGAGGGGCACTGGCTGGCGGTGGTGGACTTGCAAGGCGGTGTTTCGGCGGAGATCTCGACGATGCGCCGGTCGCGGTCCAGCCAGACGATGTCGAGCGGAATGCGAACCTGGTACATCCAGTATTTGTACTTGCCGGTCTGCGCGTGGTAGAAGAGCATCCCGCGGTCCGAAGCGATCGAGTCGCGAAACATCATGCCTCGCAGGAGGTCCGCGTCTTGTATCATCATCTCCGCACGAACGCGCTTGCCGCTCGGGAACGTCACGACTGTGGTGTCGTATTCGTCGAGGGTCACGGCTTTCGGGCCGCAACCCGTCATTGCGAGGGCGAGCGCGAAACCCGCTGCGGGAAAAATCCAGCGCATGAAATAAAATGATAGCAGGCGATGGCGTCCTTACTTACGCGGTTCCGGCTGATACTGGACATGATCAAGTTCGAGCACTCGGTCTTCGCGCTGCCGTTTGCCGGAACGGGCGCTCTGCTCGCGATCCGGGAATCCGGCTACGCGCCGCCGGAACTTGCCTGGAAGCTTGGCTGGATCGTAGTGGCGATGGTGGCCGCCCGGTCGGCTGCGATGGCGTTCAACCGTGTGATGGACGCGGACATCGACGCGCGGAACCCGCGCACGCGCTTGCGCCACATCCCGGCGGGGCTGCTCTCGCGGCGTTTCGCATGGGGATTCGTTGCGCTGGCCTCCTTTGTTTTTCTGCTGGCCGCGCGCGCGCTGAACCCGCTGTGCTTCCGCCTGGCACCGGTCGCGCTGGGAGTCGTCTTTCTGTACTCGTTCACGAAGCGATTCACGTCAGCCTCGCATCTGGTGCTCGGATTGTCGCTCGGGATCGCTCCGGCCGCCGCCTGGATCGCGTTGCGCGGCTCGCTCGATCCGCGCATCCTCTGGCTGACCGCCGCGGTGATGCTGTGGACCGCGGGATTCGACATCATCTACTCCTGCCAGGATTACGAGTTCGATGTTGTCGAGGGACTATTCAGCTATCCGAGCCGGTTCGGGATCGCGGGCTCGCTGTGGATCTCGCGCGGGTTCCACCTGGCAATGCTCGGCTGCCTGGTTGCCCTGGCGCGCGGGTTCCGGCTGGGCGGATTGAGCGCCGTGGGCGTGGCGGCAGTCGCCGCGCTACTGATTTACGAGCACAGACTGGTGAAGGCAAACGACCTGTCGCGCGTGGACGCTGCTTTTTTTACCGTGAATGGTTATGTCAGCATAGTGTTCTTCCTGTTTTGGGCGGCCGACATCCTACTCCTCCGCACTGGGGCATGAATGGAAATTCCGATTGAAGATCAACACCTCAAGCCGATTTACGAGAAAGTGACCGCGGGCGCGCGGCTGAGTTACGAAGACGGCATCGCGCTTTACCGCACACCGGATATCCTCGCCGTGGGCTGGATGGCCAACTTCGTCCGCGAGCGCATGCACGGCAATGTCACGTACTTCAACGTGAACCGTCACATCAACCCGACGGACGTGTGCGTGGCGAGCTGCCGTCTCTGCGCATTCGGGAAGAAGGCGAAAGACCCGCGCGCTTATACGATGTCGCTCGAGCAGGCCTGGGAGTCCGCCGGGCGCGGCTGGACGGAGGCGGTGACGGAGTTCCACATCGTCGGCGGGTTGCATCCCGAACTCACGCTGGATTGGTACTGCGAGATGTTCCGCGGGCTCAAGGAACGGTTTCCCAGGGTTCACTTGAAGGCGCTCACGATGGTGGAGATCGCCTACCTCGCACGCCGCACGAAGCTTTCCTATGCCGAAACCGTACAACGCCTCATCGATGCCGGCGTGGATTCGCTGCCCGGCGGGGGCGCGGAGATCTTCTCAGAGCGCGTGCGCCGGGTGATTTGCGATCACAAGATCGACGGCAATGAGTGGATCGAGGTGGCTCGCACGGCGCACCGGCTCGGCTTGAAGTCGAACTGCACGATGCTCTACGGGCATATCGAAAACGAGGAAGACCGCGTGGATCACCTGCTGAAGCTGCGGGCGCTGCAGGATGACAGCGGCGGCCTGGTGACGTTTATCCCGCTGGCGTTCCATCCGGACAACACGCCGCTTGCTCACATTCCACCGGTTACCGGGTTTGACGACATACGCAACATCGCGGTCTCGCGGCTTCTGCTGGACAATGTGCCGCACGTTAAAGCGTACTGGGTGATGATGACGCCGCGCATCGCGCAGGTAGCGCAGCGATTCGGCGCCGACGACATCGATGGCACCGTAGTCGAGGAGAAAATTTATCACGACGCGGGGGCAACGACGACCCAGGCGTTGCGGCGTGGCGAGTTGCTGCGCCTGATTCGCGAAGCCGGGCGCGAGCCGGTGGAGCGCGATACCCTTTACCGTCCGGTCACCCGCACGGAGACAACATTTACGGTTCTGGTGTAGGCAGCAGGCGCTCACTCGTCCACTCAGAGTAGTGCCGGTTGAGACAGTCAGGGCAGATGCCGTGCGAGAACTGGATGTCGAGCTTGCGGCGGCAATACGACTCCACATCCTGCCAGTACGCGGCATCGTCACGGACTCTGTGGCAATGAGCGCAGATCGGCAGAATGCGCCTCAACTCCACCAACTCGCTGATGTCCTCCAGGATCAGCAATACGAGGCTCCTGCCTTGGTGGCTGACAGGGGCAGTCGTTACCAATACGTGAACAACGGTGGTGCCTTGCTGGAGCGTTTCGAGCTTGTGGAGCGCACGCCTGGGCTGCCGGCCGCTCAACGCAAGGGAAACCGAATTCCTGATGGTGCAATTCCGGCATTCCGGCGCCGTGCCGCAGCCACCCGGAGTCTCAGAGGCATGGACGCAATGAAGCAATTCGCCGCCGCGGTGGCCATACGCGATCCCGGCACCGCCGCCAATCATATCGTGAGCGGCCGAGTTGCAGTCCAGAACACGGACATCGCCATCGACAACCAAAACCGGATCCGGAATGGCGTCGATGACAGCTTTGTGGAAGCCGTCGTCTGTGGTGCTGGTTGGCTGGCTCGCTTCCATTCTCATCATCATAGGCACCTGTCTGCGGTGTTTTCAATTGTTAGTGGGGCTAGACGTCCACGTCCCACCCGCATCGGCGTTCATTCGCGTTCATCGGCGGCTGATAAAGGCATTTTGGCAGCAGATGAACGCGGATAAACGCCGAGCGCGGGTTGGCGATTAGATCGTATTGGCCAGGAAGCCACCGTCCACTCGCAGGAGCGACCCGGTTACAAACGAAGCGGCGCTCCTCGATGCCAGATAGACCGCCGCGCCCACGAGTTCGCATGGTTCTCCAAACCGGTTCATGGGCGTGTGGGTCAGGATGGAAGCCGTCCTCTCGGGCGTCAGAAGCTTGCGGTTCTGTTCGGCCGGGAAGAAGCCCGGGATGATGGCGTTCACACGCACTCCGTGCTGCGCCCAGTCGCGCGCCAGGAACTGGGTAATCTGGTTCACCCCGCCCTTTGTCACGCTGTAGGTGAACACCTTCGAGAGCGGCGGCCCGGAAGATACCGAGGAGATGTTGATTACCGAGCCGCCACGCCCGGATTCCACCATCACCTTCCCGAACACCTGGCACGCCAGGAACACGCTCTTCAGGTTGACGTCCAGAATGCGCTGCCACTCTTCCTCGGCGATCTCAAAGAACGGCGTGCCCGAGTTGATCCCCGCGGCGTTCAGCAGGATGTCCACCTGCCCAAGTTCAGCGAGCACCGTTTCGCACGCGCGCGTGAGGTCGGCCTTGCTGGCCGCATTACCCTGAACGGCGATGGCACGCCGCCCTAGCTTTCGGATCGCGGCCGCCCGCGCCTCGGCGTTCTCCCCGCTGAGATCCACAATCGCGACGTCGGCGCCGGCTTCGGCGAACCCCATTGCCATCGCGCCCGCGAGGACTCCGCCTCCGCCGACCACCACGGCCACCTGGCCGCCTAGCGAGAAAAGATTATTCTGTTCCATTAAGTTCTTAGTTTTACCACGAGGTGCCGGGTTTTGCCCGCCTTCGCTCTGCACGCTACAATGCGGATCGATGGTGTTTATCATCGCTATGGCGCTCCTTGCCGCTGAGATACCTGCTGTCGTCAGCCGTCCGGTGGCGAATTTGTACTCCTCGGCGACAGAGCAGGCCGACGTGGTCTCGCAGGCTATTTACGGAAGCGGGATTGTGATCCTGGAGCAGGCGGGCGGATGGGCGAAGGTTCGCACATCCGACGATTACACAGGCTGGATGCCCGAGACCTCCTTCGAGCGCCCCGGCGGGCGCGGGAAGCTATACGCATCGGACGGCTGCGTTGCGCAGGTTGGCGCGCTGTTCGCGAATCTCTATCGCGAGCCGGATGTGACGAAACACCAGCCCGTGCTCACCCTGCCGTACGAGTCGCGCCTCGAAGTTCTCTCCGAACCCGCGGCGGATAACCAGCGCTGGGTCGAGGTCCGCCTCGTGTACGGAAGCACGGCATGGGTGCAGCGCGGCGACCTTGTTTTCGGCCCCGCGCCGCTCTCCGTGCCCGGCCTCATCGCCTTCAGCAAACGGTTCCTCGGTCTGCCCTACCTTTGGGGCGGCACGTCCACCTTCGGGTATGACTGTTCGGGCTTCACGCAGATGCTGTGCCGGCGGCGCGGCTTCACGATCCCGCGCGATGCGCAGCCGCAGGCCGGCTGGAGCGGCGTCGTCCCGGTGCGCCGCCAGGACCTGGAGCCCGGTGACCTACTCTACTTCGGGAAGTCCGACAACAAGATCACCCACACGGGCATGTACATCGGGAACGGCGAGTTCATCAACGCAACTACGAATGGCGCGCCCGTCGTGCAGATTGACCGGCTTGACGATGCCCCGTGGACCTCGCTCTTCGTCGCCGCCAGGAGGGTCAAATGAACCGCAGACAGTGGTTGCAAAGCGGCCTCGCGGCCGCGGTGCCGCCGGGTTCGCCGGCCGCCGGACCCGCCGAAATCGAAACCAAGGTCATGCGGCTCAACCTGCGCCACACCTGGACGACAACGATGTCCTCCAGCGAATACCGCGAGACGCTGCACTTGCGGTATACCAGGGACGGCATCACCGGCACCGGCGAGGGCGCACCGATTGTCCGGTATAAGGAAGACGCCCGGTCGGCGCAGGCCGCGGTCAACTCGATCCGCGATCTGCTGGTCTCATCCGACCCCTGGCAATTTGCCAAGATCATGGCCCAGGTGTCCAGACGCATGCAGGGCCAATATGCGGCAAAAGCCGCTATCGATATCGCGCTGATGGACTGGGTGGGCCAGAAACTCGGAGTACCGCTCTACCGCTATTTCGGATTGGACCCTCGCGACACCCCGGTCACGACTTTTTCCATCGGCATCGACACGCCGGAGATCACGCGGCAGAAAGTGCGCGAGGCCGAGCCTTTCCCGGTCCTCAAAGTCAAGGTGGGGCTTGCGACCGACGAGTCCACCATCGAAGCCGTGCGTAGCGTCACGAAGAAGCCCCTGCGCGTGGATGCCAATGAGGGCTGGAAGGACAAGGAAGAAGCCGTCCGCAAGATCAACTGGCTCGAGAAGCAGGGCGTCGAGTTCATCGAGCAGCCCATGCCGGCCGATATGGCGGACGAGATACGCTGGGTGCGCAGCCGCGTCCACATTCCGATCATCGCGGACGAAGCATGCCTGCACGCAGCTGACATCCCGAAGCTCGCTAACACGTACGACGGCGTGAACATCAAGCTCGACAAGGCTGGCGGAATCCTCGAAGCTTGGCGGATGATCCAGATCGCGAAATCGCTTGGGCTCAAGACGATGCTCGGCTGCATGGTGTCCAGTTCCGTGTCCGTGACCGCGGCGGCGCATCTCTCACCGTTGGTGGATTACGCGGACCTGGATGGCAATCTGCTGATCGCGAACGATCCCTATTCCGGGGTCCTAGTGGAGCGAGGGAAGCTTATCCTGCCCGACCGGCCGGGCTTGGGCCTCAAGCCCGCGTGAAACCGGCCGCCGCCGTATTTCGCTTAGCGTTGTATCAGGGGTTGCGGCAGGGATGCCGGCACCCGGCACTCCCCGCACAGATCCGTGCGTGCGCTGCTAATGAGGTGGGCGCACGGCGTTGGGCAGACGCTTTTCACGAATTTCCCGAGTTCGCGGCGCCCGGAGGCGCTCCGGGCCAAGCGAGCACAACGCGGCGAACAGCAACAGCGTTCTACGATTCTTTTTTGCCAGCCTGCAACACAGACTCGAATGCCGCGATCACCTCGTCTTCATCCGTTTCCGTGAGGCATGAAGGCACAGGCAGCAGGATGCTGCGCTCGAACAGGCTGTCGGCCAAGGGACAGGCGCCTTTCCCGTAGTCCCGCGCCATACCGGCGTTTTCAGCCAGCTTCCAAGGGAAGCCGCGGCCATCCACACTGGAATGGCAGACAAGGCTGGTGATGTTGTAGTAGAGGTGCAATCCCCAGTCGGTCATGAGGATGTTGGAGATGCCCTGCGGGTACGTGACGATGCCCTCGGCCCGCAGCATGCAATTCACCTTCTTTGCGGTTTCGCCGTCGGGATACGTCGTGATCAGAAAGGCTCCGGTGTCGCCGAGGGGGTCCGGAATCCTGCGGAGAGTCACCCCGGGGAAGCGTTCGAGCGCGCGGCGGATTTTGTACTTGCTGCGCCGCATGGCAGCCGTGATTGCGGGCAGCTTTTGAAGTTGCACACGCAGGACGGCCGCACGCAACTCGTCAAGCCGGGTGCCTTTGCCCCAGGAGGCGTCAGGGTCGTTGAGGATCAGGCGGCCGCTTTCGTCGCGCGGAAATCCGAGATCGTGGCACGCGACGGCACGCCGGTACAGCCGGGGGTCGCTGGTGACCAGGCACCCGCCCTCGCCGGCGGTCATGTTCTTGTTCATCTGAAAACTGAACACGCCGATGTCGCCGAAGGTCCCCAGCTTTTGACCTTGGAAGCTCCCGCCGGCACACTGGGCGCAGTCTTCCACAAGAAACAGGCCGTGCTTCCTGGCGATCGCCTGAATCGCCTTGACGTCGCCGGCCGCCCCGCTCATGTGGATCATGATGATTCCCGTGGTCCGGGGCGTAATGCGCCGTTCCACGTCCGCGGGGTCCAGGCAGAACGTATCGTCGATATCCGCCAGCACCGGGATCGCGCCCTGGTTCACGACGGCGGCCGCCACCGAGACCCAGAGATAAGCGGGGATGATAACCTCCTGGCCGGGTCCGACGCCGAGCGCCGACATCGCAGTCCCCAGAGCGCCGGTTCCGCTTCCGACCGCTACCGCGTACCGGGACCCAACGAAACGGGCATACTCTTCCTCAAATGAATCGACCTCTCCCTGCAGGTCGATGCCGTAAAAACGAAACGGCGATCTTGCGCGAAGCACCCGCACGACGGCTTCGACTTCCTGCTCATCCATGTGATGGATGCCGGGAAACTCCAGCGGCAGCGGATTCCTCCGCTTCGGCGCCTTTTCCTGAGGCGTTGCGTCTTGTTCGGGCATGTGCATCTCCAATTCTGAATACGCGGCCTATTCTACAACCTGCCGCCCACACTGACCGGGATCGACTCCCAGTTGTAGCTTGCCGCGACCTCGCCTTTGTTTGTGATCAGCAGCAGTGCGGCACGGCCGGGCGGCAGCGTTACCTTGAAATCACGGCCGCTGGCGATGTCGTGGAATGTGAGCGGCCGGCGCGACGAGGATTCCGACGTGAGGACGTAGAGTGTGCCGCCCTCCACGCGGGTCGGGCAGATCAACATGCCCGGATCGTCCGTTTCGGTCGTATAAACGGGCCGCACCCCGGCCTGTTTCATCGCGAAGCGGTACACGGCTCCGATATTCGCAAGGTCCTCGCTCATTTCAAGGGGCAGGGCAAAGTAAAGGATCTTGCCTTTGCCCAGGCTCTTCTCAACAAAGGTCTGATCCGAGGGCAGGAAGGCCCGGTCCACCAGGGTCGTCTTGTCGCCGGCGTAGGTGAACCAGGCGCGCTGGCCGGCCCACTCCACGGGGTTTTCGCGCGTCAGGAGCACTCCCGGCTCGTAGCCGATGCCGAGGTCGATGGCCCTCTTGCGCGGCTGAAAATGTTCGTCGAGGTCGATGCGGCCCGAGACCAGCAGCACCGCTCCCTCGCGCACCTTGGCCAGCAGCTTCCCCCAAGCCTGCTCGCTCAGCACCCACGGCGCCGGCAGGATCATGAGCTTGGGGTTGCCCAGCATGTCGAGCTGGTATTCGCCCACAGCATAGGCCGCGGCGCGCGCATGGTGATACAGAGCCCGCACGCTCTTCTGCTGCACTTCGAGTCCGATGCGGCTGAAAGCCGAAAGCTGCAACGACTGCGGCAGCACGATGGCCACCTCGGGCGGCTGGGCCGATGTCAGGAATGGCCGGGCCTTCCCGGCGAATGCGCCCAGGTGCAGCAGCAGTTCGCTCATGGCCTTGCGGGAGCCGTCTCCCCGTCTGTGCCCTTCCTGGTCTCCGCTCTGCCATTGCCAATGCAGTGCGCCGCCGCTGTTGGCCGCCGCAAAGCCGAGGGCCAGTTTGCGCTCGTTGAGCGTGAAGGCGTTGATTTCGTCCTGGCGCGCGCCATCGTCCATCCGCGTCACAGGCTGCACGCCGGTCTCGCCGATCAGGTTGGGCATGTCGGGCCGCTTCGCAACCACAGAGTTCCACAGCATGGCGTCATCCTGCCACCAGGTGTGGTTCACGGTGAAGTCCACGCCCGAACTGCCATAAAAGTGGTTCAGCACGCGATTGGTGACACCGCCCTCATCCTGGCCGATCGTCACCACGCCCTTGCTGCCCGCGGCGCGGATGGCCGCGATCATCTCCCCGGCCCAGCGGTTGAACATGTCCTGCGCGAACAGGTTGTAATCCACGGCCCGGAGGGCGCGGGTGCTGCCGCCCCGGCGGGCGCTCAAATCCGCTGCGTCCGGCAGGGAGATCGCGCCGAAGGTGCTGACTTCTTCCGGCGTGACGCCCCAGGCGTCGGCCAGTTTAGCCGTTGTTCCATAGCGCTGCTCCAGCCACTGCCTCCAGGCGGCCGTTTCAGTCGGATCGCCATTCGGCGCATTCCCGCTGAAGTGCTTCTCCGGGTTTGAAAAAGTAGGCTCGTTGATGAGGTCCCAGTTCAGGAACGGAACGTCCTTGAAGCGGCTGGCGACCGAGAAGACGTATTCCTTCTGCGCCTGGATGGCCACCGGGTCGGTATATGGATTGGAGCCCGGACCCAGAGTCGGCGGCATGCGTCCCGCCATCGGGCGGATCGTCTGCGGATCGAAGCCGAAGAACGTGAAATTCACCTGGATGTTGTGCCGGCCGGCCGAGTGCAGGTAGGCTTCCACCGCGCGGAGGAAGCGCTCGGAGGCGCCGCCGGTGACGCGGTCGAGATAGTCTGCGTGATTCAGCCAGACGCCCGTGCGCACGAACGTAATGTGGCTCCGCTCCATCTCGGCGAAATCGGAATCCCAGGCAAAGGCGTTGCCTGACAGGTTGCCGCCCACCCAGAAGCCGCTGGTGTACCTGTCGCCCGAGAAGTAGTTCACGCCGAAGGGCACGAACGGCGCGCCGTTTTTGGTGAAGTAGTCGCGGTTGACCCCGATCCGGTCGCCGCTGGCGAGCAACTTCGCATCCCGGGACCAGAAGCCGGTGCGGTAGACCTCCAGGGTCTTGCCGTTCTCTTCATAGGTTCCCCGAAGGACGTACAGGCCCGGCGGCAGCGCCTTCGCGAATACGATGTTGGCCGCCATGGAGCCGCCCGTATAGTCGAGCAGTTTCGCATCGAGGACCTGGCTCCCTGACAGCAACTCGATCCGCACCACGCCCTGCTGCGGCCCGGTCGAGCCGGGCTGCCGCGGGCTGCGCAGATGGACCACCACCTGCGGCGTCTCACCCTCGGCGACTGTCGGGTTCTGCACCTCGAGCCACAGCATTGTCGAGTTAAGCGTTGCGTACTGGGCCGCCTCGCGGATGAACGTCACGCCGGCCGGCGAGGCCCAATAGCCCGGCACGGGTTCGAAGCTGGCGAATACCTGGCGCGCTCCCGGAGAGGAGGACCGCCCGCCGCGCCCACCGCCGGAGTCGCGGCTGGTGGCCGCCGCCGCTACCCTCTCGCCTCTCGAATCGAGGAGGAAGCCCAACCCGCGCCCGCCGCCGAGCAGGACGAAGGTCCGCCGTGCCCGCACTTCAGTCTTGGCCAGGAAGGAATGGTCGTCGTCCCAGGCGAAGCTGGAGAAATCCGTGCGCGGCGCCTGGTAGCTGTGGCGGATGCCCATGCTGCGCGCGTATGTGTTCTGCACCGGCCCCGGGGTGAGGTCGCGCCCCACCGGCACGAAGAAGGGCCGGCCGCCCAGGTTCAGAAGATGGCCGCCGGAGCGTACGTATTGCTGGATCTGAGGCCAGGCCTCGGCGGGAAAAGCGGAACCATAGGGCAACACCAGCAAATCGGCGCCCCGCAGCGTCTCCGGCTTCGTGAGATCACCGACCCCGGCAAAGACCGGCTGCATCGAGCCAAGCGCGCGCTCCAGCGCGGCCCTTGGCGGCGCCTCGGATTCTGCCGCGGGGAATCCTTCCTGCCAGAAAATCACCACCTTGGCGGAAAGGGAAAGGGAAACTGCCAGTAGAGCCGCACTGAGCCTGAACCATTGGGACATGAATGTCATTCCTACGCACGCATGATAGGCGATGCCGTAATGGGCGATTATGGCACAAAAAGATATTCCAGAAATATCTTGTTTTCGTCTGTGGTCACATCCCCGCCAGCGGAACCCGGCGCCCGTGCGCGGATTTAACAGCGAAACAGATCGCAATCGTACGTGATCGGATATATAATCAACCGAACCAGGACGCAGGATCGGGATCCTGGATTTGAGGGAGTAGCGTAAGCGGGCGGGGTGGCGGCGCCACCGGCATCTCTACCGCTATTGCTTCAGGAGATTCAATGAGAAGGATTCTGACATTCACAATTCTGTTTGCTTTAGTGCTCGGCTGCGCGCTCGCACAGACGCCCACCGGCACTATCCAAGGGACTATCAAGGATGCAACCGAGGCCGTTGTGCCCGATGCGAAGGTCGTCATCGTCCACGTGGAAACCGGCACGACCTCAAACCTGACCACCGATGCCAGCGGCCATTACATCCTGCCGCTTGCGCGTCCCGGGCTCTATTCCATCACGGTGGAGAAGACCGGATTCCAAACGCTCAGGCAGGAGAACGTCAGACTGGACGTGTCACAGAACCGAACCGTCGATCTGGCTCTGCAAGTGGGCGCAATGACCCAGGAGGTGCGTGTTGATGCCGCCCCGCCCGCGGTGGATGTGAACACTTCTTCAGTCGGCCAGGTGATCGAGAACAAACGCATCATGGACCTGCCGCTCAACGGCCGCGGCGTCTTCAGTCTCGCGAACCTCACGCCGGGAGTGAACCCTACCGGAGGCGGCGCCACGCCAGGCATGGGAGGCGGCCGCAACGCCATGAGCGAGATCCAGATCGATGGTATGACCAACATCGCTCCGGAAAACAACGTGGGCATCAACAACCGCATGTACGACCCGCAGGTGGACGCCGTACAGGAGTTCAGCGTCGTCGTCAACGGACTGCAGGCCGAATACGGGCGGTATGCCGGCGGCGTAATCAACGTGGTTACCAAGGGCGGCACCAACCAACTCCACGGCTCCGCGTACGAATTTTTCCGCAACCCGGAACTCAATGCCAACGGTTTCATCAACAACAAGAACGGGCGGAAGAGAACCGGGGCCAAGCAGAACCAGTACGGCTACACGATCGGCGGGCCGGTCTACATTCCCCACGTCTATGACGGCCGCAACAAGACCTTCTTTTTCAATGACCTCCAGATCTCTCCGAAGCGGGAGACTGCCAACGCTCAATCGACCGTGCCGATCCAGGAGTGGAGGGACGGGAACTTCTCGAACCTCAAGACCAGCGCCGGCGTCCCCATCATCATCTACGATCCGGCAACCATCAGACAGGACCCCAACAACTCGAGCAAGTGGATTCGCGACCCGTTCGCCAACAACACTATCCCCAGCGACCGGATCGACCCCGTGGCGAAGAAGATGTTGACGTATTACCCGGCGGCGAACTTCACGCCCACCAACCCCTACACGCAGCAGAATAACTTCATTCTCACAGGTCCTTCGGGGAGCGACGAATACAAGACCGACACCCGGTGGGACCAGAACTGGAGCGAAAAGTGGCGCATGTTCTTACGCGCCTCTGTCTCCTGGGGCTCCTGGACGAGCTTCAACGGCTTCGGAACCCTGGGATCATCGTCCGGCGACGGCCCGGGTACGAACAGAAATCAACAGTACTCGCTGGACAATGCCTACACGATCAGCCCTACACTGATTCTCAACGTGCGCTACGGATTCAGCCGGTGGGCCAACACCCACTGGCCGTTTTCCGACGGCTTCGATCTGACTAAGCTGGGATTCTCCAAGGAATACCACGCCATAGCGGCGCAGCGCGGCCTTGAGTTTCCCAACGTGGACATGAGCAGCAACCTGTCCCTCTCGAACCTGGGGCAGAATGGATGGACGCGGCTGTTCCAGTACCCTCAAAACAGCTCCCTGACCGCGAGCATGACCAAGGCCCTCTCCAGACATACCATCAAGTGGGGCGGCGAATGGCGCAGGCTGATGCTCAACTTCTACCAATACGGGTATCCGTCGGGAAGCTACAGATTTGATCGGGGCTGGACGCAGCAGGAGATCAACACCACCAGTTCAACGCAAGGCACCGGCATCGCATCCTTCTTGCTGGGGCTCGGATCGACGACCAACGGTTCTTATATGACCCACGAACCCTCGGCCGCATCCTCCAGCAACTACTTTGCCTTCTACTTGCAGGATGACTGGAAGGTCAGCAACAAACTGACGCTGAACATCGGCCTCCGCTATGACGTCGATGTCCCGCGCACGGAGCGTTACAACCAATATTCCTTCTTCGACATCAACGCTCCTTCGCCCTTGCAGGGGCAGATTCCGGCCTCGGCCTGCCCGGCCTGCGGCAACCTCAAGGGCGCGATGAATTTTGTCACCGCGGACAATCGCCACCAGGTTCCGACCGACAGGAACAACTTCGGCCCACGCTTCGGGTTTGCCTACAGCATCAAGCAGAAGACGGTTCTGCGCGGCGCTTACGGCATCACCTACGCGCCCTCGGCGATACAGGCGGCCGGGACCTCCGGAACCGCCGGCATGGAAGGGTTCCAGTCCAATTCGAACGTAAGCTGGTCCTTCGACTCGATGAAGACCGTTGCCGCGACCCTCAGCAACCCCTATCCCCAGGGTTTCAACCTACCGACAGGAAGGACGCTGGGCGCAAGCACCAACCTGGGCCTCGGGGTCCAGGACTCGTTCTTCGACGGCTGGGCAGTCCCGATGGTGCAGCAGTGGAACATGACTCTGCAACACTCGCTTCCGGGCAACATAACGGCCGAGATCGGCTACATCGGAAATCACACGCTTCACCTGGTGGACGGCGAGGCTGGAAAGGCGTACAACCAGGCCAACCCGTCCTTCCTGTCGCTGGGGACCAAATTGCAAGAGCAGGTGCCGAACCCGTTCTATGGCAAGATTCCCTACAAGACCGGCAGCCTCGCGAACCCGACCGTACAGTACTATCAGCTTTTGCGGCCGTATCCGCAGTACACCGGCGTCGGTTCCTACCGAAAGCCGATCGCCCAGTCGATCTATCACGGCATGACGATCCGCATGGACAAGCGGTTCGGCAACGGGATGAGTCTCCTGTTCGCGTATACCGCGGGCAAGGCGATGGACAATGCGTCCTCGGCGGTGGGCTTCATCGGCGATATCGCGGGCAACCACCAGGACTTCTACAACTGGAAGGCCGAGCGCTCGCTTTCTTCGTTCGACGTGTCCCAGCGGGCCGTGATCAGCTACGTCTATGAGCTTCCTTTTGGCAAGGGCAGGAAATTCTTTAGTTCCTTGCCAAGGGCGCTCGATCTGATGGTCAAGGGCTGGCAGGCCAATGGCATCACGACCTTCCAGACCGGAACGCCGATCTTCTTGTCCGGGGCCACGAACGTCACCAACATCGGCAGCGGCCAGCGGCTCAGCAGCAACGGCAAGAGCGCGTACATCGACCACAGCGGCCAGACCACGGACCAGAAAATGGCAAAGTGGTTCGATACCAGCGTGTTTTACCAACCGGCCGCTTTTACTTTCGGCAATCTCGGCCGCACGCTTCCCGACGTCCGCAGACCCGGGATGAACATCACGGACCTGGCGCTGTTCAAGAACACGTACTTCGGTCCCGAGCAGCGCTACAACTTCCAGTTGCGCGCGGAGGCGTTCAGCGCGTTTAACCACTTCAACCTGGGGAATCCCACCAACAGCTTCACCAGCGGTAGCTTCGGCAACATCACCAGTGGCGCCAGCACCAACGGAGCCCGCGCCATCCAGATAGCAGCAAAGTTCCTCTGGTAAGCTAGAGCCCTCGTGGGGCATACCTCCACTCCAGGTCTGCCCCACAGCCCGGGCAAATTTTTCCCCGCCGACAGCGCCTGCAGCGGGTCTTCAGACCCACGCTCCATATGCTCCCTTCCCCAATACACACCCGGCCCGTGGCCGCGTTTTCCCGAAAGTGAATCCCCATTGACGACTAGTAAATTGCTTTCCGAAGTGGCTGGCATTACTATTGCCAAGAGTTCGAATCACGCTTTGTATAAGGAGGTAAGAGTGCAAAGGTTAGGTCTCGTACTCTTAATTTTTTGCTTACTGACTGTGCCGATTTTGGCGCAGACAACAACAGGCACAATTTCAGGCACCGTAATGGATGCACAAGGTGCGAGCGTTCCCGAAGCCACAGTCTCGGCCCGGAACGTAGGACAGAACACCGTTACCACTGTGAAGACCGACGTGAGCGGGAACTTCCTGTTCACGCAGATGCTGCCGGCGACGTACACCATCGGCATCGAAAAGCAAGGCTTCAACAAGTATGAGCAGTCGAACATCGTCCTGACGGCGAATACGAACATCTCCGTGGGAAGCATCACGCTGCAGGTCGGCGCGGTCGGAGAGACGATCAGCGTCGTTGCGCAGGGCGAACAACTTCAAACCGAAACGGCCGAGCGCGGCACCAGCATCGTCGGCACGCAGCTCGCCAATATCCAGGTGAATGGCCGCAGCTACCTGTCCCTGCTGCGCACCGTCCCTGGGATGTACACCAACGGCGACTTCCAGACCGCCAGCAACCAGACGGGCGACATCAACCTGAACGGTTCCCGCGGCACCATGGCGAACATCACGCTGAACGGCGCGAGCAACATCGACACCGGCAGCAACACGAAAATGTTCGCCACGGTCAGCATGGACTCGGTGCAGGAGTTCCGCATTCTGACCAGCAACTACCAGGCGCAATACGGCAAGGCCGGCGGCGCGCAGATCAGCGTGGTTACGAAGAGCGGCTCGACGGAATTTCACGGTTCCGGCTATTGGTATTACCGCGACAAGGGCCTAAACGCCAACAGTTGGACGAACAACCGTGACGGACAGCGTCGCGGCGATTACCACTTCAATAATTTCGGCTACACGATCGGCGGCCCGGTATACATCCCGGGGAAATTCAACACGGACAAGCAGAAGCTCTTTTTCTTCTGGAGCAACGAGTTCCAGCGCCAGCTCGTGCCGCAGGGCCGGCAAAACGTCACGATGCCAACCCTGCTTGAGCGGGCGGGCGATTTTTCCAAGTCCAAGGATTCGAGCGGCAGGGATGTGATTATCCAGGATTGGACCACGAAGTCGCCGTTTCCGGATAACAAGATCCCGGTCAGCCGTCAATTCCAGCCCGGCATGGCCTTGCTGAAATGGCTCCCGGAGCCCAACTACTTCAACTCCGCGGTAAAGAACTACAACTACACCTCGCAGGATTCGAGCCAGAACCCGCGGCAGGAGCAGTTGCTGCGCATGGATTACAACGCCACCGACAAGTGGAGAATCTTCGGCTCGTGGGCCAACCTGGCTCAGGACAAGGTAACCGGCTCGTACTGCGTCTCCGGCTATTCCCTTTGTCCGAACTTCCCGATCACGCCGATGGTCTACGACCATCCGGGCTACGTTCTGACCCTGAACGCCACGGGAATGTTCAACGCAACCACGTCGAACGAAATCCTGTTCGACATCGGCCACCATCCTGTAACGGTGTTGCCGCAGGACGCCTCCAAGATCACCCGTGCCGGCACGGGCATCGACCTTCCGACGCTGTATAAACCGTACCAGGACTGGATTCCGCAGTTCACCTTTGGCGGCACAAGAATCGGCAATAGCCCGAATACCAACACGGGCGGTGGCGCGTGGACTCCGTTCAGCACGTATAACACAACGATCGAGCTGGCTGACAACTTCAGCAAGCTGCTGGGGCCGCACTTCCTGAAGATGGGCGCCTACATGCAGCGCAGCCGCAAGAACCAGTCCGCATACGCGGTCACGGGCGGCAACTACAGCTTCGGCGACAGCAGCTCGAACCCGTATGACACCGGCTTCGGCTTTGCCAACGCCGCCATCGGCGCCTTCTCGCAATTTCAGCAGGCGCAGCAGTATCTGATGGGCCAGTACCGCTATACCAACGCGGAATTCTACTTCCAGGACACCTGGAAAGCGACCAAGCGCCTGACGATCGACGCCGGCGTGCGCGCCTATTACATCCAGCCCCAATACGACCAGGGTCACAGCACTTCGAACTTCCTGCCGAGCCTGTTCGATCCGGCCAAGGCCCAGGTGTTGTACCGGCCGGTGATGGTTAACGGCGTGAAAATGGCGCTCAACCCGATCACTGGGGAAACCACCTCGTCGCTGGCGATTGGCAAGCTGATTCCCGGCGTGGGCGACCCGGCCAACGGTCTGGCGCAGGGTGGACAAAAGGGCGTCAACAACTACCTCATGAAGGTGCCTTCGATCCTGTGGGCTCCCCGGGTGGGCCTGGCCTTCGACCTGACCGGCCGCCAGAATCTGGTGCTACGCCTGGGCGCGGGCCGTTTCTACGACCGCTATCAGGGCAACGAGATATTCAACCTGATCAACAATCCGCCGGCCAATATGCAGACGACCATCGTTAACGGCCTGGCTTCGAACATCAGCGCGAACAGCCCGTTGAACAGCGTCGCCGGCATCACCGCTATCGACTATTCAGGCAAGATTCCGACGATCTACAACTGGAGCGCGGGCATCCAGGCGAAACTGCCGGGCTCGATGACTCTCGATGTAGCTTACGTGGGAAGCCAGAGCCAGCAACTGCTCTTCAATCAGGACTTGAACTCGGTGCCGTTCGGCGCGGCTTTCCTGCCGCAAAACCAGGACCCGACGAAGAGCGCCACTGCGATGCTCGGATCATCCGCCTATGACTCGCAGTTCCTGCGTCCCTACCAGGGCTACGGCGGAATCACCATGCAGTCCTTCGGCGCCACTGCAAACTACAACTCGCTCCAGGCGACTGTGAACCGCCGTTTCGCGTCCGGTCTGTTTCTGGCCGCCAACTACACGTGGAGCAAGTGCATGACCACGGCCGACAACGACGGAGCCGGCTTCAACCTATACGACACCCCCGGAATGGCGCGCAACTACCACTATGGCCGTTGCGGCTACGACGTTCCGCACAACCTGAACTTCACCTACGTCTATCCGCTGCCGAAGGTCTCCGAACTCCTCGGCTGGCAAAATGGCGTCTCCCGTAGGGTTCTGGACGGCTGGCAGGTTTCCGGACTGACCGTCGTTCGGAACGGCAACCCGACGACCGTGATGCAGAGCATCTCCGGCGCCGGCGCCGTGAACCTGCACGGTTCGAATACCCAGTTGGGCAGCCTGCGGGCGGTGATGATCGGCAATCCCTGGGCCGGCGTGACCGACGACCCCTACAACCGCATCAATCCGGCGGCATTCGCCGTACAGTCCGTCGGGACGCTGGGCTTTGGCCAGCAGCGCAACATGATCACGACCCCGGGTGTGATCAACTTCGACATGGCGCTCCAAAAGATGGTGCCTGTGACCGAGAGGACCCATATCGAGCTGAAGGCCGAGGCGTTCAACGTGTTCAACAACACGCAGTTCAGCGGGTTGAACAGCACGATCAACTTCTCCGGTCTGGTGAATCCGACCGTGACCAACCTCCCGTACGATTCCACGGGCAAGCTGGTCAACCGGGGTGGATTCGGAACCATTTCGGGAGCCCGCACTCCGCGCATCATGCAACTCGTCGCGAAGTTCGTGTTCTAAAGCGCCGGGAGCAGGAATCGAAGGAGGACGCGGAGCGATCCGCGTCCTCCTTTGTGTTTTGGAGTGGATTTTTGAGACACAAACAATGAGAACACTTTCCCCTTTTCTGCTTTGTCTTCTCGCCACCGCGCCCGCCGGATTCCCAGCAGGACCGCCTTCCCCGGGCAAGGGCGACGTCTACGTGGTCCCCTTTTCTCATCTCGATCTTTATTGGGCGGGGACGCGCGAGGAATGCCTCAGCCGCGGCAACCGGATCATCACCAAGGCGATTCAGACCGCACGGAAAAATCCCGATTACCGCTTCCTGATCGAAGACCTGGTATGGGCTCAAAACTACGCTGAGACTCACCGCGGCCTGCCGGAGTTGGACGAACTGAAGCGGCTCGTGAAAGCGGGGCGGGTTGAAGTCGGCCCGAAGTGGGCGGGCATTTTTCAAAACCTGCCGCGCGGCGAAGCGCAGGTGCGAAATCATCTTTACGGAAAGCGGTACGCCCGTGAGCTCTTCGGGGTCGATCCGGAGGTTTCGCATTTGGGCGATCTTCCCGGGTATACATCGCAGTATCCCCAGGTCCTGGCGAAAACGGGCATTCCCTACATGGTGATGACCCGCATGGGACCGCCCGCGACTGCGCTCTTCCGGTGGAAGGCGCCCGAGGGATCGAAGGCCCTGGTCTGGTACTCGCATAAAGGGTACGGCTGGGGAGTCGGGCTTGGCCTGCACCGCGATCTGGATCAGCCGCGCTTCGACCGCATCGCGCGCGAACTGAAAGAGGTTCAGGAGACCGTGAACGGCCCCATCTACCTGGGATGGGGAACCGATATGTTTTCGCCGAGTGAGAAGGTCGGCGAGAACATTCCTGTCCTGAACAAGACACTCGCGCCGTGGCGGTTCCGCCTGGCGACGCCGGTCGAATACTTCCGTGCGGCCTCGAAGCTGCCGGGGATTCCCGAAACGTCGGGCGAGATCCCCTCCTCGTGGGCGAACCTTCTCACGTCGCTGGCGAGGCTCTGGCATCCGACGGTTACAGCGACGGACACGCTGGTGAACGCGGAGAAATTCGCCGCCATCAACTTCGCGGCGGGGTACGCGGACTATCCTCAGCAGGAGTTCGAGTCGCTGTGGAAGCGCCTGCTGGAATCGATGGATCACAACAACTTCGGGCAGGGGGGCCTCATAGGCGACGCGCGCAAAATCGAGTACGCCGAGACGGCAACCCTGCGCGGCGGCGCGATCCTGCGCGACATGCTGCGCAACATTGCGGAGCGGGTAAAGATACCGTTCGAGCGCAGCGTTCCCATCGTTGTGTTCAATTCTCAGAGCTGGACCCGCGATGATGCTGTCACCACCCACGCCAGCATCTACGGGGACGTCAGCCCCGGGGATATCGCAGATTACCGCAAAGGCATGCGGCTGGTGGACGAAAGCGGCGCGCCGGTGCCGTTCCACCTGCTCCAGACCGCCACGATGGTGTCCGACGCTGTGGACATCGCTTTCGTCGCGCGCGGCGTGCCGCCGCTCGGGTACAAAACGTACTTCCTTGTGCCCTCGGACAAGCCGGAATCCTTCCCCGATACCAGCACGGTGAAGCTCGACGACCCCAATCCGGCGAGACCGAAACCGGTTCTGGCGCAGGATGAATTCGAGAACGGGTTCTACCGCGTCACGGTGGATCGCGCCACGGGAGGGGTCACAATATTCGACAAGGAACTGAACCGCGTCGTAGTTCGGGATGCGGCCGTGGCGGCCACGGAGGAGCGCGGCGGCAACACTCTGAGCATCGAGCCCAAGACCGGGCGGGACCTGCTGTTCACTCCGAGCCGGGTCCAGGCGGAGGAGAACAATCCCGTTCGGACCATCGTACGGATAGAGGGCGACGTAGCGGGCGTGCCGATCGTCGAGCGGCTATTCCTGTACGCCGCGCTGAAGAAGATCGACTTCGAAACCACGGTGGAGTGGAAGCCGGGGCGGCTGATGCGGCTCGAACGGCGTTTCCCCTACGAGCAGAAGGACGCCCAGGTCAGGTATGGAATTCCGTTTGGATCGTCCGGCCAGGCCGATATCCTTCCCAACTCGGGGCCTCACCTCCGCGATGAAGTACCAAAGGAAGAGTGGCAGACGTGGCGGCAGATCCAGGATTGGATGTTCGTCGGCAACGCGAGTGAGGGCTTCACGCTGTCGGCGGACCGCCAGTTGATCTTCCTGGCCCCCGGCGCGATCCACGCCGGAATGCTGCGCGGGACCTACTCATCTCAGCAATTCGTTCGTGATGGCGAGAGGCGGCTGTTTCCGATGCCCCAGGCCGGAACCTACAACTTCCGTTACTCGTTTACCTCGGGCAAGGGGGACTGGGCCGCCGCCAGGTCTTACCGCGCCGGAGCCGCGTTCGCGAACCCGCTCATCCCGGTCACAACAGTCAACGAGCTCACGGCGCGGCAATTGCCGCCCACGCATTCGTTCTGCCGTCTGGAAGCCGGGAACCTCGTCGTAGGGTCGATCAAGAAGGCGGAGCAGGACGGCTCGATCGTCGTGCGCGTCCACGAAATGGACGGCGCGGCCGCCAGAACGCCGGTCGAGTTTCTGGGCGCCAAGCGCAACTTCCAGCCCGTCAATATGCTGGAAGAGGCCGGTCAGGGAGACAGGCAAATCCTGGATTTGCAGCCTTACGAGATCGGCACGATTCAGATCAGGGTGAAATAGGCGCCAAACCGCCCCCTCGCGGTCGCGGCTCAGAAACGACGTAAAACCGAGTCGCGACCGCAAGGGAGCGGTGCTTTACGCCAGATCAGATATGCGGGAATGCCCGTGGCAACGATGGCGAGCGCCATCAGGGATGGCACGGGCTGGGTCATGAAAGCGTTCACCACAAACCACACCGAAACCAGCATGAAGGCCCACAAGGTGAACGGGTAGCCCCACATCTTGTAGGGTCTCGGCAGATCCGGCAGCTTGCGGCGCAGGACGGCCACCGCTGCGACGCTCATCATGTAGAAAATCCAGGCTGCGATCATCGAATACGAGAACAGGGTCTCATAGGACCCGCTGAGCACCAGGACCGCGGTCCAGATGCCCTGGACCACGATGGCGAACGCGGGTGTCTCAAATCGGGGGTGGACATGCGCGAACTTGCGGAAAAACAGCCCGTCGCGCGCCTGGGCGAAGGGAATCCGCGCGGCGGTCAGGATGCAGCCGTTGATCGCGCCTATGATCGAGAGCAGCACCGTTACCGATACCACCGCCGCGCCGGCCGGTCCCATGGTTTTCTCCGCAAGTGCGGCCCCGACCCGCTCGGTAGCGGCTATGTCGCCGACCGGCAGGATTTTCAGGTAGGCCGCGTTCGCCGCCACGTACAGCCCCATCGTTACCGCCATCCCCGCTACCAGCGACCAGGGCAGGTTCCGTTCCGGCCGCTTTACCTCTCCAGCCACGAAGCTGATATACGTCCACCCGTTGTAGGCCATCAGGCAGGCGATCATGGCGACGCCGAACTGGGCTAAGGAAAACCCGGCGGGCGCCGGAATCGGAAGCGGCCGCGCCGGCCGCGGAGCCACGAAGGCGCTCGCAATGAGCAGAAGCAGACCGGCGACCTTCAGAAACGTGAAAGTCCGCTGGACGAAAGCGCCTTCCCTGACGCCTGCGTAATTGACGGCCGACAGCACTGCGATCAAAAGCAGAGAGACGGCCTTGGACGTGAGCGGCGTCAGATGGACGAACTGTCCCAAGTAGATGGAGAAACTCACACCAAGCCAGGCGATTCCGCCGGAGAGCACCGCCAGCATGAAAGTCCAGCCGCAGACGAAGGCGCACAGCGGACCGTAGGCCTCGCGCAGGTAGACGTACTGTCCTCCGGTGGCGGGCATCATGGCGCCCAGTTCGGCGTACGCCAGCGCCCCGAAAAACGAGAGCGCCCCGGAGATGATCCAGACTGCGAGGATCGCGCCGCCGGACGGCAGGTTCCGGGCGATCAGGTTCGGGAGCAGAAAGATGCCCGATCCGATTACAATCCCGACGATGATCGAGGTCGCATCCAGCCACCCCAGTTTGCGCGGCAGTTCCTGCAGGCTCATCCCGGACGGCCTCGTCCTACACCAGCGCCAGGCAGCTTCCTGTGTATTTCTCGACCGCGTCCATGTCGATGGAAATGCCCAAACCGGGGCTCTCCGGCACCGTCATCATACCTTCTTCGTCCAGGGTCCACCCGCCCTCGGCGATCTCATCGATGAACGGCGAACCGGTCAAATACTCTACCATGTCCGTATTCCGGCTCGCGGAGGCCAACTGAAGGTCCGCTGCCAGCCCCAGCGCCGTATTCCATCCGTGCGGGATGAAACGCACTCCGCTTTCCTCGGCCATCCAGGCGATGCGCCGTTCTTCGCTGATGCCCCCGCACTTGGTGACGTCCGGCTGCACGATGTCGAACGCGCGGTTCTGCAACCAGGGAGTGAAGGATTGCCTCCGGGTCAGGACTTCCCCTCCGGCAATCGGAACCGGCGAATGCTCCCGCAACTGCACGTAGTCCTTCAGATTATCGGGCTGGAGCGGTTCCTCAAACCAGTAGACGTCATAATCGGCGAGCATGCGCGCGGTCCGCAATGCCCATTTATAGTCCCGCGCCCAGAACGCGTCGCTGCCGCCCGCATCCACCATGAGCAGGGAGTCCGGCCCGACCGCCTCGCGCGCGGCGCGAACAATGCTCTCGTCTACGGCGCAGCTCAGGCGTCCAAAAGGCCCCCAACCGATCTTGAATGCACGGAATCCCCGCGACCGGACGGACCGCAGTTGTTCGGCCAACCGGGCGGGTTCGCACATCAGCAGCGAAGCGTAGGGCCGTACCCGGTCGCGATAACGGCCGCCCAGCAACCGGCCGACGGGCTGACCGGTCACTTTGCCGAGGATGTCCCATAGGGCGATATCGATGCCGCTGATGGCGTGGGTAATGGAGCCTCCCCGGCCCATCCAGAACGTGTGTGCGTGCAGTTTCTCGCTGACCCGTTCCGGTTCCAGCGGGTTCTCGCCGGCATATAGCGGCTCGAGAACAGCCAGAGCGCCGCAGACCAACTGGTCGTTCGTAAAGGCGGACCCCCATCCGATGATACCCTCGTCCGTAAAGACCGCGATGAGGGTGTGCACGCAATCGTCAGGCCGGATCTCGTTCGCCCAGCCGCCTTCCGGAGTGCCGTTCCTCAAGCCCGCGCACCTGATTTCTGTGATCTTCATATGCGTGTTGGCTGCGCGTCCGGGATGTGCGGCGTTCCCGACGGCAGCCAAGCGATAAGATATATCAACGGTATACCAAATGCAAGAAGTTTTAATACTTAAATCGGCGTAGTGCTCCATATATGCTAGGATTATCCGTATATATAGAATAGTTTGGCGCCGGTATACCCGAAGAAAAAGGCGCCCTGCATTGAATCCGGGAGCGGGAGATAGGAGGCCACCATGCGAACAAAGCCGCCGGGCCAAAAACCAACTACATCCGTGCGAAAGCGCACTCCCAAAGACGCCACCCAAACGCAAACCGAAAGAGCGTACGCCGCGATCAAGCGGGCCATCCTGCAGGGTGAAATCGAGGAGGGCGTTTTTCTGTCGGAAACAGAGGTCATGGCACGATATGCCATCGGCAGAACCCCCTATCGCGAGGCCTGCAACCGCCTGCATCACGAGGGCCTGCTCCAGGTGGTCCCGCGCCGCGGATACTTTGTCCCCGAAATCAGTTTTCATGCGGTGTGCGACCTTTTCGAAGTGAGGGTCATTCTCGAGGATGCGATCGCGCAGCTTGCCGCACTTCGGGCAACCGACCAGGAGATCGACGAACTGCAGCGCATTACTGAAAGGCCTTTGCCGGCGGGCAAATCTCCAGGCGAGTTCACGCAGCTTATCCTGACCAACACCGAGTTCCACCTGTGTCTCGCGAAAGCCACGCGCAACCGGCGGTTGATTGAGCTTCTGAGGCAGAACCTGGAAAGCACCGAGCGGCTGATGTACATCGAGCTGCGGTCCCGGAGATTTCGCGCCATGGATTTCCGCGCCCTGCACAGCCCGATCATCGAAGCGCTTCGAAGCCGCGACCCGCTCCGGGTCCGTCAGGCAGTGTGGGATGACATCCTGGAGGCTCAAGGCGCGACCATGGCCTTTAAGAGTGCGATGCCGGAGCGAATGCCCGCGGCTGCACGTCTCGCCCTAGGGCTGGCAGCGCAGCCGGCGCCATCCGGGCCGGAAGAGCAATCCGCCAGCGGCTCCGATTCCGGCTCCTCACCTGTCAAGCCAAATAACGAGGTGACCGAAACGGGGGTTGTTGAGCCACGTAAAAACATGACCGAACGCGCCGGCGTTTTCTCCTCTCGGTAAAGTGAAATCGATTCCCTGGGGAGTCGCGCTCCTGGGGAAGATACAAAGGCCGATGCGACGGGGCTGGCTCCGAAGCAGACG
>JAEZIJ010000183.1 GCA_023436715.1 Acidobacteriota bacterium
TCGCGCGGCGGCCGGCCGGACCTCGCCGGCGGCGACGTGCTGGCTCGCGTTCAGGCTCCCACGCTGCTGATCGCCGGATCGCTGGACACGCCGGTGGTCCACCTCAACAAACAAGCGTTCGATATGCTGCACGCGGAGAAGCGGCTGGAAATTGTTCCGGGTGCGACACATCTATTCGAAGAAGCGGGTACTCTCGACCGTGTGGCGGCGCTCGCGCGCGAGTGGTTCCAGCTCCATCTGACCGGCCGGACGACTATGACGGCCCGCCCCGGGCCGGAATAGCGGAGGGGGGACATGGCGCTGGTCGCGATCACACAGAACCTCGATATTGAAGCTGGGATCGCGCAGGCGCTTCAGCACATGCCGCTCAGCCGGCTGGTGCGCGGCAAACTGATGGCGGTAAAGCCGAACGATACGTGGGCCTCCGCCGAAGACACAACCGGAGTCACGCAACCGGATACCCTGCGCGCCGTCTTGCGGCAGTTGAAGTCTTTCGGGCCGAAGCACATTGTGGTGAGCGGCGGCTCGGGCGCGGCACAGACCACGGACGTGTTCCGAATCAGCGGCATGATGCAGGTGATCGAGGAGGAAGGCGTCGAGTTCTACGACCACAACCGGCCCCCGTTCGCCGAGGTGGCGCTCGAATACATGCCCGAGGTGAACATCACCGGCCCGCAGACGACCGTGATGGTGAATCCGCGCGTGCTCGAATACGACACGCTGATCGCGCTGAGCCAGCTCAAGATGCACGCCATCGCCACAGTCACGCTGGCATTGAAGAACATCGCGATGTCGTTTCCCGCGGCTGATTACTACGGCCACCCCCGGTCTTCGCAGCGGCACGAGAACTTCTTCTTCTCGGACATGCACTCGTTCATCGCGGCGATGGCGCGGCGCTTCCGTCCGGATTTGGCGGTCACCGTGGGGCATCCGGCTATGATCGGAACGGGGCCGCTCGGAGGACACGTGGTGGAAACCGGCATGGTGATCGCCAGCACCGATCCGGTGGCGGCGGACGTAGCCGGAGCGCGCCTGCTGGGCTTCGAGTCTCAGGGCGTGCGGTACCTCTGGGAAGCCGGGCGGCTCGAGATCGGCGAGACCGATACCAGCCGGATGAACTTCCCGGAAATGAACATCCGGGATGCGATTCAGGCGTTCACGAAGGCCGTCTACGGACGGCGACCGCAACGGAGCGGTTTGGCTACACCGTGAACACCTGTTCCACATACATCCTGCTGCGCCGTAGACTCTCTTCGAGTGTCCGCGTGATCGCCGTGCTCTTTTCGTATGCCAGCTCGACAACCAGGTATCCCGAAAAACCAGCTTTCCCGATATGGGCGGCCACGCCGCGGTAGTCAATGTCTCCATCGCCCAGATCCTCCGTCCAGACGCCCTGCCGGGAGTTGCGCAAATGCAGGCTGGCGACACGCTTTGCGGCCTCGCGCAGCAGCGCCATGGGGTCCTGCCCGCCGCGGTAAACCCAGTGAAGGTCGAGGCAGAGGGGTACGTCGGTCTCATTCAGCAGGAAGCGCCACTCGCGGGCGCCATCGGCCATTTCCGGATTGTGATGGTGCAGAATGAGGCGCGAACCGCGCGCGTGCAGTTCCCCCGCCAGGCGGCGGACGAAGCGCGCCTCGGTCTTGAGCTCATCGAGGGTCTTGCGCTCCTGCTTGGGGCTCGGGTTGAAGTCGATAATCCGCGCACCCGCCGAAGCCGCCGCGCCGGCGAGTTCCAGGGTCTTGGCGATCGTCGCCTCGGCCGCGGCAGGTTCGTGCATCGGTCCCCCGTCATAGACGATCGGGACCTCGATCGCCTCCTTCCTGAGTGCGGCCATCGTGATCTCCCGGACGCGAGACTCGAAAACAGACGACATCAGCTCGACCTGCCCGTAGCCGGCGCGTTTGATGGCGGCGAGCGCTTCCGGCACGCCCTCAGCAAGCGTTTTCTTTTCCTTCTGGAACTGTTGCGTCCAAACGTAGAACTGGGCGGCCACAGTTGGGCTGTACTTCGGGACGGCAAGCGCAGCCCCGGCCGCGAGCAGTTCCCGCCGGGTCAGCGGAACGTGTTTCATGCAAAGGGAGTATATATCATGGGAGCGGGCCGGGCATGCCCGGTCCCTACAGGAGGAGGTAACATGGCGACTCATGTCAGGATTCTCGCAATCCTGCACATCGTGTTCGGATCGATGGGGGTCTTGATAGGTCTTGGGCTTCTGCTGGTCTTTGGCGGCATTGCCGGAATCGTGAACACTTCAGGCGAACCGAATGCCGCAACGACGATTCCCATCCTGGGCCTAATTGGCGGGATGCTTTTTCTGCTGCTCTTTCTGCTTTCGATTCCGGGCATTATTGCCGGGATAGGGCTGCTGTACTACAAGGAATGGGCGCGGATTCTGACGATCGTGCTTTCGGCTCTGGAACTTTTGAACGTGCCGTTCGGCACGGCGCTGGGGGTCTACGGTCTTTGGGTGCTGCTTCAGAACGAGACGATGCAGTTGTTCAGGAATCCGCCGGTGCGGCCGGCTCCGGTGTACAGGTAGGAAAAGCTCGGCGCCCAATAAAAAGGGGCAGGCCAAACCACAGCCTGCCCCGCTGATTCCTGCTGTTGAAGTTGCTTAGAACTTAAAGCGCAGAGCCATTTGCATGAGGCGTGCGCCGCCCGAACCGTTCGGCCCGATGGTGCTGCTGATCCTGCCAAAGGAGGCCGGAGTGCCGATGCTCAAGGCAGGATTGCCGAAGTTGACGTTGTTCAACGCGTTGAATGCTTCCGCGCGGAACATCAGCATCTTCGTCTCGGTGAACTTGAACGCCTTCGAAAGAGAGGCGTCGATATCGAAGAAGCGCGGCCCCCGGAACGTATTGCGGCCGGCGGTGCCGATGGTGCCTGCCGTGGGGAACGTAAACATCGCCTTTTGGGCGTCGGTGAAGAAGTACGTGCCGTCCAGGCGCCGGTCAATCGCCCCGATACTCCGGTCGCCGTTGTACACCGCCCAGGCACTCGCGCTGGCGTTCGGTCCGGTATAGCGGCCAGTGGCGATGGTGAGGGGGCTGCCGCTCTGCCACGTGCTCAGCACGCCGACGTCCCACCCGCCCACGAGCGAATCCACCCAGCGGGGAGCCGAACCGAGGAACCGGCGGTTCGTTCCGACCGGGAGCGTGTAGGAGAAGCTGGAGTTGAAGCTGTGCGGGTGGTCGAAGTCGCTACGCCCGCGGTTGAGCCGGATATTGCGATAGTCCATCACAGTGGAGGCATTCGTGCCATTGCCCTCACTGGCCCAGTTGTCCATGGCCTTGCTGTAGGTGTAATTGGCCTGGAACTTGAAGGCGCCCTGCTGGCGGCGGAAGCTCACCTGCAGCGAGTTGTAATAACTGCGGCCGTCGTTGGTGCCAAGGAACATGGTGCTGAACTGCGGAAAATTGCGCAGCAACGTCTGGCTGAGCCCGGCATTGGCATAATTCGCGTAGTAGTTGGTGTCCACCGTGTTGGCGGCAGCTCCCACCGTGCCGTTCGTCAGGCTGCTCGAACCGATGCGGCTGATCGCGGTTGCCGCCGAACCGAACATCTTGACGAGCATATTATTCGGATCGGTGTTGTTGCGGTTGGCCGCGAGTTCCTGGAATGCAGCCAGGAATCCGCTGTCGTAGATCTTGGACTGATTCAGGTTGTCCTGGTAGAACAGTTTGACACCGTGTGAACCAACGTAGCCCACTTCCAGCACCGTATTGCGGAAGATTTCCCGCTGCACGTTGAAGCTGAACTGGCCGACGTAACCGGTGCGCAGGTTCGGGACCATGACGGCGCCCGACTGCACGCGGTTGACCGGAACGTCGAGGCTGGGGGCGGCAGGCATCGCGGGAGTGGGCGCGCCGTCGTTGATGCGCAGGTCCGTGCCGTTCTGGTTAGGATAGGCGTTCTGCGGCGAGTTGAACCCGGGGGTGTTGTTGTCCACCGGGGTGAACACTGCGTTGATCATGCGATCGTAGAAGATGCCTGCGCTGCCACGAACGGCCCACTTCCCGTCGCCCTTGGGATCCCACGCGAAGCCGAGCCGCGGCGCGAAGTTATTGAGGTCGTTGTTGTACCAGGCGCCGCCTTTCTGGACCGTGATGTTGGTCAATGCGTTGGAGGCATTTATCTTGTCGGCCGGCTGCAGGGCCCCCTGCATGCCGTTCCTGTCGTAGGCAACGCCGTTCAGCTCGTAGCGAAGACCGGCATTCAGGGTAAACCGCGGGTGCAATTTCCAGTCGTCCTGGATGAAGAAGCCGTACTCGCGCGTCATGGTGCTGCGGAACCGCCGCGTACCCGGTTCCTGGAATTTCGTCAGGTCGCTGTAGTAGCGCAAGTAGACGTAGGACATGCGTCCCAGCAGGTCGTTGTAAGCCTGCTCGAACGTGCTGCGGTCGGTGGAACTGAGGCCCTGCGGGCCGGTGCTCGCCGGAACGGTGTTGCCGTTCGAAACGTAAGTAGTAACGAGCGGCCAGGTGTAGTCCTCGCGCCAGCCGTCCTGCTGAACAAAACGCAGCGTGAACCCGCCCTTGATCGTGTGGTTACCTTTAACCTTGGTCAGGTTGTCTGTAACATCCCAAATCGGCACGGTGCGACCCTGACCGTAATCACTGGGGCCGAGCGGGTCCGTAAACAAGCTGGCGGACATCTGGAGGCCGTGAATGCGCGGGCGCGGGAAATCGCTGTTCGTTCTCTGCTGCCCAACGCGCAGGTCGTTCACCATGGAGGATCCGATAGTCCAAGTGGAGCCCGCCGAGAATCCTCTCCTGCGGCCGCCGTTCTGGCCCGCGGGGAGACCGGGGTATGACGCTTCCGCGTTGTTTGCGCCGTCGATCGAATATGACCGCATCCAACTCCAGCGGAAGAATAGACGGTGGTTGTCGGTCAGGTTGTGGTCTACCTTGAAGGTGTACTGGTCGTTGTAGGCGTTGTTCGGCGCGTTGAAACGATAGCCGCCCGTATTCAGGCCGTCGCCCGCGTCCGTATTGTTGGCGTCCGGCATCAGGTCGAAGTAGTTCTTTTTCGCCCAGGGGTCCATGCCGATGTGGCGTGGATCGTTGGCGTAGATGTCGTACTGGTTGATGGCGCCGGTCGAGTCCTTCCAGCGGAAGAGGCCGGAGCGGAGTTCTTTGGTGAGGGTAGTACGATTGACCAGCTTCTCCTGGCGGGTACGGCCGCCTTCATAGCTGCCGAAAAAGAACGTCCGGTCCTTGATCACGCGGCCCCCGACATCCCCGCCGAAGATGTTACGAATGTACTTCGGAACGCTGAGGCGCTGCTGGTTGCTGAAGTAGGTGTTCGCATTGAGCGTTGTGTTGCGGAGGTAGTCATACAGGTCGCCATGGAATTCATTGGTGCCAGACCGCGTGATCATCTCCACCTGTGCGCCGGCATTGCGCCCGTACTCGGCCTTTCCGCCATTGGTGATGATGCGGAACTCGGCAACGGTGTCGGTAGTGTTGGGCGTCATGGAGAGACCCAGGCGGGGTGCCACGGGGTCGTTAACCTCGATGCCGTCCAGGGTGGCATTGTTGGAACCTTGGCGGGTGCCGTTCACGCGCGAAAAGTCGTAACCCGTCGGGTCGATCTGCACGCCGGCATTGAATACCGACAGCAGGATGGGGTTGCGGTTGAGCTGCGGCAGCGTGTCGATGTCGCGCAGCGTGACGGAACGACCCACCTGGGCGTCCGCCGTTTGCACGCGGACCTCCTTGGCTTCCACCTGCACCGAGTCGCTCAACTGGCCCACTTCCAGCGTGAGCACTTCCGTCACGGTGATGCCGACGTTCAGCATCAGGTTCGCATTCACAGTCTTCCGGAACCCGGGTGCTTCCGCCGACAGGTTATACGTGGCCGCAGGCAGCGACGCGAATATGTAACGGCCCGACGCGTCCGCGGTGGTCTCCGTCCTCACCTGCGTCTTGACGTTTACAACTTCAACTTTCGCGCCAGGTACCACGGCGCCTGACGCGTCCTGGACAGTTCCTTCCAGTCGCGATGTGGCGACCTGGGCCAGGCTTACTGCCGCGATCAGTATCGCGGCCAACAACAACGACACGTGTACTCGAATAGAGCGCACAGACTACTCCTTCATGATCTGGGATTCGACTAACCTGCGTCTAGACTTCGTGCGTCCGAAGTCACCAACACGGGGATTTATAACTTTGTACCTGAATGTGCGGTGTAAAGTCAAGGAGAAAAAGATGCTATACGGTGGTTTCCTCACCGATAGACGGCACGGCTCCCAGGCTAGGAAACACAAAAAAATATGGGGCAGACCGGAGTCTGCCCCATATTGAATTGCGCCTGAACTGATGGTTACTCGGCTTCGAACGACTCCAAATCGGGGGCCTCGCTGAGGCCGCCGGAGTAGTGGAGCCTGGTCTCTTCCGCGTACCCTTCGATGCCCTCAGGCAGCGGAACTTCGGTCTCCTGGATCATCTCCTCTTCGAGTTCCTCACCCGCGATCTTCACGCGGCGGTAGTACTCCATGCCGGTTCCGGCCGGGATGAGGCGGCCCATGATGACGTTCTCCTTGAGCCCGCGCAGGTAGTCCACCTTGCCGTTGATGGCGGCTTCGGTGAGCACGCGCGTGGTCTCCTGGAAGGACGCAGCCGAAATGAACGAGTCGGTCGAGAGCGAAGCCTTGGTGATTCCGAGCAGCAATGCCCTGCCCTGGGCCGGACGCCCGCCCGATGTCATCACCCGCTCGTTCTCTTCCCTGAACTTGAACTTGTCCACCGTTTCCTCCGGCAGGAACTCGGTGTCGCCGATATCCTCGACCGTCACCCAGCGCATCATCTGCCGGACGATCGTCTCCAGGTGCTTGTCGTTGATATTGACTCCCTGCAGACGGTAGACTTCCTGGACTTCGTTCACGAGGTACTTCTGCAGTTCGGTCTCGCCGAGGACGCGCAAAATGTCGTGCGGGTTGCGCGGGCCGTCCATCAGCGGGTCGCCCGCCTTGATGCGCTCGCCTTCCTGCACGTTGATGTGGACGCCGCGCGGAACCAGGTATTCGCGCTCCTGGCCGTCGTCGCCGCGGATGACCAGTTTCCTCTGGCCCTTGGTAATGTCGCCGTATTTCACCAGACCGTTGATCTCCGCGATGATGGCCGTCTCGCGCGGCTTGCGCGCTTCGAACAGTTCCACCACGCGCGGCAGACCGCCGGTGATGTCCTTGGTCTTGGTGGTCGCGCGAGGAATCTTGGCCAGCACGTCGCCGGCGTAAACTTCCTCGCCCTCTCTTACGGTCAGGTGGGCGTGGGTCGGCATGAGGTAGCGCCTCTCATCGCGCTTCGCGCCGCTCTCAGCCCTCACGATCACCGTCGGCATGCGCTTCTCGTCGGGCGAGTCCGTGACCACCCAGTGAGACATGCCGGTGATTTCGTCCATCTGCTCCTGGAGCGTGAGGCCGTCGATCATGTCGCGGAAGTGAACGCTGCCGCTGACCTCCGTCAGAATCGAGAACGTGTACGGATCCCACTCGAGCAGGATGTCGTTCGCCTTTACCTTAGCCCCGTTGTCCACCCGCAGCTTCGCGCCGTAAACCACCTGGTAGCGTTCTTTCTCACGCCCCTTCTCGTCTACGACCGCGAGGATGCCGTTTCGGTTCATCGCCACGAGGTCGCCGCCCTTGTTCCGAATGGTGTTGATGTTGATGAACTTGGCGAAACCGTCGGACTTGGTGTCCTGCGTGGATTGCTCGCTGACCTTGGTGGCCGCGCCGCCGATGTGGAACGTACGCATCGTGAGCTGCGTGCCCGGCTCGCCGATGGATTGCGCCGCAATGACGCCCACCGCCTCGCCGCGCTCCACCAGTCTTCCGGTGGCCAGATTGCGGCCGTAGCAGAGCTGGCAGACGCCGCGCTTCGATTCGCAGGTCAGCACCGAACGGATCTTCACCCGCTCGATACCGGCAGCCTGAATGGCCGCCGCCAGTTCCTCGGTGATTACCTGGTTGACGCCGACGATCAGGTTGTTTTCGTAATCGTGCTGGTCTTCGAGAGCGACGCGGCCCACAATGCGGTCGCGCAGCGCTTCGATGATTTCGCCCGATTCAACGATCGGCTCCACGTAAATGCCATTGCCGGTGCCGCAGTCGCGCTCGGTCACGATCACGTCCTGCGCCACATCGACCAGACGGCGGGTGAGGTAGCCGGAATCGGCCGTCTTCAACGCCGTGTCGGCCAGACCTTTGCGGGCGCCGTGCGTCGAGATGAAGTACTGCAGCACGTTCAGGCCTTCGCGGAAGTTGGCCGTAATCGGGGTCTCGATGATGTCTCCGGACGGCTTGGCCATCAGGCCTCGCATACCGGAGAGCTGGCGGATCTGCTGTTTCGAACCGCGGGCGCCGGAGTCCGCCATGATGTAAATCGGGTTGAGGTAGCGGCCGGTGCGGTCGTCTTCCTCCATCACCTTGAACATCTCCTCGGAGACGCGCTCGGTGACTTTCGACCAGATTTCGATGATCTTGTTCAGGCGTTCGCCGTTCGTGATGGCGCCTTCGATGTACTGGTTCTGGACGCCGATCACGTCTTTCTCGGCTTCCTTCACCAGAATGGGCTTCTGCATCGGGACGACCATGTCGTCGATTCCGATGGAGATGCCAGCCCGGGTTGCGTAGGTGAACCCGAGATCCTTGACTCTGTCCAGCATCTGAACCGTCGTCTGGAGGCCGAACCGAAGGTACGTGTATTGGACGAGCTGCGTGAGGCCCTTCTTCTTCAGAAGGCCGTTGATGAACGGCATGTCCTCGGGCAGAGCGTCGTTGAAGATCACGCGGCCGACCGTGGTGTCCATGTCCACCTTGTTGTATTCGGCCGGCTCCGTGTGCATAATGTTCTGGCTGTCGAAGGCCTTCGTGAGGTCGATCACCCTGCCTGTGTAGCGCAGCTTGATGGGGCTGAGCGTCTCGACCTCGCCCATCTCGAGCGCGATCAGCACGTCTTCCACCGAGGCGAACTTCTTGCCCTCGCCCTTCGTGCCAGGGCGCGCCTTGGTCAGGTAGTACAGGCCGAGCACCATGTCCTGTGTGGGAACGGCGATCGGCGAACCGTGCGCCGGCGACAGAATGTTGTTCGAGGCCAGCATCAGAGTGGATGCCTCGATCTGCGCTTCCGGCGAAAGCGGAATGTGAACGGCCATCTGGTCGCCATCGAAATCGGCGTTGAACGCCGTGCAGACCAGCGGGTGAATCTTGATGGCCTTGCCCTCTACGAGCACCGGCTCAAAGGCCTGAATGCCCAGGCGGTGCAGCGTGGGAGCGCGGTTCAGCATGATGGGATGGTCCTTGATGACCTCTTCGAGGATGTCCCAAACCACCGGGTCCTGCTGCTCCACCAGTTCTTTCGCTTGCTTGATGGTGGTGCAATGGCCGCGCTGCTCCAGCCGGTGATAGATGAACGGCTTGAACAGCTCGAGCGCCATCTTCTTCGGCAGGCCGCACTGGTGCAGCCGCAGGTCGGGACCGACCACGATCACCGAACGGCCGGAGTAGTCCACGCGCTTGCCGAGCAGGTTCTGGCGGAAACGGCCCTGCTTGCCTTTCAGGTTGTCGGAGAGCGACTTCAGCGGACGGTTGTTGGCGCCGCGCAGCACACGGCCGCGCCGGCCGTTGTCGAACAGCGCGTCCACCGCTTCCTGCAGCATGCGCTTCTCGTTCCGGACGATCACGTCCGGCGCGTGCAGCTCGATGAGCTTCTTCAGGCGGTTGTTGCGGTTGATGACGCGGCGATACAGGTCGTTCAGGTCCGAGGTGGCGAAACGGCCGCCATCGAGCGGAACCAGGGGGCGCAACTCCGGCGGAATTACCGGAATTACGTCCAGAATCATCCATTCGGGCTTGTTGCCCGACTTGCGGAACGATTCCACAACGCGCAGCCGCTTTGCATACTTCAGCTTCTTCTGCTGCGACTGCTCGGTTTTCATCCGCTCACGGATGTCCTGGCTCAGGAATTCGACATCGACTTTCTTGAGGAGCTCTTTAATGCCCTCGGCGCCCATCATCGCGACGAACTTGCCGGGGTGTTCCTGGTCGAGCTGGCGCTTGCGCTCGTCGCTGATCACTTCGGCCTTGTTCAGGTTCGGCACCTCGCCGGGATCGACGATGACGTACGCTTCGAAGTAGAGGACGCGCTCGAGTTCGCGCAGGGTGATGTCGAGAAGGTAGCCGATGCGGCTCGGCAGGCCCTTGAAGAACCACACGTGGGAGCACGGGCTGGCCAGTTCGATGTGGCCCAGCCGCTCGCGCCGCACGCGGGAGAGTGTCACTTCCACGCCGCACTTGTCGCAGATCACGCCGCGGTGCTTCATTCGCTTGTACTTGCCGCACAAGCACTCCCAATCCGCGATCGGGCCGAAGATCCGGGCGCAGAACAGACCGTCACGCTCCGGCTTGAACGTCCGGTAGTTAATCGTCTCCGGCTTGGTGACTTCGCCGTGGGACCAACTGCGAATCTTTTCAGGCGATGCGAGACTGATTCGGATCGAATCAAAGTCCGCGATCAAGTTGGCTCTGTCGTACGGAGAAGATCGGTACAAGGTCTTTGCCTCCTAATAAACTCTCGATCGTAGAAGCGTGGAACGTGGATCGATAGCCCACGTTC
>JAEZIJ010000195.1 GCA_023436715.1 Acidobacteriota bacterium
TTGGACTGCTTCTGATTGGGAAGTGGGGCAGCCCCTCGGGCTGCGCCGGCCTCTCAGGCCGGCCGCGCAGGCGGGCTGGGAGCCCGCCGCAGGGCGAGGCCCTGCCCCACTGGGCGGCCCTGCCCGCGCCAATTTTCATCACCTTTGGTGGCCCGGCAGGGCCACGAGGCACTCCCTTACGGTCGCGGCTCTGAATCAGAAACCGAGCCGCGACCGCGAGGGAGCGGAGATTTTTCAAGGAGCAGCCAATGCCCGCTAGTTCGATGTTGGCGGCGGGCGTCGATGTGGGGAGCCATTGGACGCGGTCCGTCATCCTGCTCATGGAGGACGCGCGGGTGCGGCTGCTCGGATACGCGGCCACCGCATCGCAGGGCTGGCACAAGGGGCGCATCGCCGATCAGAAGGCCATCTCGGAATCCATCCTGAGGTCGGTGCGCGAAGCGGAGAAAATCGCCGGCGCGGCCATAGGTTCGGCCGTATTCGGACTCGGGGGCGGGGGCGTCTGCGGCACCAATGGCCGCGGCGGATATGAGATAGGGTTTCCGCGGCAGATCGACCAGAATGACGTCAATCGCGTCGTCGAACGAGCCTCCCGCGTGCAGTTGCAGGAAGACGAGATGGTGCTGCACCTGCTGCCCCAGGATTTCACCGTGGACGGCCGCACGGGGCACCGCAACCCGCGTGGGATGATCGGCTCGCGGCTGGAAGTTTACGTGCACCTGGTGACGGGATCGCTTCAGGAGCACCAGGCGCTGGTGGGAGCGGCGAACGAAGCACACCTGTTCGTAGAGGAAACGGTTTTCGAGCCTCTGGCCGCGGCGTATGCCGCGATTCTGCCGGAAGAGCGGCAGGAGGGTTGTGTGCTGGTGGATATTGGCGCGCACTCCACCGAACTGGCGGCGTACTATGGCGAGACGCTCCTGTTATCCGCGAGCCTGCCCATCTGCGGTGACCATTTCACTCGGGACGTGGCCCGCGGCCTCATCGTGAACGGCGACGATGCGGCGTGGATCAAGGAACAGTACGGCTGCGCGATGCCGGGCTTTGGCGCGGATAATAGCCTGCTCGAGTTGCCGTCCGCCGCCGGGCGCTCCGTGCGCGAGACGTCGTGCCGCGAACTGAACATGATCCTGGAGGCACGGGCGCTCGAGCTCTTCGAGTTCGTGGCCGAGGAGTTGAAGCGCATCGGCATGGAACAGATGCTGATGGGGTGCGTGATCGCCGGCGGCGGCGCGCGCCTGCAGGGCCTGTGCGACGTCGCGGAGAAGGTTTTGAAGTGCCAGGCTAGAATCGGCCTGCCGGTCGGAATTCTCGACTGGCCCGCGGAAATTGACGATCCGGCGTGGACCGTTGCGGCGGGACTCGCCATGTATTCCGCGCGCCTGAAGCTGCGGTCGGAGCTGGACCGGAAAAGCAGCGGGTTTTTTGCGAAGGTACTTGGGGCTTAGCGGTTGGAGGCAGTCATGAGTTTGCTCGACGCCAATGTTGAGAATCTGAAATACGAAATGCAGGACGACACGCGCCCGGTCGCGAACATCAAGGTGATCGGCGTGGGCGGGGGCGGCTCGAACGCGGTCGCTCACATGATGAGCGGGGGCCTCGAGGGCGTCGAGTTTTACGTCGTGAATACGGACGTGCAGGCGCTGCAGGCGAGCTCCGTGCCGAACAAGCTGGCCATAGGCTGCAAGCTCACTCATGGCCGGGGCGCGGGAGCCGATCCCTCCATCGGCCGGCAGGCGGCGCTCGACGACACCGAGCGCATCTGCGAGATTCTGGAAGGCGCCGACATGGTGTTCGTGACGGCGGGACTCGGCAGCGGGACGGGCACGGGCGCGGCCTCCGTCATCGCATCGCTCGCGAAGGAGATGAACGCGCTGACGGTCGCGGTGGTTACAAAGCCGTTTGCGTTCGAGGGCACCCGGCGCATACGTCAGGCGGAAAAGGGAATGGAAGAACTGGCGGCCACCGTGGACGCGGTGATCGCGATCCCGAACGAGCGGCTGCTGGCGCTGGCGCCGCGCGGAACCAGTATCGTCGAGGCGTTCCGCATGGGGCACGAGTTCCTGCGCCAGACGGTTTCCGACATCGTCGAGATCATGACCACTCCGGGGTTCATCAATCGCGATTTTTCGGACGTGCGCTCGACGATGTTCGGGACAGGGTGCGCGCTGCTGGGCACAGCCACCGCGACGGGCGAAAACGCCGCTGTTACCGCCGCGAAAGAGGCAATCGGGTGCCCGCTGCTCGAGAGCGCGGGGATCAAGGGTGCGCGCAACGTGCTGCTGAACATCACGGGGTCAAGCCGCCTCGGCCTGCACGATGTGCATGAGGCATGCGAGTTGATCCGCGCGGCTGCGGAAAACGGGGACGTCGAGCTTAACTTCGGAGTAGTGCTGAACGAGGCGATGGAGGATTCGGTGAAGGTGACCGTGATCGCCACCGGCTTTGGGCAGCAGAGTACATTCACGCCGCGTGTGCCGGAACCGGTGATCGAGACTTCGTCAGGCGCCTGGTTGAGCGAGACGGAGCCGCAGGCGAGCATCCCCCTTGAGCCCCCTCCGCCCCCCGTCGTTGCCGAACC
>JAEZIJ010000200.1 GCA_023436715.1 Acidobacteriota bacterium
TCCTTCGGGTCCTCCGGGGACTTCGGATTCGCACCCGAACCGCTGCCGGCCGAACCTCCGCTGTTGATCATCACCATAGTGCCCTTGATGAACACGCCGCCGGGGTTCAGGTCGATGAAATTCCCGCCGCTCTTGATCGTGAGTTGCGTGCCCGCCTCGATCACCACCTTCATGCCCGCTTTCAGGTGAATTTCGTTGCCGGAGTCAACGGCCCATTTCTGGCTGATTTTCTCATCGAGATTGGCGCCGGCCGTCAGCGACATGTCGCCGTCAACCTGCATTTTGTAGTCGTTCACGACGTGAACGTTGCGGTCGCTCTCGGTCTTCTCATACTGGACGCCCTTGATGAGGTGGTGGCTATCTTTGCCGATCGTTTCCCGCCGGATGTTATCGACCAGGGTGTCATGGTCGTAAGCGGCGTGAACATAGAACTGCTCTTTGTCCTTGGTGTCGTCGAGGCGGATCTCGTTCGAGTTGCCGCCGCCTTTCGAACTACACGTCTTGATGGTCGTCACCACCTGCTTGCCGGGCAGGTCATAGGGAGGCGTCTGAACGGCGTTGTAGACCGTTCCGGTGACCAGGGGACGGTCCGGGTCGCCCTCCAGGAAGCTGACGACCACCTCCTGACCGATGCGCGGGATCACGATCCCGCCCCACCCCTTGCCGGCCCAAACCTGCGCGCACCTCACCCAGCACGAACTGTTCTCGTTCTGTTGCCCGAGGCGGTCCCAGTGGAACTGCACCTTGATCCGCCCGTACTTGTCCGCGTGGATCTCCTCGCCGCCGGGTCCCGTCACTACCGCGGTCTGCGTGCCGTGGATGAGCGGCTTCGGCGTGAGGCGCGGCGGGCGGAAGGGTACCGACGCCAGGATCGCCGTGAACGTGTTGCGGTAGGTCGAATCCGTGCTGCTTCCCGCGCCCGAATAGAATCCTCCCTCCTCGCCCGTGTGGGTCACGGAAGTGAGCAGGTACTCTCCGTTCTGGTCCTTGCGCTCATGTCCAAACAACTCGAACTTATAGCCGGAGAGGAATGAGCGGCAATCGCTTTCACCGCTGAAGATTGTGTGCCCGGCTTCCTCCGCTTCGATGCGAAGTTTGGCAAGGCTGTCGCCCTCGTTGCGCTTCTTGTAGATGCCCGGATAGTCGTACACCTCGAAACGCTGGTTGCCGCCCTGGTTGATCTGGCTGGAAACCGCCGCGGCCAGGTCGGTTGTTGGGGTCTCGAAGTTGTAGTCCGTGATAGCTATTTTCCCGGTGCGGAACTCCTGTTCCTGCCGCCAGGAGTAGACGACGTCTTCTTCCCGGAGCGCGCCGCTGCCGCCCCTCCGCTCGAACATGATGCGCCCGCAAGAATCGTGGGCCGACGGGCTGTCGGCCAGAATGAGCGTGTGTTTGCCGTTCTCGTGCTTGAAGAAGTAGTAGATGCCTTCCTGCTCGAGCAGGCGGGACACGAAGTTGAACGCCGTCTCGCGATACTGGACGCAGTACTCCCAAGGCGCGTAGCTGCCGCGCAGTTGAAGCTGATAGTCGCTGAAACCAAGATCCTTGAAGATCTGCTCGACGATGTCGGGGACGGACTTGTTCTGGAAAATGCGGCAGTCCGCTGTACGGGTGAGGAACCAGAGCCAGGGGACGATCTCCGCTTCGTAGCGAGTAAGTCTTTCCTCTCCACCAACTTGCGTAAATCTGCTCACGTACCCGTTGAAGTAGCTCGCGTTGCTCGTGTCGGCCAGCCGTACCGAGAAGCTCACGTTCTGGCCGACCATATCGTCGAAGTTCACAGCCGGATCTTCCGAGAGCAGGTCCAGATGGAAATGGAAAAGCTGCGAGATGCCTTCGTGGCCGGAAAATGCGCGCAGAAGGAACTTGTCGTCCCCCAGAGTAGTCTGGAGGTTCAGGAACCGGTCCTTTTCAACCCAAGCCATAATTCCTCACCCGATGATGACGGTGGTGCAGCCCATTGAGATCTGATTGGGAGGCCCTACCGCTTCCAGGATCTGGTCTCCCTGGCGGCAGGCGGGCAGGTTATCGATCATAACCGTCGTCGAACCGTTGATGACGACCCCGGGGCCGTGCGGGGGCACGGGCAGCGGCTGCGCGCACATGTGGATATCGGCGCCGGCAGCCGCGCCCGATATCGCACTGCCCATGGCCGCCGCGCACGCAGCCTTGGTGGCCTGTTCAGCCGCTTTTGCCGCTGGCGCTCCCGGGGTGCCCGACGCGGCCATAGAGGCAGCCTCGGCAGCCTGGATAGTGGCGTCGGAAGCCTGCTTGGCGCCCTGCAATGCCGCCGCGACGCCCGCGGGCACCCCGCGCCACGCGGGCATGAACCCGATCATGGTTGTCAAGCTGCCGGGGCCAGGCCCCAGCATAGGTGGCGCCGGGTGCTGCACCGGATCGGACACTCTAGCTGCTGGCGGCATTATCAGATCTCCTGTAGGGGCCCGGCCTGCCCGGCCCCCGCCCCCATAAACATAAAAAAACCCGCCCGCGGGGCCGCCCCCCCCCGCCCCCCTCCCGATTACTCATAAACAAACGCGCCGTCGGGGCCGACCGTGACGCGAACCGACGCCACTTTCTGCCCTTCGGCCATCCACGCCAGCAACTGCCGCGAGATCTCCGGCAGTAGCGTGTTCGTCAGGATGTTATCCACGTTGCGGGCGCCGCTCTCCACTTCCGTGCAGCGGTTCGCCACCTCGCTGACCAGGTCGTCGCCGTAGATCAGCTCGATCTTGTGGTTTTCCATCAGGCGCTTGCGAATCTTCCCAAGCTTGAGCATGACGATCTTCTTCAGCGCCTCATCCCGGACGGGGTAGTACGGAATGATCACCATGCGTCCGAGGAAAGCGGGCTGGAAGACCTTATTCAGCTCGGGCTTGAGCGCCTTCACGAGCGGGCCCGCACCCGGCATGGTCTCCGGGTCGGCGCACAGCTTCATAAACGTATCCGTTGCAGCGTTTGTGGTGAGAATGATGACGTTGTTCTTGAAGTCGATTTCCCGGCCCTCGCCGTCCTCCATCACGCCCTTGTCGAAGACCTGATAGAAGAGTTCGAGCACATCCGGGTGCGCCTTCTCCACTTCGTCGAGCAGCACCACCGAGTACGGCCGCCGCCGCACCGCTTCCGTCAGCACGCCACCTTCGCCGTAGCCCACGTATCCGGGAGGCGAACCCTTCAGCGTGGAGACCGTATGCGCTTCCTGAAACTCCGACATATTGATGGTGATCAGGTTGCGCTCCCCGCCGTAAAGCTGGTCGGAGAGGGTAAGCGCCGTCTCGGTCTTGCCGACGCCGCTCGGCCCCACCAGCATGAAGACGCCGACGGGCTTGTTCGGGTCGTCCAGCGCCGCGCGCGACGTGATGATGCGCTGAGCGATCAGTTCGAGAGCGTGGTCTTGCCCGATCACCCGCTGCTTCAGGATGCTGCTAAGCTCCAGGACGGACTTGATCTCGTCCTTGACCATCTTGCCGACCGGAATTCCGGTCCACCCGGAGATCACCTCGCCGACGATGTTGGCATCCACGCAGGCCTGAACGAGCGGGTTCTGGCCCTGAAGCGCGGCCAGTTCCACGTTGAGCTTGTCGAGCTCGGCGCGCAGCGCGGCCGGGTCAAGCGCCGGCTGGGCGGCAGCGCCATCGCCGGAAGCGGGTTGCGCGGGGGCCTGGCCGGTTTCGATCTGGGTACGGATGTCACGGATGCGGGTCACGAGCCCGATCTCCTGGTCAAACCGCGCCTGGAGTTCGGCCAACCCCGCCTGCACCTTCTCCTTTTTCGTGGCGATCAGGGCGAGGCGCTCGCCGTGGTCCTCGCCGACCTGGGCTTCGCGCTTCAGAATCGATTCCTGCACGTTCAGGTCGTCGAGTTCGCGGGTGGCGTCCTCGATCACCGGCGGAACGGAGTTCTGGCCGAGCGCCAGACGGGCGCAGGCCGTATCGAGCACGCTCACAGCCTTATCCGGAAGCTGGCGGCCAGCCAAATACCGATGCGAGAGCTTCACGGCGGCGTTGACCGCATCGTCCAGGATCCGCACCTTGTGGTGCTTTTCGAGCGACGGCACCACGCCGCGGAGCATGACCTTGCAGACCTCTTCGGTCGGCTCGTCCACTTTCACAACTTGGAAGCGGCGCGCCAAGGCGGCGTCCTTCTCGAAGTACTTCTTGTATTCGGACCACGTGGTGGCGGCGATGGTGCGCAGTTCGCCGCGGGCGAGCGCGGGCTTCAGCAACTGCCCGGCGTCGTTCTGCCCGGCCTGCCCGCCGGCGCCGATCATCGTGTGGGCCTCGTCGATGAACAGGATGATGGGGGTCGGCGACGCCTTTACTTCCTCGATCAACCCCTTCAGCCGGTTCTCGAACTCACCTTTCACGCCCGCGCCCGCCTGAAGCAGCGCCAGGTCGAGCGAACGGACCGCGACGCCGCGCAGCGGCGGGGGCACATCGCCTTTCGCCACGCGCTGGGCAAATCCTTCGACCACGGCACTCTTGCCGACGCCGGCCTCGCCCGTAAGGATCGGGTTATTCTGCCTGCGCCGCATCAGGATATCGACCATCTGCCGGATCTCATGGTCGCGGCCAAGGACGGGGTCGAGTCTCCCGCTCTTGGCGCGCTCGGTGAGATCGACTGTGAACTGGTCGAGATTCGGGGTTTTCCCCCCGGCCTTGCGCGGTCCACCCGCGGAGGGTGCAGCCGCTTCTTCGGCGGTGGCGGTAAGGGCGTCCTCGCTCGAACCGGAAACGATGGCGAGGAAGTCCTTCTTCAGCGCATCGACCTGAATCCTCTGGAACTCCTTCGGACTGACCTCGCGCATTAGCCGGGCCAGGTCCTCGTTGGAGGCCAGGGCGAGGATGGTAAACCCGGTCCGTACCTGACCGGCCGCGAAATCGATGGAGCCGATGGCCCAGCCTTCCTTCAGCATGTTGAGGAGGGTAGGGCTGAACGCGGGCGTTCGGGCATTGCCGCGCTTCAGCTTGTCGAGGCTGCGAGTCACCTCAGCCGCGAAGCGAGACGGGTCTACCCCGAAGTGCCGGTTGATTTTCGCCAGGTCGCCATCGGTCTGGTCGAGCAGTTTGAGGAGGTAGTGTTCCACCTCGATGTCATAGTTGGTACGCGACACGCAAAGCCCGGCAGCGGCCTCGAGCGCATTGCGCGTAGGATCGTTGAGTTTTCCGATCAGGGATTTCAGGTTAACGCTCATAAGGACCTCATAATTCTTTACAGCTCCAACACCGCATCTTCCGGATCGCGCCCCATGGGCGCCGACTTCGCCCAGCTCAGCCAGCCGAGCAGGGGGGCGCCGGAGTCTTCCCTGCCCAGTTCGCAGGCCGGCACCTCGTCGCGCTTGAGCACGAGCCGGACTTCGAAATCGAATTCGTTTCCGGAAAAGAACCTTGTTAACGCCCGCAGCGGCTCATAAGCCGTTCCGCTCGGCAGAAAGTCGAGGTAGCGTTCGAGGCTGAGCGGGCCGAGGACGATGCGCACTCGCGATTGCTCATCCCAAATCTCGTCCCCGACCACGGCCCCTATCGCCACGCGCTCGGAGTCGCTCGGTGCGCGGTCCAGGCAGCACTGCATGTCCGGAGATAGCCGGTACCACGCTCCGGCGAACTGCTCAATGGCGACGGGAACGTCGAAGTAATCCTCCAGGAACTGCCGGAGGGCCACCGCCGACCGCGGGTGCTGTCCGAGCAATCCGGCGTAATACATCAAGGACTGGTCGGAAACAGTCTGACGGTCCTGGAGTCCCTCGGTGCCGAGGCCGATAAAGTCAAGCAGGTGGTGCGAAACCTGGTCGCGGCCGCTCCGCTCGTATTCGATGGAGAACCGGTACTTCTCCCACGCCTGGTAGAACAGCGATACGATGCGGTGGTTGAAGATGTCCAGGAAGTCCCGCATCGCGGTGTCGCGCGCGCGGACGCGCTCGCTCAGCAGTTGCGTGTAGTACAGCGGCAGGACTCCCAGAGGACCCGTGAGCCCCACGAAATTCAGGCGCATCAGCGGAGGCTTTCCCTCGCGAGAGTCGAGCGACTGAATTTCGCTGGCGGGGAAGACGAGGGAGTTCGTTACGCCGAAACGCACCACTTCCGTTTGCGGGTGGGCAAAGCGCCCAACCGTCGTGCGCTCGCGCCCGAAGTGCTCCAACAGCCGCACTGCCTGGAAGAACTCGAAACGGTACGGTTCTTCCATCAGCTCGTCTTCGAGCGTCCGGGTTGTCAGAGCAAGATCGCTTCGCCCGCCCTCGGCGGCCATTTCTTCAATACCTCTTTTCGCTGTTGAGTCCGGGCAATGAGCCGGCTGAAACTGTTGAGCGAGACGTACAGCCCGAGGAAGTGTTCGAGCACGCTGGCGAACAGGTACACGCCGCCGCCCACGAATTGCTCCTCGTCGAACAGCACGTCCACCTCGGTTCCGCGGACGAACGCGATGCCGTTCTCCGACACCACGCGCGCGAAATGCTTGCGGCTCGTCAGTTCCGTAATTCCTTCAATCTGTTTTTCCAGGTACGTGGAATCGGTGAAATTGTAGAGGCGCAGAATCTCCTGCAATGCATGCTTGCCCTCGCTCACCAGCGACAGGTAATTCAGCGAGAGCTGCGAAATTAATCGCCACAGCGCGCCTTTGCCCACCGGGGCGCGCAAGGTGCTTGTTGGTTTCTTCAGCGTGAGAATGCGGCGGATGGAAGGCATGCCCTCCAGTTCGAAGTCGCCAGCTTCGCTGCCAAACGGGAGGCGCGCCGGCAGATCGCGGTTCGTGCAGAGGCAGCGGACCGTCAGAGTCTCGACGTTGGCCTGAGCCGGCCGCCCGGTCAGATCGACCAGGGAGAGGAAGCTGTCCGTACCCTCGTCCCCGCGCCGCGCTGAAGCACGTCGGGTGGCGTGCCAGAAGGTCTGTTTTCTATCGCGCGACATCCCATGGCGATAGGAGTAGAACTGATCGAACCGCGTCACTTCCTGCGTCTGAGGATTCGCGCTGACCACTTCTTCGATCGAGAAGATTTCGAGAGCGTGGCGCCGGCGCACGTCCGGAATCACCGGGTACTCGTGCTTCAACTGGCTGACCAGGATCGGCTCGGCCGTGTGGCTGAACAGGTTGATGATCGGCGAGCAATCCGGACGCAGCGATTTTGCCGATACGCCGAGTTCGAGCATCTGCTGGCGGTCGTTGCGTTCGAATTCGGAAATGAGGAAAATCAGCTCGACCCGGTCCTGGAAGCCGGCCGCGGCCAGTTGCTCCAACCCGCCGATTTCGAGGAAGAAGAACTTTTCCGGAAATGCGAAGTACTCCTGAAGCAGACGGTAGCCGGCGAAAGAGCGGCGGGAGTACGGCAGCATCGCCTCGTTCTCGGCGAATCCGACGGGGCGGATGCCGGCGGGTGGCAACTGCGTTGTCCGCTGCGGGCGTGCCGGATCGCGCGCGACGATCTGCACGCAGTTGTTCAACAGCAACTCGTAGAGCGAATGGACCAGGTTGCTCTCGCCGTTGAGATAAAGCCGCAGCGACCGCATCTCCAGCTTGTCGAAAGAGACGTCCGGCAGGCACTTCAGCTCCACGCGAAGGGCGGCGACGGCGTCGGGAGCCTTGACTGGAGGCTGCATGCGGTCCGGCGTCTTCCACTGCGCCTCGGCCACGCGGACGGGCCAGAGCGTGGTGTCGTAGCAGGTACGAAACCGGCAGGGCACGCCGTCCACCGCGCGCGAGTAGAGCAGCGAATCGCGAGGAATCTTGAAGCCGGTGGTCAGTTTTCCCTGCTCCGGGTCGAGGTGGAACTCCACGATCGACATCGCCGGGATAGGCCGGATGTAGTGGGGATACAGGATGCCGAGCAGGGCCTCGGTAATCTCCGGGAACTCGTCGTCGATCTTGAGGTGGACGCGCCCCGCCAGGAACGCGAAGGCTTCGATCAAGCGCTCGACGTGCGGGTCTTCGCAGCGATCCGGCTCGAGCAGAAGGCGGGAGGCGATCTTCGGGTATTTCTCGGCAAACTCCGCCCCCATCTGGCGCAGGAACGTCAGTTCGCGTTCGTAATAATCGAGAAGATCGTCGCGCATACGCTACGAGGGGGATCAGTCCCCTTTGATTTCGTACTCCCCTTTCGTCAGTTCGAGCACGGTGTCGAACGTCACGCGCTCGGGCGCCGGGTCAACCCGCAGCATGCCGTGGATCTGGAAGCGGAGTATGCGTGCGCTGCCCGGCACGGGCTCGAGCGTAACCCGCACGCCGGCGATGCGCGGCTCGAAGGTCGTCACGGCCGTTTCGAGCATCCAGAGCAGCCGGTTCTGATCCTGAACCGAGTGCACGCCGAGGGAGGATGCATCCGGCAGCCCGTAGTTATAGAGCGATTTCTGAAGCTCCGAGGTATTCTCAGTGACCGCTTCCGGCGTGCGCCGGGTGTTCAGCAGCCACTCCAGGTCGCGGCGCAGCGCGGCCTTGAGTTGCCGCATGGAGAAGGCGCGGTTCTGCTGCCCCTCCGAGCGGGCATTCGGCTCCAGATCGATCAGGCGGTCGAGAACGGAGAGCGTGACATTGGGATCCGGCTCATAGCGCGCCATAGGCTATCTCGACATCGCCAGGGCCTGAACGGGATCGAGACGGCAAATCCGGTCGTAGATCTTCTGCTTCTCTTCCGCGGTGAAATTCATCTTGTTCATGCACCGGAGCAGCAGGGCGAGCGGATGGGAAATCATGTCCTGCGCCTCCCACTCCTCCAGGCCGCGGCGTTCGATCTCCTTGATAAGCTGTTCGAGAATCGGGTACGCGATGGTTGCATGGCCCGCACCCAGGCAGATCTGCGCCAGTTGAACCCGGCGGCGGAACCGGCCGCGTCCCGAGGGTTCCTGCACCGCTTCCCGCGCGAGCATATCGATGGCCTCTTGCGGCCGGCCGGAACGCACGGCGTCCATGGCCAGGTCGAAGACATCGACGGTCTTCTCTCCGGTTCCGTCCTCGGATTCCTCCTCTTCCGGCTCGGGAGCGGCGGAAATGAAGCTTTCCTCCTGCGCGGCGGCAGGCGGGTTGACGAACTCGGCCAGCCAGGTCTTCGTCTCGGCGTTGGCCGTCGGCGTGTCGTCGAGCAGCGTCAGATCCGGCAACTGCGGGTAATCGGCGAGCAGAGCGCGCAATCCGGCGCGAATCGCGTTAGCGGCGGCTTCATATCCGATCTCCTGGCACGCGCGCACCGAGTACCGATGAACGTCCAGCCAGCCCCGCCCGCACGGCATCCCGGCCGCGGTTTCCGCCTTTTCAAGAACCTGGGCCCAATCGGCTTCCCCTGCGAGCCGTTTCAGATCCTGGCGAATTTCGGTCGGGGGCGCTTCAAGCAGGGATGAATCCACTTCGGTGCCACCTGCCCGCAGTTCGCCCCATCGGAGCGCCCTCACGAGCATGTAGGGCACGGGACTGTAATAGTCGTTCGCCCGGTACCAGGTGGCGACGGCTGTCACGCGCTCGATGGCATCGTCGCGGTCCGCGGGCTCCGGCGCCAAGGGGCCTTTCGGGCGCGCCGGTGCGCGGGCAGGCGCGGCAGCCTCCGGGGCCGGCTCCTCCGAGTACCCTGAGCTTGCCTCTTGCTCCGGCTCGCTCGCCCAGGAGGAGGATTCCTCCACCGCCGGCTCAGCCGCAGGCTCCGCCTTCCTGGCCAGCAAAATCCGAACTGTCTGCTTGAGTTCCTCTAGCGTTTTTCGAAGTCCGCCGAAGTTCGGGGCGTAGTCTCCGAATTTTTCCTCGCAAAGAGAATTCAGCGAATCGGCGGCTTCCAGACAGCCGTTCAGATCCTCCTGCCACTGCTCATAGGAGGCGCGCGGCGTTTCATCGGAGGCCTGGTTGAACTCCTCGGGCGTGAGCTTCCCCTCGGCAACGGCGTCCGCGCGTGCCTGGGTCTTGCTCTCATTGCCCTCTGCATCCGCCTCTGAGGGCACGGAACGCGATTCCCTGTACTTCAGCCAGTTGTGACCGCTGCGAGTGAGCTGGACCTTGCGAAGGGGATCGTCCAGGCGGGACCCGATCCATTCGAGCGGGGTCGCCCTCAGTTCGGCATCCCCATCCTCCAATTCCGGATACAGGGTCTCCCAATAGTTCTCGAGGAGGCCTCGGATGAGCTCGAGCCCGGCATTCAGTCCCGCAAAGCCTTCGCGGCGAACGAGCGCCTCGGTGAGCCAGGCCGCAAGCTGCAGGTCCTTGCTCTTCTTCGCGATCGCTTCGCTCGACAGCTTGATGACCAGGGGCCAGTCGGCCTTCTTGCGTTCTGTCTGCCAGTCCCCCTGATCGATTTCGTCGTCTTCCCGCCGTGCTTCCTTGATCTTGTCGTAAACGGCGGCGTAGCGGAGGCTCTCCCCACCGGGGTTATCACCCGGAATGGGATCGAGCAAATCTTCGCGCAGTGGCATTGTTCAGAACTCTTGTGGCACAGGCCTCCTGGCCTGTGCAGCACAGGCCAGGAGGCCTGTGCCAGTCCCCCCTATGCTTCAGCAGCCGCGGCCGCAGGCTGGATTAGCAGGCTGCGAACCTCCAGCAGCGGAATCTCCTCGCCGTCCACGACGAGCATCTTCTGGCCGTACGGGATATCGCCGTCCCAAATGGTGGCGCGGCCGAGCCGGACCGCGTCATCCTGCTGCCGCCAACTGAGCGGCGACAGCGCCGGGATGAGCACCTCGCCCAATTCGGTGCCCTTGAAACCGGGGCCGGTCCGAAGCATGGCCGGAATCCACAGCAGGTCCCGCACGCGGCGCGGCGGCTGCATTTCGAGCGAGGCGATGTGCGCGAACGGGATCCAGATGTAGGTGCCGGCCGCGAACGTCTCAATCCGGGCGCCGATCCGGGGGTCGGCATCGGAAAGCGATTCGAACGGCTGCCCATTCAGCATGCCCGTAAAGGGAGGCGCATCCCCTCCGGTCGAGTACTCCTCTTTATCGAAAGTCTCCTGGCGCGCCCGCTCCGCCGCGAGCACTCCCCGATAGAGCAGAGCGCCCATCTCGCTCGAAGGACCGCCCTGGGAGAGCACATGAAGGTGCTTCTCGGCCCGGTCGTAATCCCCCGCAAAACACAGCAGCTCAAAGAGGAAAGTACGGCGTTTCGCGTCGTCCGGGTGGTCGCGCAGCTCCGCGCTCACCGCCTGGATCGCCTCCGTAAGCTTTCCCGCCCGAAACAGTTCGGTGGCGTTCATGGAAAAAGCTCCCAAATGCGTAATGGGTTGCGGGGTCACGGCCCGCAACCCACCAACCACAACCTGTGTTAACCGCTGACCTGCTGCTTCATGTCGTAGAAGGCCTTGATCGCGCCACCGAGCGTGCCGTCCGGCTTCTGCTCCTTGTACTCGATCTCAACCTTCGAGAAGTTCAACGAGATCTGATCCAGCGGGACGATGTTGTTGCCCTCGCCAGTCCCTTTCGTCTCGTACTTCGAAACGAGCAGGTCGCTGAAGGTGACCTTGAGGTATTCCTGCTGCTCTTTGCCCGCTTTCCGGCAGGTCAGGATCGCGCTCTTGATGTGCGCGCCTTGGGCGCACGCCAGCATCAGCTTCGGGCTGGCCTTGTTCACCCGCATCAGGAAACTGAAGTCCTGCATCTGCACCCTGCCGGCGCCCATGCCGCCTCCGTGGGATGCGGTACCGCTCTGTTCCGCTCCCCAGGAGAAGGACTCGATTTCGATCTCGCTCTTGTGTGCCTTATCCTGGCTCTCGCCCTGGATGCCGTCGATCTTCAGGAAATAATCAACTAATGCCATCTGCTACGCTCCTCTCGATTTGCAAATCAAACCCAATTTGAGGGCCGGAGTGTGCCTCCGGCCCGAAAAAACTGACGCCTAACCCCTGGCCGAAGGCGGCAGGTCGGCGACCAGGCGCAGCGATACGGTCAACTCGTCCAACTGGAAGTGCGGTCTCAGGAAAGCCACGGCTCGATACACGCCCGGCTTGCCGGCAACCTCGACGACATCCACCCTGGCTTCACGCAGCGGATACTGAGCCTTGGTTGCCGCGGCGGCGTTGTCGTCCTCCGTAACGTACTGCATGATCCAGCGGTTCAGGAACCGCTCGCAGTCCGAACGGGACATGAAGCTGCCGATCTTGTCGCGCATGATCGTCTTCATGTAATGCGCGAACCGCGCCACGGCCAGTATGTAAGGCAACTGCGCCGAAAGCCGCGCGTTGGCATTGGCCGATTCCTTGTCGTACATCTTCGGCTTCTGTACGGATTGCACACTGAAGAACGCCGCATAATCGGTGCCCTTGCAGTGTACGAGCGGGATCAACCCGAGGTCCGCCAGTTCCTTCTCCCGCCGGTCGGTAATCGCAATCTCGGTGGGGCACTTGAGCGCGACGTCGCCTTCATCGGTGCGGAAGGAGTGAGCGGGCAGGCCCTCAACGAGTCCGCCGCCTTCCACTCCGCGAATGGAAGCGCACCATCCGTAGGTGGCGAAGGACTGCGTCAGCCGCGCGCCGAGCGCGTAGGCCGCGTTGCTCCACAGATACTTGGAGTGGTCGGTGCCGTCCACTGCCTCTTCGTAGTTGAACGCATCCACCGGTGCGGTGTCCTTGCCGTACGGCAAACGGCCGAGCACATGGGGCAAGCACAGACCGACATAGCGCGAATCCTCGCTCTGCCGGAACGACTTCCACTTGGCGTACTCGGTGGTTTCGAAGATCTTGGCGAGGTCCCGGGGCTGGTCCAGAGCGGTAAAGCTCTCCATGTTCAGCAGTTCCGGCGCCGCCGCGGTCAGGAAGGGCGCGTGCGCCGCCGCCGCCACCTGTGACATCTTTTCGAGCAGTTCGATATCCTCGGGGTGCTTGCCGAATTCGTAGTCGCCGATGACGGCTCCGATCGGCTCGCCGCCGAAAACGCCGAACTCTTCCTCGTAGATCTTCTTGAACGTGGCGCTCTGGTCGAACTCGGGCGCCCGCTGCAAATCGCGCAGCAGTTCCTTCTTGGAAGCGTTCAGAATGCGTATTCTGAGGTGAGTGCTCGTCTCGGACTGGTCGAGCAGATACTTGAGGCCGCGCCAGGTGGCTTCCAGTTTCTGGAACGAGGGGTGATGGAGGATCTCGTTCAACTGGATGGAAAGCAAGTGATCGATCTGAGCGATGCGGGCGTTGATCATCGCTTCCGTGTCCCGAGACACGGTGATGGCGCCCTCGAGCACCTGGTTCACGAACTCCTTGACCAGGTTTTTGCCGCGCTCCCGGGTGGCCGAGTCCGTTCCCATCTTGCTTTGCTCGACGATCTGGTCGAGCAGGCCCAACTCAACAACCTGTTCCTGGGCTTGTTGCGGAGCGGCGGAGGAAAGTGGATCAGCCATTGGAGCCTCCTTCATTGGAACCGATCTCGCCCTTCAGCTTGTCCAACTTGTCGCCGTTGCGGACCACATCCTGCAGCAGTTCATCCAGCTTGTCGTTGGTTTGAAGGGTGCCTCGGAGGTCCGACAGTTTTGTTCTCAGGTCGAGCAGTTCCCGTAGCGGCTTGACCTGCCGGGCCACCTGCTCCGGTTCGAAGTCCTGCAAGCCTTTGAAGCGCAGGTCGACCTTGAGTTGGCCGGCATCGGGGTCTTCGCTCAGCTTGTTCTCGACCGAGAACGACAAGTGGGGTTTCATCGCTTCCAGGACGCTGTCGAAGTTATCCGGATTCACTTCGACGAACTTGCGGTCCTTCAGCCTTGGAAGCGGTTGTTCGGGTTGGCCGGTGAAATCGGCCAGAACACCCATAACAAAGGGAAGTTCCTTCACCTCGATAGCATCGCCGACTTCCACGTCGTAGGTGATATGCACGCGCGGAGGCCTGACTCTCTCAAGCTTCTTATGGATACCTTCTTTAGCCATATCGAATCCCTTTTGGTGAAACCTGCGGGTCCCTCCAACGAACCCTTGCGTTGCGACAGTCTATCAAACTCCGATTTTGGTTAGCCAAATTATTGTGACCCAAGTTGTCTCAATTTTCAATTACCCAAAGCGTTTCTCCCTAACTCTTTACCTGTGCACCTATTCCTGGTACTTTGAAGTGCTATGAAGCGATTGCAGCCGGTGATCTGGGCGAAAGGGACTTTCCTGACCCCGCAGCACATGCAGATACAGGACCGCTTCATCGAGAGCACGCTCGAGTGCAGTTTGTCGTCGCTAAACTACCGGCCGTGGGGATTCAGCAGGTTGAGCCTGAGCCAGGAGGCGCTGGCCGGGGGCGCGATCGCCATTTCGGCCGCATCGGGCCTGTTCCCTGATGGCATGCCATTCGACATCCCTGAATCCGACGCCGCTCCGCCTCCCAAGCTTTTGGCACAGTACTTCGAGGGCGAGGAGAACAACACTCTCGACATTTACCTGGCCATACCGCACTACCGCGAGCGCGGATTGAACGTTTCCGTGGCGCGGCAGAACGCGGATACGCGGTATCTGGCCGAAGTGGAAGTGGTGCGCGACGAGAACTCCGGGGTATCGGAAAAGCCTATACAGGTGGCACAGAAGAACTTCCGCATTCTTGTGGAGGGCGAGAGCCGGCAGGGTGTTTCCGCACTTCGAATTGCCCGGGTGAACCGCACGGCAGCGGGCACGCTGCAGTTGGATCAGCGGTTTGTCCCGCCGCTCCTGGACATCTCCGCCAGCGAGTACCTGGTATCCATCAGCCGCCGGCTTGTGGAAATTCTTTCGGCCAAGAGCAGCACCCTGGCCGGTTTGCGGCGCCAGAAAAACCAGAGCCTGGCGGACTTTACTGCTTCCGACATCGCCAACTTCTGGCTGCTGTACGCCGTGAACACGCACTTCCCCCTAGTGCGGCACATCTTTGAGAGCCGGAAAGGCCACCCGGAACGCCTGTTCGCGATCATGTTATCCATGGCCGGCGCGCTGACTACCTTTTCTCTCAAAGTGCATCCGCGCGATCTCCCGAGCTACGACCACGACAACCTGCAGGGGTGCTTCACCGACTTAGACGAAAAACTCAGGTTTTTACTTGAGACGGTAGTACCCAGTAATTTCGTGTCCATTCCTCTGAAACTGGTGCAGCCTTCCATTTACGCGGCGGCGATTTCGGATGATAAGTATTTGAAGAACACCCGGATGTATCTTGCCATCAACGCGGAAATGAATGAGGCTGAGCTGATTAACAAGACGCCTCAACTCATTAAGGTTTGTTCAGCTACACATGTGGAGCATCTGGTGCGGCAGGCGCTGCCGGGGATACCACTTACTCACGTGGTACGGCCTCCTAGTTCCATTCCGGTCAAGCTAAACTACCAGTACTTTAGTTTGAATCAATCCGGCCTGGCCTGGGAGGCGGTGGTTCGCGCCCGGAACCTGGCTGCCTACGTTCCGGGCGACTTCCCGAATCCGCAACTGGAGTTGGTGATTCTGCTGCCGCAGTAAACAGTGGGATAGGCCGGGAGGCCTGTCCCGCCTTATGGCTGTTTCTTGACGGTTTCGCCCTTGCGGAGCAGCGTGGGGGCCTTCCGCTTCTTCGCCTCGGCCGCCGCCTTCTGCTCGCTGGCTTTTTTCTCTTCCAGGTCCTTGGGCTGCATCATCGACTCGATCTGCTTCTTATCTCTGGCTTCCCGCGCCTGAACCTCTTCGCCGCGCTTGCCCAGGTCCTCCGCCGAGGCATCCAGGCTATCCTTCGTCGTATCGATCGCCTGGGAGAGAACAAATTCATAGCGCTCCATGTCCTTAGGGGCGCCGGCCTGGATCTTCTCGAGCATGGGCAACATCTGTTTCTCGGCGTCGGCAACGGCCTTCATGCCGTGTTCGATATTGGCCTTGCGCGACAGGGCGTCGTCGGCGACGGTGTCTATGGCGTCAATAATCTTGCTGTATTGATCGAGCAGGTCGTGTACCAGCCCGGCGCGGCCTTCCCTCTCCTGCTTCAGGAGCGACTGGACCTGATCGAGCCGCTGCCGCGCGAAGTGGGCATACAGCTTGAGCCTGTCGTTGGGCTCCTGCGCCTCGCGGATCCGGTCGATCTCATCCGCGGTCAGAAAATCGCGCTGCGCGAACGCCGGCAGCGCAGCAAGCATGAGGAATGCCAGCCAAAAGCGGTACATACTAATCGTCCTTCTTTTCCCCCATGATGCCCGACAGCAGGTCGTCATGGATCTTTTGAATCGTTGAGCGAATCTTGTCGATTCCGTCGCGATCGAGGGCGCTCATCTGCTCCCGGAAATCCGTGAGTTTGCGCAGCAGCTCGCGAGTGGTGATCTCGGCCTTCTTGAAGTTTTTGGGACTCTTGCTCGGGTTCTTACCGGTTGCGACAAGGGAGTCGTAGGCCAACTGAACGGATTCCATCACTTCGTCCAAGTAGGCGTAGGTCTGCTTGACGTCTCCCTTTTCCACGTACACATCCTGGGCGTGTTTAAACGCCGATTGGGCGTTATCCAAGGCCTTGGCGGCACGTTTATCGGGTTTACTCTCCGCTTTCGCGGACGCAAGGTCGGCGTGCAGAGGCAGCGCCAGAGCGCAGGCGCAGATCAGGGCGGACAGCCGGATCCAAATCGTCATTTCCTGAGCTCCCTCTCGATGATACGCGCTCTTTGGCGCGCTTTGAACTCTTCGTTCGGGTTTTTGCCCTGGCTGGTGGCCAGGAATTGCTGGTAGGCGGCCAGGGCGCCCTTGAGGTCACGAACCTTGTCGAGCATGATCGCGCGGAGGTAATGGTGAACGGGCTTCTCGCCCCCCAGGGAGCGAACGCGGTCGAGGGCGGCCAGGGCCTGGGGGTAATCTTCCAGCGAGATGAGCATGGCTGAGAGCTCGTTCCAGGCTTCCACGGAATCCGGCCGGCCCTGCACAACGCGGTAGAACTCGCGGGCCGCCGGGGCGAACTTGCGCTGGTCGCGCAGCTCGCGGCCGTAGGCCAACCTCAGATCGAGGTCGCCGGGTTCCGCTGCCACAGCCTGCTCCAGAAGGGGCAACTCCTTCTCCGGCTGCCCGTTTTTCCGGTATGCCTGAGCCAAGGCGAGCCGATTGGCCGAAGTCGGGGACTTCTGCACGGCCCACTCCAGGTGCGGAATGGCGTCAGCCGGCCTGCCCGCCTCCACCAGGAGCTGCCCAAGACGCTCGCGGGCGGCAAGGCTATCCGGAAACTGCTGGTAGACGGCGATCGCTTCGGCACTCTGACCCTTCGTTTCGTAGAGGGGCCCGAGCTCGATAACGGCGTCCTTCGTCGCGGGATCCAGTTCAGCGGCCTTCCGGAAGTGCGTCTCGGCCTCTTTGAGCCGGTCCGTCCGGAGATAGGAACGGGCCAGCCCCACTTCCGACGGCGCCGACTTCGGATCAAGCTCTATGACCGCCTCGTACGACTTTGCCGCGCGGGCAAACTCGCCCGTATCAAAAAGAGCGTCGGCGAGATAGCGGCGGGGCCGAACCTCTTTGGGCCGGGCTTCGGCGGCTGCCTCCAGGCAGGGAACGGCTTCCGCGGGCTTCTTCAGGCGCAAAAGCGTCATACCGAGGTTCAACTGCGCCTCGAACAGCCCGGGCTTGATCGCCAGGACTTTCCTGTAACCGGCGACTGCCTGCTCGTCCTTCCCGGCGAGACTGTACGCGAGCGCGAGATTGAAGTGGGCTCCGTAATCGTCCGGCTGCGCCTGGACCGCCTTTTCGAGGAATTGCGCAGCGAGATCGTATTGCTGCTCCTCAAGAGCCTTAAGCCCTTCGGCGGAAAAATCCTGTTTCTGGAGGAAAAGAAGTGCGAGGGCCGCAACGGGCAACCACATGCCCTTATTTTAGCGTCTGCTCGGGCCTGAGCACGTCCTGAAGGTACTTAGCTGTGTAGGATGCCTCCGAACGGCATATCTGCTCGGGCGTACCCTGGACGACAATCGATCCGCCGTTGTCTCCGCCTTCGGGCCCCAGGTCGATGATCCAATCGGCATTCCGGATGACCTCGAGGTTGTGTTCGATGATCAGGACGCTCCCGCCGTTATGGATGAGCTTCTGGAAGGCGTCGAGAAGCTGCGCGATGTCGGCGAAATGGAGTCCGGTGGTGGGCTCGTCGAAGATGAAAAGCGTGCTCTCGCAGGAAGCGTGCGCGAGGTGCGCGGCGAGTTTGACGCGCTGCGCCTCGCCTCCGGAAAGCGTGGTGGCGGACTGGCCGAGCCGCAGGTAGCCCAACCCGACCTGGGCGAGCACGCCGAGCTTCGCGACCAGCCGGGGGGTATCCGCGAAGAACGATAGCGCCTCACTCACCGTCAGTTGCAGCACTTCGTGAATGTTCAGGCCGCGGTAGCGGACATCGAGCACGCTGCTCTTATACCGCGTGCCCTTGCATTCCTCGCAGACCAGTTCGACATCCGCCAGAAACTGCATTTCGACCGTGACGGTGCCGTCGCCCTGGCAGACTTCGCAGCGCCCGCCCGGAATGTTGAACGAGAAATGCCCGGAGGTGTACCCGCGGCGGTCCGCCTCCGGCGTGCGCGCGAACAACTCGCGAATGATGTCGAAGGCCTTGATATACGTGACCGGATTGGAGCGCGGCGTCCGGCCGATGGGCGACTGGTCCACGAGCACAGCCTCGCGTATACGCTCGGCGCCCTCGATCCGCCTGCACGCAGGGGGCGCAGCCCGCCCCGTCTCTTCGTCGCGTTCCACCGGTGCCGCACCGGTTTTGTGCATGGATTCCAGGGAACGATAGATGACTTCATGCACGAGGGAAGACTTGCCGGACCCCGAAACTCCAGTGATGGCCACCATCATGCCGAGCGGGATTTCGACGTCGATATTCTTCAGGTTGTGCGCCCGCGCGCCGCGAACTTTCAGCATGCTCTTGGGGTTGACGGAGCGCCGTTTGCGAGGTCGCACCGCCTCGTGATCACCACGCAGCCACGCCCCTGTGAGCGAGCCCTGGCCGTTCGCGAGCAGCCGCTTGTACGAGCCCTCGTAGATGATCCGGCCGCCGTTTTCGCCGGCACCGGGGCCGAGATCGACGATGTGATCCGCCGACTTCATGATGTCGGCATCGTGCTCAACGACGACGATGGTGTTGCCGAGGTCGCGTAGTTCGTCCAGGATGCGGATCAGACGCCCCGTGTCACGGCTGTGCAGGCCGATGGAAGGTTCATCGAGCACGTAGCAGGCGCCCACGAGCCGGGAACCCAGGCACGTGGCCAACTGTATGCGCTGCGCCTCGCCGCCCGAAAGGGTGGCCGACAGGCGGTCGAGCGTGAGGTAATCGAGGCCGACGTCGTTCAGAAATCTCAGCCGCTGCCGGATTTCCAGCAGAATCTTGTCCGCAATGCCGAGTTCCTCAGGCGTGAACTCGAGCGAATCGAAGAAAGAGTGCGCCTCCGCGATGTTCATCGCGCTCACTTCGGCAAGGTTGCGCCCCCCGACCTTTACATTCAGCGCTTCCTGCCGCAGGCGCGCGCCGCGGCAGACCGGGCATTCCGCGTACCCGCGATACCGGCTGAGGAAGACGCGCACGTGCAGCTTGTACTTCTTCGTCTCCAGGTGGTCCAGGAAGTCGCGCACGGCTTGAAGGACGGACTCGCGCTCGTCCTTCTTCAAGTCGCAGAAGGGCTCATCGAAGCGCACCTTGCCCCGCGCGCGCCGGCGGAAGGCCTCAAGAAAGCGGCCGTACTGGGGCTTGGTCCAGGGCTCGACGGCGCCCTCATCGAGCGAGAGCGACGAGTTGGGAATCAACAGCTTGAAGTCGTAATCGATGGTGTTGCCGAAACCCTGGCAGCGCGGGCAGGCGCCGAACGGGTTGTTGAAGCTGAACAGGCGGGGCTCGGGCGTGAGGAACTCGATGCCGCAGGCTTTGCAGGAAAACTTTTCGCTGAACTGGAGGCGGCGCGGCGGCTCCGCGTTCGCCTGTTCGAATACCGCCTCGCCCGCCTCGCGGTAGCAGATTTCGACGCTATCCACTACGCGCTGATGCAGGTCTGCCGCCATGACAATGCGGTCCACGAGGATGTAGAGCGGACGCGAGAAGTCGATATCGAGCAAAGACTCGGGGCTGGAGAACTCGAACGTTCTGCCGTCCTGGTAGAGCCTGTTGAAGCCGCGCTGGCGCAGGTCGAAGAGGCGGTCGCGCAGTTCGGCGGTCTTATCCGAGGGCAAGCGGACCGGGAACAGCACGTACCAGCGGGAGCCTTGCGGCTCTTCCAGAACGCGCTGTGCGACCTGGTCCACCGTGTCGCGCTGAACGAATTGCCCGCAGTTCGGGCAGTACGTGCGGCCGACACGGGCGTAGAGCAGCCGGAGGAAGTCGTAGAGTTCCGTCGAAGTTGCGACGGTGGAGCGTGGATTGCGCGTCGTGTTCTTCTGGCGGATAGCGATGGGAGGAGCGATGCCCTCTATCTCCTCCACCTCCGGCTTCTCCATCCGCTCGAGGAACTGGCGGGCGTAAGCGGAAAGCGATTCCACGTACCGGCGCTGGCCCTCGGCGTAGATCGTGTCGAAGACGAGCGAGGACTTGCCCGATCCGGATACGCCGGTGACAACGGTCAGCTTGTTGTGAGGGATCTCGAGCGACAGGTTTTTCAGGTTATGAACCTTCGCTCCCCGGATGACTATGAAATCTTCCACGGCGAGTAATCAGCCCCGTGCGCTGCAGGAGGGAATCCCGCGGGGTCTCTATCATTTCAGGATACTACGGCACGAGGGCATTTCCAGATATAGCGGGTAGAATGGAACGATAGCCCTTCCAGAGGACAGCACCGGATTCCGCCGGCAGCTTCGCCGGTGGTACGAACGCGAGCAGCGCGACCTGCCGTGGCGGCGGACATCGGACCCGTACCGGATCTGGGTCTCCGAGATCATGCTTCAGCAGACCCGGGTTGCGGCGGCCATCCCCTATTACGAACGCTTCCTGGCGCGGTTTCCGGACATCACTGCCCTTGCCGCGGCCGCCGATGAGGAGGTGCTCGCATGCTGGAGCGGCCTCGGGTATTACTCGCGCGCGCGCAACCTTCACCGGGCAGCGCGGACGATGGCCGAAGACGGCGGCTTCCCCCGTTCGTACGAGGGCATCCGCAAGTTGCCGGGTGCCGGCGAGTACACGGCGGCTGCTGTGGCGAGCATCGCATTCGGCCTGCCGCACGCGGCGGTGGACGGCAATGTGCTTCGGGTGCTGGCGCGGGTGACCGGCGAGCGCGGTGATATCGGCTCAGGCAAAACGCGCAGCCGCCTGAAGGATGCGGCCGGGACTCTGCTCGACCGAAAGCGGCCCGGGCTGTTCAACCAGGCTCTGATGGAGCTTGGAGCAACCGTCTGCCTGCCGGGCGAGGCGCGCTGCGGCGTCTGCCCTCTCGCCGGATTATGCGATGCGCGGCGGAACGGGATGGAACGGGAACTGCCGGTGAAGGCGCGCCGCATGAGCTTCGTCCGCGTACCTGTGACCGTTCTGCTGATCCGGAAAGGCGGCCGGATACTACTGCGGCGCCGCGAAGCGGACAGCGCGCGGATGGCTGGATTTTGGGAATTGCCCGAAGCCGGTCTGCTGCCCGAGGCCGCCCTTCTCGAAACTCTCGCCACGGTTCGGCACACGATCACGAAACACCGCTACGAGTACACAATCGTGCGTGCGGCGCTTCGAGAGGAGCCGGCCGGTTTTGCGTGGATAGCGCCGGCCGATCTGGACCGCATCGCCCTGAGCACTGCGACGCGCAAAGCGCTGGCGGCGGCGGGCCTCAGGCAATCGCCCGCGCTACTCCGTTGAACGTCACCAGATACGAACATCGGCGTTGATCGGCGTTCATCGGCGGCCGATAAAGGCATTTGGGCCGCAGATGAACGCGGATCAACGCCGATGTCTTTTCACGCCGCTAGCGCGTGACGACGCCGCAGGCGATGCGGCCGCCCGCGTTGCCGGCCGGGTCGGTCTTGTAGTCGTCCGGACCGGCGTGGACCACGATGGCGGTACCGCCCTCGCGGAACAGGCCGTTGGGTTCGGTCCCAAGCGTCACACCGCGAGCGAGCAGCGTTGTGGTCACGACGCCCTGAGCGTTGGCCGTGATATTGGGCAAGTCACCGGCGTGGGCGCCTTGCGGGTTCTGCGAGCCGTGGTGCATCTGGCCGGGGTTGAAGTGCCCACCGGCCGTCGTGAAAGCCGGCGGCTCGCACTTACCTGCTTCATGGATGTGGATAGCATGCACGCCGGGCGGCAGGTCTTTCAGCCGCAACGACACACGAACTCCGCCCTTCGCCGGCCGGAGCGTGGCGGTCCCGACGCTCTGGCCTTGCGCGTTCTTTAACTCCGCTTTAGCGACATTCCCCTTCCCCTGGGCAGCCCAGACTGCCGTAGATAGAAGCAGAGCCCCAGCGATGGCGGCAACAGATCTCATACAGATATCCTCCTGAGTATTTGCGGGCGCCTGCCCAACTTAGCACTTTCCGCTCTCTTTTAGGATTCATCAGGATCGCCAAAGGATTCGGGTATCCCGCCGTGGTATGCTCTTTCCAAAGATCTACAGGAGTATCGAATTGGAAACTCGGATTCACATCATCGGGCTGGTGGTTCCGGACCTGACGGACACGCATTTTGCCGAGGTCGCGCGCGGGGTGGCGCGGGTGCTTCAGCCCGCGGGCTACACCGTTCTGATCTCGAATTCCGAGGGCGATGCGGAGTGCGAGCGCCAGGCGATCGACCTGCTGCTCTCGTGTTCGCATGTTGACGGACTGATCCTGGCCTCGGCGCAGACGCCGGACGAGACCGCGCTGTTCCGGCGCATAGAAAAGCACAAGCTGCCTTACGTGCTCATCGACCGGGCGTTCCCCGAGGCGGGAGCGAGCTACGTCGGCGCCGACGACGAGGAGATTGGCTCGGTTGCCACAGAGCACCTGATTTCGCGCGGGTGCCGGCACATCGCGCACATACGCGGGCCGGAGACGTCCACGGGCGTCGGGCGCTCGAAGGGTTACGCCGCGGCGCTGGCCCGGCACGGACTCAAGGCGCCGGCGGGTTACATGGCCGGCGGAGGATCGAACGATGTCGCCGGGTACGACGCGATGCGGCGGCTACTTTCGGTGAACCCGAGGCTTGATGGCGTGGTGTGCTTCAACGACGCCGTCGCCGTCGGCGCCATCAAAGCGATTCTCGAAGCCGGGCTCGAAGTGCCGTACGACATCGAGGTGGTCGGCGCGGGCAACGTACACTACTCCGACATCCTGCGCGTGCCGCTCTCGACCATCGATCTGAACAGCTCGACCATGGGCGAGCGCGCGGCGGAGGTTCTGCTGCGGACGATGGAATCCGGCGAGCCGCTGCCTGCACAGCGTGTGCTGATCCCGTTCGAGCTGGTGGCGCGGGAATCGAGCAAGGCCGTCGCCGTCTAGTCGGGTTTTCCGGAAACCGCGCGGCCAACGCGCCGCATCCACGTCAATTCATCTTCCGTCATCGGCCCGCGCCGGAGCGCTTCGAGGGCTTGCTCCACGTGCTCCGCGGTGGCCGGGCCGGTCATGCAGACGTCCACTTCGGGCCGGGCGAGGACGAAGCGGTAGCAGTCGGCTGCGGTGGGCCGCGGCAGGTCCGGCGGGATTTTGCGGCTCTTCAGGAGTTGCCCCCAGCTTGTGGCCGTGAAGGACACGAGGCCGGGACGGTTGTCCGCCGGCGGGAGGTGCGGGAAGATGTCCTGCTCCGCTCCGGGGTGCGCGGCGTTGTAGCGGAAGTGGACGACCTCGACGTCGCTGCCCGAGGCGAGCGTGGGAACGAGTTTGCGCGTGTGGGTTGACATGCCGAGATGCCGGACGAGGCCGCGCTCCTTCAGGCGGTGGAAGGCGTCGAGGAACCTCGGTGGCAACAGGCGGCCCCACATTCCGAGCAGCAGGACGTCGGCGTAATCGAAGCGCAGCTCGCGCAGAGCGCGTTCCAGGCTGAAGCCCAGCAGTCCTGCGGCGGGTGAGTAGGATTGTATGACGAGCACGAAGCGGTCGCGGTGCGCGGCGAGGTTGCGGATCGCCTGCCCGAACTGGGCGCGACGGGCGCTGCCCCAGTACAGGTAGTTGATGCCCTGCTCGAAGGCGCGCTCGACCGCCGCGTCCGGTATGCCGTAGGATGCCGATACACCGAGGCGGGAGACTGGGAGCCCTGTGCGACCCAGGATTGCGCGATCGAAGGAGGTCACAGAACCATGTTACGCGCAACCGGAAGCGCTATGACCGGCACCGGGCCACGGCGGACTTCCAGCCCTCGAACAGGCGCTCGCGGGTAGCGTCGTCCATCTCAGGCTCGAAGGCGCGCTCCACCTGCCAGAAGCTCTCGACCTCCTCGACGCTGTTCCAAAAGCCTGTCGCGAGTCCCGCGAGGTACGCTGCGCCGAGCGCGGTGGTTTCGGTGTCCGCCGGGCGCACGATGCGGGAGCCCAGAATGTCGGCCTGGAATTGCATCAGGAAGTTGTTGTTCGCGGCGCCGCCATCCACGCGCAACTCGGCGACGTGCTCGCCTGAATCCGCCTGCATCGCCTCAATCAGCTCGCGCGTTTGATAGCAGATGCTTTCGAGCGTGGCCCGGACGATGTGCGCGCGCCCGCTTGCGCGTGTGAGGCCGCTTATGTTGCCGCGCGCGGCGGAATCCCAGTGCGGCGCGCCGAGTCCGACGAATGCCGGCACGAAGTAGACGCCCGCGGTGTCCGGCACGGACGCGGCGAGCGCCTCCGACTCCGCCGCCGTGCCGATCAAACCCAACTGATCGCGCAACCACTGCACCGCCGCGCCCGCGATGAACACGCTCCCCTCGACGGCGAATTCCGCTCGCGTTGAAGGCGATGCGGCGCGCGTCGCCACAAGCCGGTTCCTCGATACCGGCATGTTCCCGCCCGTGTGGAGCAGCGCGAAGCAACCCGTGCCGTAAGTGTTCTTCGAGAGTCCCGGGCGAAAGCAGGCTTGGCCGACCATCGCCGCCTGCTGATCCCCGGCGATTCCCGCGATGGGCAGCGCGGCGCCGAACAACTCCGCATCGCACTCACCGATCACGGCGCTCGATGGAGCGATGCGCGGCAGCATGGCGCGCGGCACATCGAAGATATCGAGCAACTCGGGATCCCACTCGCCCGTTGCCAGATTCATGAGCATGGTCCGCGAGGCGTTTGAAAAATCGGTGGCGTGAACGGCGCCATTGGTCAGATTCCACACGAGCCACGTATCCACGGTGCCGAACAGAAGCTCGCCATCGCGGGCGCGAGTCTCACCGTCCGGGACGTGATCGAGAATCCAGCGGATTTTGCTGGCCGAGAAATACGCATCGATTACGAGACCGGTCTTGCACTCGATCGCCGCAGCGGAAGGCGAGGCCGCGAGCGCTGCGCAGTGGTCGGCCGTGCGGCGGCATTGCCAGACGATGGCGGGCGCGACGGGGCGGCCTGTGGCGCGCTCCCAAACGATGGTGGTCTCGCGCTGGTTCGTGATGCCGAGTGCGCGTATGGCGGAAGCGGCTACTCCGGCCCGCTCCATCGTGCGGCGCGCGGCCACGAGCTGCGCGTTCCAGATCTCCACGGCGTCCTGTTCCACCCAGCCCGGCTGCGGGTAGCGGCAGTGAATCGGGCAGGACTCCATGACCACGCGCCGGCCCTGCTCATCGTAGAGTGCGGCACGCGCGCTCGTGGTGCCTTCGTCAAGCGACAGAATGAACGGCATACATCTCTTTATAATGGAAACAATGTTCTTCCGCAGACAGGAGCCGAAAACGCCGAGATTCGAGGACCTGCTTCAGGGGGTCCGCGAAGCAGGTTTTGAGACTGGCCGGCAGGCGGACGGCCGCGTGAGAGTGAGCCGTGGCGGGTGCGCTGCGATGGTTTCGGACGGGCCTCGGGTCGAGCGCGCCGGATGGGTGGTGGGCGGCGAAATCGCCTCGCTCGTTGACGGCGGATACCAGAAGTTCTGGCGCGCGGGCGACCGGCGCGTGCCGGCGCTCGCCCAGCAACTCAAGGCGCTGCACGATTTCGAGGAAGACCTCAAGGAAGCGCTCGGACTCGAAAGCCTGTACAACACCTCGCTCGGAACGACGAACGATTTGCACATCTACGACCGCGTTGCAGGACGGGAGTAGTCATAGGCCGCCCCGCACAGGCCAGGAGGCCTGTGCCACTCCGGGCAAAGCCCAGCGGGATCCCGGACGGGCTGAGAGGATGTCATCGGGCTCCTCCTTTCGCCAGCGCCCTGGCGCGAAGTTCGAGAATCCTCGGGAAGCTTAGCGATAAAAGCAGGTGCTCGCCTGTCGGCTCGGGCACGGGGTTGACGGAGAGGAGTTCGCCCGCCTCTTTGAGCCGGCCGGTTTCGACAAGCGCCCATGCGAGCAGCACCTCCACCGGGTCCGGCGACGACGGCGTTGTCTGCTTATATATCTCCGTGAGCCGGGGCACCGCAGCCGCGAACTCCTTCGAGAGCAGAAGCGCGTAGGCGAGCGCGTATCTCCGCGCGCCGGCCTGGACCGGGTTTGGGAATGCCTGATCCGCCCGCGCGCTCCACTCGGCGGGCGATGCGGGCGCCCCTGCGATAAACCGGCAGAGGGCCGCAATCGGGTTGGACGGGCCGGCACGAAGAGCGAACTCGCGCGCGCGTTCGCGATCGCCCGATTCGAGCGCCCACACCGAAAGCTGTAGCGCGGCGAGAGCCGTGATCGGAGAGCCGGTCGCTTGCGCTACCTTCTCGAGTGCCGCGACGGCTTCGTTGCGCCGTCCCGTCAGGTAATCCCACTGGGCGGCTCTGTAGGAAGCGGCGGGGTCGCCGAACTGCCGCCGCGCCTCGACGAACCTCGCAAAGGTTTTCCGCGCGCCCTGGACGTCACCAGCCATCAGGCGCGCCCAAGCCGCCTTGTGCAACTCCGCGCCGAGCAGGAAGGACGGGGCCTTCGCGTAGGCATCCAGGTAGTACTTCTCCGCCTCGGCAAAACGCCCCAGGTAAAAATGGACGTCGCCGATGGAGTCGAGCGGGTTCGCTTCGCGGGGCCGGAGTTTCTGGTAACGGGTGAGAGCCCGCTTGGCCCCTTCGAGGTCGCGTGCATAGGCGTGAGCGTACCCTGCCTCGTTCAGGAGAGCGGCATTTTCGGGATCGCGGGCGAGCGCCTCGTCATACCAGCGAGCGGCATCGGCGTAGCGGCGAGCAGCCAGATCCATATTGGCCAGGGTGCGGTAAAGGGAAGCATCGGCCGGGGTCGCGCGCACGAGCTCGACCAGCGCCTTGCGTTCGGCCGCACGATCGCCCTGGATGGCCGCCGCGAGCACCCCCAACCGCGCCCGCTCAACCGCCCCGATCCGGGTTCCCCTCTCTCGGGCTGAGTCGATCGCCTGCTTCGCCTTTTCGCGACCGCCGCGCGCGGCCAGCCACTGCGTCCAACTGACGTACGCGGCGCCGAAATCGGGGTCGGCTGCGATTGCCCGCGCGAAGTAGCCGCCCGCGGCGTCTCCGGCGCCGGTCCCGTCGAGCCACGCCCGCAGGGCCTCCGGGTTTCGAGTGGAAAATGCGCGCGCATTCGGATCGATTTGCTTCGCGAGCGACGCCGCAGCGTCGAAAATTCCCTCCCGCGCGCCTGTTGCGGATGCGGTTTTGAGCGTGCGTCCGGTCGCCGAATCCGTGAGAACCGCCTCGACGCGGAGTCCTCCCCGGACAATGGAGAAGTAACCCTGCAAGACCCCGCCCGCACCGGACGAGGGGGCATCGCGGAGGGAACGCACCGAAACCGGATCAACCGTGGAGGACCCTGTGAGCTGCGCCGCGACGATCTCGGAAAAACCGGAGCTCATCCAGTCAAGCCGGGGGTCGGCGGACAGATTCTCGAACGGGGCAACAGCAATCTTCCGCGCCGCGGGCGGTTGCTTCGAGCACGCGGCAAGCCATATGCACAGGACGGCGAGGCGGAAGATCCTGTGTGCCGGTCTAGAGAACACGGGGTTCGGCCGCCATTAGTTCTTTGAACTCGGCCAGTTCCTGCAGCGGCGCAAACTCAGGCTCCTCGATGTATTTCTGCCGGTCTTTGAACCCCTCTTCGAGCGATTTCCGGATATAAAGCATGGCGCGATCCGCGGAGCCCGCCTTGGCATAGACTTTCGCGAGATAGTAGTGAAACTTCGCGCGCTCCTCAACGCTGCGCTCCTGGATTAGGACGCCCTGGGAGCTCTTGTGCTCAAAGACGTCCGGATCTAGTTGGAGCGCGTGCTGGTATGCTTCGGCCGCTTCCTTGTACTTCTTTCGGGCGAAGTAAGCGGTGCCGAGATTGCTGTGGATTGACGCGGAGTTCGGGCTCAGTTTGAGCGCCTTCTGGTACTGGTTGACGGCGCGGCGATAGCTTCGCCTCGCGTAATAGATGGTCCCCAGGTTGTTCACCGCCTCCGGGTATGTCTTGTCCTTCCTGAGGCTGCGCTCGTAAAACTTCTTCGCCGTATCCAGGTTATTCATCTGGTGATAGGCGATCCCCAATTTGTTCAAAATCAGGGCCGTTTGGGGGCAGTGCTCGTATTGTTCGATGGCCTCGCGGTGCATTTTGCGGGCCATGTAAATGTCGCCTCGTTTTTCCGGGGTCATCGGTTCGGAGGGGACGGACGGCGGAGGCGCAAGCGGGATAACACCGGGTTCCTGAGGTTCAGGGGCGGCTGCTGGCGTCTGCGCCCAAGCGATGGAGAGGCAGAGAAAAGCCGAAATGGCGATGAGCAAAAACGTCTTCGAGGACATGCCGGCCTCCTTTAACGGAGTCAGTTAACAAACTTATTTAAACACACCGAACAACCGGCCGAAAAAGCCTTTCTTTTTCTCCTTCTCTTTTTCCGGGGGTTTGGCCTGGGCCTGATCGGCCTGGGGTTGCGCCGTAGCGCGCGCGGGCGGCCGGGCGGCCGGCGAAGGCGGCGGGGCAATGCCGGTGGCCGGGGCGGAGGCAACCGGCTGCGGTGCAGGTTGATTCTCCCACGACGCGACCCGCGTTCCTCCCATTCCGCTGTGCAGCTGGCAGCTTTCGACCGGCTGCGTGCCGGAAATGAACACTTCGGCGCGCGTCGCTGGGCAGGCCGCGGTTGCCAGTTGGCCCGTAACGGGATCGATCTCGACGGTCACGATCCCGTCGGGCGACTCGAACTCATTGACATTGCGGTACTCGCGGTATTGGTGCGCCCGCTTCATGAATTCCGTCCAGATGGGCAGCGCCGAATGCGCGCCCTCCAGCCCAAGTTCGCGGTTGTCGTCGAAGCCGACCCACACGACGCAAATGAGCTTGGAGGTAAAGCCGGCGAACCAGCCGTCATGCGACGTGCCGGTCTTTCCGGCCGCCGGCAGCGTAAATCCTCGGGCGCGGACGCTCACTCCGGTGCCGCTACGCAGGACGTCCTCCATGAGGTTTTCCATGAGGTAGGCTACGCGCGGGTCCATTACGTTGCGGCGCACCCGTTTCTGGGAGTAAACCACCGTGCCCCGCTCGTCGCGGATCAGGCCGATCCAGTTCGGTTTGACCCACATCCCGTGGTCCACGAAGGATGTATAAGCTCCGGCCACCTCGATCGGCGTGACTTCGTAGGCCCCAAGCGCTATGGCGGGCGTCGGCTTGATATTGATGTTCATGCCGGCGCGCTTGGCCAACTCCTCAACCGTGTCATAGCCAACCGCCTCAGCGATCTTGACGGTCGGTATGTTCAGCGACTTTGCGATAGCCTGCCGCAGAGTGACCGTGCCATTGAACTCGTGCTTGAAATTCGAGGGCGAATAGGATTTGCCGTCGAACCAGAACGTGGTCGGCTGATCCTGGATTGTCGTGGCCGGCGTGAATACCTGCGAGCCGCCGGTAATGCCGGTGTTGAGCGCGGCTGCGTAGACAAACGGCTTGAAAGCGGATCCGGGCTGCCGCTTGGCCAGGGCGCGATTCAACTGGCTGGCGCCGTAATCGCGACCGCCGATCAGCGCCTTGATCGCGCCCGTCTCCGGGTCGATCGCCACCAGGGCGCACTGAACCGGCGCAGGCTGCTTCCCCTTGGGCCAGCGGCGGCGGCTCATGATCTTGTCCACTTCCTGCATTCCCAAACGAACGGCTTCGGCCGCCGCCCGCTGGAGGTTCAAATCTATCGTGGTGTAGACGCGGTACGTGCTGTTCTGGAAATCGTAGTCGCCGAAGTCGCTTTGCAGTTCGTCGTTGACCAGGTCGACAAAGTACGGCGCTTCCGTGGACTCCATTTCCGCGGCGGCGAGGGCGAGCGGCGCGGCAATGGCATCACGGTATTGAAAATCATTGACGTAGCCGTTCTCGCGCATCATCAGGAGCACCACGTTGCGGCGGTCGCGGGCGCGGTCCGGGTGCCGGAGCGGGTTCCGGAAGCTCGGCTGCTGGATGAGGCCGGCGAGTGTGGCGGCCTCGGGCAGCGTCAACTGGTGGATGTCCTTGCCGAAATAAGCGCGGGCGGCCTCGCCGAAACCGTGGATCGAAAAACTTCCGCGGCGGCCGAGCGGAACCTGGTTGGCGTAGAACTCGAAGATCTCTTCCTTCGAGAGCCTCTGTTCCAGGTGCAGGGTGATGACCACCTCGGCGGCTTTCCGCTTCCAGGTTTTGGATTGATCCAGCCAGAACATGCGCGCCAGCTGCATGCTCAGCGTAGAGGCGCCGGCCACTTTGCGGCTTTCCTTCAGATCCAGGTAAGCCGATTTAATCACGCGCAGCGGATCGAACCCGGCGTGCTGGAAGAAGCGCTTGTCTTCGGCGGAGATCACGGCATCCACGAGCACTTTCGGGATATCGGCGTATTTCACCAGGCGCCGTTTCTCACGGCTGCCGTCCGAAAGGTTCGTAATAAGTTCGGGTTCGAGCAGGTACTGCATGCGCGCCGTGTTATCCCGAAGCGAGATGATGCGGGAGACGCGGCCGTCGGAAAACTTGATGACGCCGGCTTCGTTGTCGAAGTACGAATCCGGGCCTGGGAAGATTTCGATGGCGTTATCAGGGCGTGGGTGATACCAGCCCATTCGATTTCCGCTGGCCTCGCCATAGCCGGACCGGCGCAACTGGCTGATGACGTCCGCCGGCGATATCTCGTCGCCAACCGAAACGACACGAGGCGCGGCAAATACCATCGATGTGCTTTGGAACGGGCCTCCCCGTAGCTTCCGGTCAATGAGCCGGGAGTACTTGACGTAATAGAACGTGAAAGAAGCCATCAAGACGACGGCGAGCGCGAGGGAGACGCCGACGGCGATCTTCCCGGCCGGATGCAGAAGAAACCGCACCCACAGGGCTTTTCGAGGAAGCTGTATCCTTACCGCCACTTCGGTTTATTGTCTCATGGTTGCAGGAATCAACCGCGCACCAGGTTCCGGAGCAAAAACAGAAGGTTGGCGGGGCGCTCGGCCAGGCGGCGCATGAAATACGGATACCAGGCCTCTCCGAACGGCACATAAAGGCGGAGGCGGTAGCCCTCTTCGATGAAACGCCGCTCCAGATCGCGGCGGATGCCGTAGAGCATCTGGAACTCGAAGTTCTCCCGCGGGACGCGCTTCGCCTCGACGAAACTCCGCACCTCGGCGATGATCTTCTCATCGTGTGTGGCGATGGCGGGGTAGCGCCCACGCTCGAGCAGCACCTTCATCAGCCGGACATAGCTTCGATCCACTTCGCTCTTCGCCTGAAAGGCAACGGCGGCGGGCTCGCGGTAAGCGCCCTTACACAACCGGACCGGGATGCCCGCCTCGCACAGCCCTTCGACGTCTTTTTCGCTGCGCCGGAGATAGGCCTGAATTACCGAGCGCACGTTGCCGAACCTCTGGTGGAGGCCGGACACCAGTTCGAGCGTCCGGTCTACGTATTCGCTCGATTCCATGTCGATCTCGACCATCCTGCCGACCTTCGCAGCCTCCTCGACCAGGCTCCCCACATTCGCGCGGCAGGCTTCGCGGGAAAGATCCATGCCGAACTGGGTCGGCTTGATCGAAACGGTCGCCTCGGGACCGAGGCTGTTGAGCCGGCCGAGCGCCTCGAAATAGGCGTCGCGCGATGCCTCGGCTTCCTGCAGGGAGGTGACGCTTTCTCCCAGGCGGTCGAGTGTAATCATGATGCAGTCGCGCTCGAGGCGCCCCGCCACCGCAAGGGCCTCCTCGATCGTCTCCCCCGCGACAAACCGTTTGGTGAGCGGACGGACGAGGCTGGAAGTTTCCATCCAGCGGCGAAGGGCTTTTCGTCTCGAGAGGAAAAGGAGCGAGCTTCGGAGAATCATCAGTGTAAGGGGACCGATGCCCTCATACAGTGTAGTGCTCCTCGGCGGTTATGGGGAACGTCGGGCTTGAGGGGCTCCAATGATTTTTGTCCGGCCGGCATTTTGCCGGACTTGACGGAATGAGCCCCGTGCCCGCGAAAATCCGGGCCGAGGCAACTCGCGCCGGCTTTCATCCCTGTTCGCGGGCACGGCCCTGCCCCACTGGGCCGGATGCGTCTTCAACGAAGCAGTTTGTCCTTTCAGCTCAGAAACAACACGCCGATGGTGATGGTAATCACGGTCAGGGGCGCGCCCACTTTGAAGTGTTCCCAAAAGCCGATTCGCACGTCATGACGGGCGCGCTGAACAACAATCAGGTTGGCCACCGAGCCGAGTAGGGTTAGGTTGCCCGCCAGCGTGGAGGACATTGCGAGCGTGAGCCAGCCTCTCCTTGGGTCGGCCAGGTGCGCCACGATGGGCTTGAATACCAGCACCGCGGGAACGTTGCTCACGATATTTGACAGGACGGCCGCGATAGCGCTCAGCACCGCCGGGCGGCCGAGTTGTAGTCCGGATGTGTCCCTGAGGAGGTTTGCCGCCAGTGCTGTCTTCTCGATGCCAGCCACGACGATGAAGAGACCGATGAAGAGCACCAGCAGCGGCCAGTCGATTTCGTGGTAGATCTTTTCGGGTTTGACCCGGCGGGTGATCAGCAGCACCGCCCCTGCGGCGAGCGCGACTTTGGAGACCGGCAATCCGGAAAAGAAGAGCACAATCATCGCGAGCGAGATCAAGATGGATTTCCACATCAGCGGCTTGAGGACGCGCACGCGCGGCTGCTCGATTTCCACTCTCTCGGCGGCCCGAAACTCTCTCCAGTAGAAGGCGGCAATCACCGCGACCGCCACGACGAGTCCCAGTGCGGCCACAGGCGCCAGCGCGGCCATAAACTCCCCGTAGCCTATGCGGGAGAAACTGCCGATCATCATGTTCTGCGGGTTGCCAGTGATTGTGGCGACGCTGCCGATGTTCGAGCCCATCGCTACCGCGAGCAGGAACGGCACCGGGTTGCGGCGGAGCGTAGTGGTGATCTCCAGGACCAGCGGAGTGAGCACGAGGCACATCGTGTCGTTGACGAAGAAGGCCGAGAAGAACCCGGAGACGAAGACGACTGCGGCCAGCAGCAGGATAGGCCGGTGCGCGTGCCGCACCACCCACGCGCTCACAGCGGCGAAGAAGCCCGAATAACGGAGGTTCGCCACCACGATCATCATCCCGAACAGCAGGATGATGGTGTCGTAGTCGATGGCGTGGTAAGCCTCGTCGAGCGTGAGGACGTTGAACGCGATCATCAGCGCCGCTCCGATGATCGCCGCGCCCGTGCGGTCCACGCGGAACCCCGGCAGACGTCCGAGTGCCAGGACGAGGTAGGTGGCGCCGAAGATGAGAACGGGGGCGAGGGTCAACTACGAATTATAGCTATGACACCATCAGGAACGCGCCCCAGCCCAGCGCGGCGCCGAGGAGAGAACCGGCTACTACGTCGCTGAGAAAATGCATTCCCAGAAGAATGCGCGACGCTGCTACGCTGATCGCGCAGAACAGCAGCCCGGGCATGAGTGCCGGATAGAACAGGCCGATCGGAGTGACGACGGCGAACGCGGTGATCGAGTGCCCCGAGGGGAACGAGAACTGGTCCGGCGGTAAAAGGGTCGCCCAGCAATGCGGCTCGATGGCGCAGGGCCGCTTCCTTCCGATCACCCGTTTCAGTTTCAGAAAGGCAACGATGCCCAGGCCGGCAGCGAGCGCCGCCGCGCCTATGGCTTCAAACCGCGCTCCGCCGCCGAACAGCAACAGTGCCAGACCCAGCGTGTACCACAGCCAGCCGTCACCGCCGCGGGTGGCACATAGCATCCATAGGCGAATCCACCGCGGGGCGCGCCATCGATTAACGCGCCGCATCAGGCGGTAGTCGCCCGTCGAAATCAATCCGATTACAGGGCGCGCGGAAGTCATACCGCGGCCCCCACGGTTTCGGGTGCATGTTCGGCCACGCAGGCCCCGGCACGGTCGATTCTGCTCATCCACCTGGCGGCGAAACTCGCCTCGAGCAGGTAATTGCCGAGTGTGACGGCGGGAACCAATAAAGCGAGCGGCGCAAGAACCGCGGTGGCGGGGTTTTCCCGCACCATGGCGGCCGATATGCGAAGAACATCGCGCGTGAGTTTCCGGAAACTGCCGGATTCGCCCCGAACCTTCCCCAAACCGCGGTGCAATGCCCGCATGAACTCAGCCTTGTTGCGTGCACCGGGAACTTCCGTGTAGGCCAGCCCGGCTGACTCCACGGTGTGCGCGTCACTGCCCGCGATGGGCGCCTTCCCGAGCCGGTTCGCCATTTCCGCCGAGTTGCGGTTCGCGGCCTCGATCATGTGACCGTTCAGTGTCTCGAAGGCGGGGAACGCACGGCCGAAAATCTCGAAATCGGCGAGCAGGCGGCGGCCGGTCAGGCGCGAGAAGGCGTGATTGATGCTGAAAAGGAGGTCCTGTTCCTGAAGGTATGCGGAAAGCGATTCGAAGTCGCTGCGGCGGCGCTGGATTTCAATGTGATGGGCTTCTGTAATGTCGAAAACGCCGAGGTGAATGTTCGTTCCGGTGGGCAGCTGGCAGGTCACTTCCTCGCTCAGAAAGAAGTCCGAACGTGAGCGCAATTGCTCGGCTGCGTCGATGGAGTCATGGTCGGTAATGGTGACCAGGTCCATGTCGAGGCGCTTCAGCCTCTCATACACCGCCTCCGGCGGGCTGTAGCTTTCCCGGCAGACGGACCTCAACAACGGCACGGTACACATTCCGGAATGGATTGTGTGCACGTGCAAATCGCATCGCATACTCCACAAATACCGGGCGCGAGTTACACGAGCGTTAAATGGCGGAGAAACAATGATTAAGAGCAGCCCCTACCTCGGGCGAAATGCCACTGTGTAGACGGCTCCGAGCACAGTGAGCAGCACTCCCCACCAGATGGGAGCGTGTAGATTCGCCAGCACCGTCTGCTGCGCCGGCGGTTTCAGGAGGTTGTAGAGCCCCGAACCCAGGATCAGCACGCCGTAGATCAGCAGCAGAACGCCGATGAACAACCAGATCGAAATGAAGTGCCGTTGTTGCGACATGATTTCCTACCAGAAGATGATCTGAAGCACGAACCACACCACCGCCACCACCACGGCCCAGAACAGAGACCGCTTGTAGATGGGCAGGTGGCCTTCCGAAGGCACCGGCGTGAGGCCGTAGACCAGGCCCGCCAGTTCGGCCTCCGGTTTCGGCTTCGTCATGTACGTGACCACCACCGTCACCACGACGCAGATCAGCCAGGACCACAGGGCGCGGTACATGTTCTCCGCCATGTCCTTCGCGTTCGGCGAGAGCGCGATGTAAGCCAGTGCGGCCGGGTTCACCTTCACCCACGCCCACATGCCGATGGACGACACCGTGCCCGCCAGCAGCCCCCAGAAACCGGCAGCGGGCGTCGCGCGCTTCCACAGCATGCCGAGCAGCACCGTACCGAACAGCGGAGCAATGAAGAAGCTGAAGAGCGCCTGGACGTAGTCCATGATGCTCTTGAACTCCATCACGAGGTACGCCGTGCCGATGCTCACCAGCACACCGAGAATGGTGCACCAGCGGCCCATGGTGACGTAATGGGCGTCCGATGCGCCCTTCTTCATGAAGGCGCGGTAGATGTCGTAGGTCCAGACTGTGGCGAAAGCGCTGACGTTGCCCGCCATGCCGGACATGAACCCGGCGATCAGCGCCGTGATGCCAAGACCCAACAGGCCCGGCCCGCAGTAACGCGCCAGCATCAGCGGCAGCACCTCGTTATAGCTGTGGCCGCCCGTTCGGATGGCCTCCGCCTCGCCTGTCAGTTGCACCGGCAGAACGGCCAGTCCCAACAACCCCGGCAGGATCACGATGAACGGCACCATCATCTTGAAACCTGCGCCGATGATGGGGGCAAGCTTCGCCGAGCGCAGGTCCTTGGCCGAGAGGACGCGCTGCACGACCAGAAAGTCCGTCGTCCAGTAGCCGAAGGAAATCACCCAGCCAAGGCCGAGCACGATGCCGGTCCAGTGGATTCCCATGGGGTTGTCGGTGAACGAGCCCATGGTGCGCCACAGGTGCGTGTAGTCGCCGTTCCAGCGCTCGTTGATCTTCTGCACCATGCCGCTCCAGCCGCCCGCCTCGACGAGGCCGAGAATCGGGATGAGCATCGCGCCGAGCCAGATGAGCACGAACTGAAGCACCTCATTGAAGATCGCCGACAGCAATCCGCCGAGGCAGACGTAAACGGCCACCGTGATCGAGGCCACCCAGATGGAGAAGTGGATGTCCCACCCGAGCACGACCTTCATTACCAGCGCCATGGAGTACATGTTGATGCCGGACATCAGCACCGTCATGAAGGCGAACGAAACGGCGGAGAGGGCGCGGGTCGATTCGCCGTACCGCAACTGGAGGTAGCCCGGCACCGAGTGCGTTTTCGAGATGTAGTAGAACGGCATCATCACGACGCCGAGGAAGAGCATCGCGGGAATGGCGCCGATCCAGTACCAGTGCGTGGCCAGGATTCCGTACTGATAGGCGGACGCCGCCCAACCCATCAGTTCGAGCGAGCCGAGGTTCGCCGCGAGAAAGCTCAACCCGGCGACCCACGCGGTCATCTCGCGTCCCGCCAGGAAGAAGTCCTCGCCGGAGCGCGTGAAGCGCTTGAGATAGAAGCCTATGCCCAGCACAAAGAGGAAGTAGATGGCGATGATTACCAGGTCCACCGTGCTTAAACTCAACAGGCGGCTGGGTCCGGCCTCGAAAATCAGAACGCCCATGGCTTGATCCACGTTGGACGATTATACCCGAATGAGAGCGCTTTCATGGCCTGAAAATGACGGCCGCTTGACAATTTCGTGACAATGGCCCGCGGGGTTGAGTTCACAATCGCACTCATGAGAGCCCTACTGGTGTTGGTTGCGCTGCTTCCTGTATGCGCCCAGGACACGCCGCCGCGCGTCGAGGCGGGCGTTCACCTGGCCACTGTCGATCAAGCCGCGCTCCACGAGAAGCCGCTCGGCGCCGGTGGCCGCTTTACCCTGCGCCTGAACCGGTTCGTGTCGCTCGATTCCGAAGTGAACCGCTATCCAGCTGGCGGCACCGTCACAACTTACCCGATGACCCAGGTCTTCGCGGGCGCCCGCGTGGGCGTGATGCTCGGCTCGATCGGCATATTTGGAAAAATCCGGCCCGGCTTCTCCCGCTACGACGACACGTTGTACAAACCGGGGATCGGGACGAAGCCGAACCTCGATATCGGCGGCATCATTGAGTTCTACTCGCGCAGGCACGTCGGTGCGCGCGCCGATTTCGGCAGCACAGTGTTCTTTTACGGCGACGGCCCGGTCAAAACGGCGGGGGTCCGGGACCCGATCGTGCTTGGAACCCGCGGCCTCCTCCAGGCCAGCTTCGGCGTGTTCGCCTGGTTCTGACCGCGATGCGACGCAATGAGTGCCAAACCGCTTCGTTCGGGCGACGCATGCGTCGCCCCTACAACACGCATCCTGTAGGGGCCGGGCATGCCCGGCCCGCTCCGGGTCGCCGCAACTGCTCGCCGACTTTCATCGCTATCGGCGGCCCGCAGGGCCATGGGAACTCCGTTGAAAATCGGTCGAGACCGTTGCAGCCCCTTGGAGGTGCTGCACTGCCGATCGCGAAAAACGGTGGCCGGCTCCTCTGTCCCAAGCGTTTTTTGCGCGTGGACAGAGGTGCCTGTCACCGCTTTTCGCACACGCGCACCTTCACGGCCGAATTTTGCAGGTCCTTCCCTCGGGCTGCGTCGGCCACGGAGGCGGGCTGGGAGCCCGCCGCAGGGCGAGGCCCTGCCCCACTGGGCGGTCCTGCCTGCCTCAATTTTCATCACCTTTGGTGGGCCGCAGACCCATGGGGCACACCGTTGAAAATCACCGGGCGCGCCCCCTCAAATCCGCCAAACCGCTCCCTCGCGGTCGCGGCTCTGAAACGGCACGAAACCGAGCCGCGTCCGCACGAGAGCGGTCTGGTTCTGAAGGCGATACAATCTTCGGCTATGCGTACCCTGGTCCTCTCTCTTCTGCTTGCTGTGTCCGCCCTTGGCGCCCCGCGGTACAACAACTTCCTCTTCGGCGTGGCGTATTACCCCGAACACTGGCACGAAAGCGCGTGGGAGCGCGATGCGCGGCTGATGCAGGAGGCCGGCGTGAACGCCGTGCGGATCGGCGAGTTCGCGTGGTATCTCATGGAGCCCAAGGAGGGCGTCTTCGATTTCGCCCTCTTTGATCGCGCGATCGCGGTACTGGCGAAACACGGGATCAAGGTCATTCTGGGGACGCCCACAGCCGCGCCCCCGAAATGGCTGACCTCGAAGTATCCCGAGACCCTCGCCGTTTACCCGAACGGCCGCCCGGCGGACGACCAGACGCGCCGCCACTACTGCTACAACTCGCCCGTCTACCGCAAGCTCTCGAAGAGAATCGTCGAGCAGATGGCGGCCCACTTCCAGGACAACCCGAACGTCATCGGCTGGCAGATCGACAACGAATTCAACTGCCACATCAGCGACTGCTATAGCGACAGTTGCCGCCTGGCGTTCCGCGACTGGCTTCGGGGGAAATACGGTGAACTCCAATCGTTGAACGAGCGATGGGGAAACGCGTTCTGGAGCCAGTGGTACACGCAGTGGGGGCAGATCGACCTCCCCTTCCCCGCCCCGGCCTACCACAACCCCGCGCTGATGCTCGACTACAAACGGTTCATCTCCGATTCTGTGAAGTCCTACCAGCACGACCAGGTAGAGATCATCCGCAAGTTCCGCCCCAACGACTTCATCACGCACAACGGCTACTTCAAGAACATCGACTACTACTCGATGAGCCGCGACCTCGACATCTTCGCGTTCGACAACTATCCCTGCTTCAACGAGAAGCCGCAATACCAGGTGGGCGCGAAGCTCACGATGGCGCGCGGCTTTCGCGACCGCCTGATGATCATGGAGCAGCAGACCGGTCCGGGCGGCCAGAGCTACCTGCTGCGCACGCCGCGGCCCGGCGAGATGAGCCTCTGGGCGTTTCAGTCGGTCGCCCACGGCGCCGACGGCATGATCCACTTCCGCTGGCGCACGGCGCGCAAAGGCGCGGAGGAATACTGGAGCGGCGTCCTGGAGCACGATGACGTTCCGCGCGCCCGCTACCAGGAGTTCAAGAAGGAAGGCGCCGACATACGCAGAATCAGCAAGGAAGTCAGCGGTTCGCGCGTCGTGTCCGACATCGCCGTACTGAAGGATTTCGATGACGAGTGGGTGTTCGACTACCAGTTCTTCACCAGCGAGGTGAACCTCAACGCCGAGTTCGACGGCTTGTTCCAGGCCGCGTCCGAAGCCAAGTACAACATCGATTTCATCGGCCGCCAGACGGACTTCAGCCGCTACAAGGTCATCTTCGGACCGCACCTGATCCTCATGGATCCCGAGCTTGCGCTTAAAATCCGGAAGTTCGTCGAGCAGGGCGGCACGTTCATCATCTCGGCCCACAGCGCGGTGAAGGACCGCGACAACGGCATGACCGATAAGGTCAAGCCCATCCTGGTCAACGATCTGTTCGGCGTCGACGTGATCGACTTCCAGTGTTACCAACCGCCTTCGCGAAGACGGAACGCGATCCGTTTCGAGGACGGCGCGCCCGTGCCGGTGAACGTCTTCGCCGATGTACTGAAAACGACGAAGGCCAGGCCGCTCGGTGTCTGGGAACAGGACTACATGAAAGGCAGCCCGGCCGTTACCGAAAACAGGTACGGCAAAGGCCGCGCGGTCTACTACGCGTCATTCTTCAACCTGGAGGCCGCGCGCCAGTTGATCCGCCACTATGCCGGTGAGTACGGCCTCAAACCGCTGATGGACGGGATGCCCTCCGCCATCGAGGTGACGCGGCGAACGAAGGGAAATAGCAACTACTACTTCGTGCTGAATCACGACGACGAAACCGTCGCGGTCAAGCCAGGCCCAGGGTACTTCGACGTCCTCGAAAACGCGCCGTCGCCTGCGACTATCAACCTGAAGCCGTTCGAATACAAGGTCCTGAGGAGACTGCCGTGAACGCGGCCGCGATTCTGGCGGGCACATTGCTGTGCGCAGGCCTGTCCGGACAGGATAGGCAAGTCGATCTTCTCGCGCGGCTGAAAGCGGCCGATGTCGAGCGGTTCCAGCGCAAGGAGGCGTCGGTTTCTCTCGACAAGAGCCTCACCGTCACGTTCCGATACACCGCGGGCGAGACGGAAGTCCGCATCCCCGTAGCGCAGGTTGGATGGCCTGCCGACTGGTCGCAGTACAAAGCCGTCGATTACACGTTTCTTGCGAGCAACGTCGAACCTGTGGCGATAGGGTTTTCGGCCGGCGGCGAGACGAAGCTCTTCATCACGGAGCCGCTGCCCGGAGTCCGCATCCGCGGCGTGATCCCGTTCGATGCCTTCACGCAAACGCGCGAGATGACCCCGCTCCGGCCGCTCGGATTCAAGGCCTGGCCGGAGCGCCTGTTCACCTTCGAGAGGGTCGATGAAGTCATCTTCCGCATGCGCTATCCGAACCAGCCGTCCCGGTTTACGCTCCACAGCTTCTCGCTGGTGAAGGACGTGCCGAAGGACGACATCATCGACAGGAAGGCGCTCATCGACCGCTACGGACAGTGGATTCCCGAGAATTGGGCGGAAAAGGCGCACAGCGACGCGCAACTGCGGGAACTGTGGGCGGCGGACCGCCAGACCTCGCGGTTCGAAGCGGGATGCCCTACGTTCTCCCGCTCAGCGGCTGGACGACTCGCAAGATATTCCCGTTCCCTTACGATTTTCCCGACGTCTTCTCCAAGGAATTTGAGGCCAACGTGGATGCCGCGGCGAAACGCCAGTGCGAGCCTCTGAAGAACGACGCGAACCTGATCGGCTGGTTCATCGGCAACGAGCCGCACTGGGCGCGCAGCTTCGGAGCGCTGAAGTCCTGGCCGGACATGCTGCTCGCCGACGCCGGGCCTTCCGCGACGAAAGACAAGCTGAATGCCATGCTGGCGGCGAACCCGTCCGATGCGGAGCGGGTGAAGGCAGAGTTCCTTTACACCTGCGCGCGGCAGTACTTTGAAACCATCACGCGCGCGATTCGGAAGCACGATCCCAACCACCTGGTGCTCGGAATCCGCTTCGCCGAGCGCCCGAACCGCCGCTGGGCGGAGATGAGTTCCCTGTTCGATGCGTTCAGCATCAACATTTACTCCACCGAGTTCAAGCCCGATTCGGCGATGGTTCGCGAATACGCCGAGGTTTCGGGCAGGCCGGTTCTGATCGGCGAATTCACGGCCGCCGCGCCGGGGCGCGGATTGCAAGGCCTGTTCTACTTCGGACACAAGGTCCGCGACCAGGCGGAGCGCGCCAAGGCATACCGCTATTACGTCGAAAACGCCGCCGCCGACCCGAACATCATCGGCACCCACTGGTTCCAGATGGTGGACGACCTGCCGACGGGCCGGCCCAGCGACGAGGAGCGGCTCAACTACGGGTTCATCGATGTCATCGACCTGCCGTACGCCGGCCTGGTGCGCGCCGCGCGGGAGACGCACCGCCGGCTCTATGAGTTGAAGTTCGGCGAGGCGCGGCCGTTCCCGAATAGGCCGCGCTGGAACTGAACCGGGTCAGTGCAGCTTCTCGAAACGCGCGAGTTCCTTCCGGACGAGCGGGTTATCCGGATATTCGTGCGAAAATTCGCGCAGCATCCGTTCGCTCTCTGCCGGCTGCTTCTCACGGAGGTAGATAATCGACAGCAGAATCTTGGCGAACGGTTTGAGGTAGAGGCCGGAGCGCGCCACCAGCTTGAGATTATCGACGGCTTTCTTCTTGTTTCCTTCCACGCGGTCGAAACGCACGAACCAGCGTAGGAAAAACGGCATCGAACCAAGCAGGTACTCGCTCACGCCGGCTGTAAGATAGGCGTCGTAGTACTGCGGATTTTCGGTCAGCAGGCGCACCGCGTAACGCTGCGACTGCTTGGCGTAGGTGAGGCTGCCGAACTGCCGCTTTTCCACCAGCGCGGCATAGTCCGTCTCAACGCCGGAAACGACGCACATCGTGAACAGCGCTTCCTCATCACGCGGGTTCGCCCCGAGTCTTGCCTCTGCATGCCGCCGCGCGAGCGCGAGCGCCTCCGTCATCGCTTTCTTCACCGCGGGGTCCGGCTGGTCCTTCTTCTTGTCTATGATCCGATCGTCGTCGATGAGGAATTCCGCCTCGAGAATGCTGAGCCGGTTCAACTCCGAGAACAGGTACGCGGAACCGCGGAACGCGTATCCGAGCGGGTCATCAGGGTGTGCGGCGATGTAGCCGTCCAGTAACCCGTGGGTTCCCGCGAAGTCGAAGTTGTAGAGCTTTTGGAGGGCGCGATGGATCGGAGTTGCGTCGTTCGCCTTCTCTTCCGCGGCGGGTGCGTAGCAGGCAAACAGCAGCAAACCGGCCACGGGCCAGAGTGCGCGCATTTTTGTATCTTAACTGGTCAGAGCGCCTCACGCGAGTTGTTGACGCTAAGATGAACCTGAATGACTCATCTCGTCGTCCTCAACGATCACCCGTACCAGTCGGAGCGCACCTACAATGGTTTGCGCCTGGCCACCGCGCTTGCCGGCATCGAACAGAATACCGTTCGCCTGTTTCTGATCGGCGATGGCGTGTTTTCGGCTGTGAGCGGCCAGACGGTTCCGAATGGCAAGCACGATATCGAGTGGATGCTCCGGCGTTTCTGGGCAGGTCACCGCGAAGCGGGCGTCTGCCGCACGTGCATGGAAGCCCGGGGCATCGAGCCCGCAATGCTTATCGAGGGCACGCACCGGAGCACGTTGGACGAGCTCACGCGGTGGACTGAGGAGTCGGACAGGGTGCTGGTGTTCTGAGTCGCGAGACTCGTCAGACCTTGTTGCCAAATGCGAGTTCGTGCAGGGCATTCATGGTACGGACAGCGTGCCGGCCCCAATGCCGTACACTCACCGCCATATGTTTCCATGGTCGTGAGTTCTGACGGGAGCGGGCGACGCATGCGTCGCCCCTACTTCTTCTTCACCTCTTCGAGAAGCTCGGACAGGAACTGGAACAATCCCTCGCCCGGGTCCTCGCTCTCCGAGACGATCGGCTCGATGCCGCGGGCATGCAACACGCGCTCCTGCACCGGGTTCGCCGACCTGAGGAAGATATATGACTTCGGCCGCAGCGCGTTGAACGACGACGCTTTCCATAGCCGCTCCAGCTTGTAAAGCAGGTAACGGATATTCACGTCGGACAGGCTGTATCCGATGAACAGCACGGGGCGGCCGAGCACGTCGGCCTGTAGCTTGATATCGAGCGCGCTCTCGAAATCGAGCCGCTCGAAGAAGCTCGCTTCCGTGAGCACGAGCGACGCGTCGTCGTCGAAATCGCCGTGATATTTGATGATCTGCGTGACACCCGCACGCGCCTCGAGCAGATCCCCGACGTTGGCGATTTTCGTGTACGGCTGGCCGTAAGCGTCGTAAGCCTTTTCCAGCCACCGGTCGTAATTGGTTGTGTAAACGACGGGGAACGAGAGATCGACGATCAGGCGGTGAATGCGAGATTCCTTGACGGAAACGTCGTTCCGATGCCAAGTAACGTCCATCCAACTGCGCAGCGGGCCGAGAGTGCCCTTGACGAGCTTGTAGTACTCGGCCAGCGCGCGGTGGTCGCCCAGGGTGCTGAACCATTCGGGATCGTAGCCCAACTGCTTCGCGATCTCGGCTACGATCTCGTCCGTGGTCGGCACCCCGACGTTCTTGGATACGCCGGCGCCGACGAAGAGAATAGCCCGCTTCTGGCGAACCGCTTCCACAAGGTCGGCGAGGCTCACGGCGGCTTATCCTACCTTGGCGAGCAGTTTGCGAGCCAGCGGCACGGCCGAGGCGGCGCTTGCGCCGTAGCCGTCCGCGCCGATCTCCTGCGCCCACTGTTCGGTCACCGGAGCGCCGCCCACCGCCACGCGCACGCAGTCGCGCAGGCCGGCATCCTTCAGCGCCTGGATGGTGGTCTTCATCGACGGCATGGTGACCGTGAGCAGCGCCGAGAGACACACCAGGTCCGGCTTCCGCTCGCGAACCGTTTGCACGAACTTTTCGGGCGCCACGTCCGCGCCGAGGTCGATCACATCGAACCCGCCGCCCTCGAGCATGGAACTCACCAGGTTCTTGCCGATATCGTGCAGGTCGCCCTTCACGGTCCCGATCACAACCCGGCCAACGGGTTCGCTTCCGCGCTCTGCCAGAAGCGGGCGGATCAGTTCGAGCGCACCCTTCATCGCGCGTGCCGCCAGCAGCAGTTCCGGAACGAAATAATCTTCGCACTCGAATCGCCTGCCGGCTTCGTCCATCGCCGGGACCATGTGGCCGGTGACGATCTCCAGCGGGTCCACGCCCGCCGCCAGCGACTCCTTGGTTATCGCGACAGCTGCCTTGCTGTCGCCGGTGAGAATAGCCTCGTACAGCTTGGATAAATCAGACATGAGTTTCCTTTGATTTCAAACCGTTGAACTCCCGAACCGCATCGAGCATCGCGACGATGTTCTCGACCGGCGTTCCCGCCTGCACGTTATGCACAGTATTAAAGACGAACCCGCCATTGACGGAGAAACCCTCGCACCGCTCCAGCACCTGCGCGCGAACTTCGGCCGGCGTGCCGAAGGGCAGCGTCTTCTGCGTATCCACACCACCGCCCCAGAAGGCGATCCGGCCGCCGTACTTGGATTTCAGGCGCTCCGGCTCCATGCCCACAGCCGAGCACTGCACCGGATTCAGGATATCGAAACCCGACTCGATGAAGCTTTCAACGAACTTCTCAACCGCGCCGCAGGAGTGCTTGAACGTTTTCCAGTTCGTGTGCCGGTGAATCCAATCGTTTACCTGCTTGTAGTACGGCATGTAAAGGTCGCGCAGGGTCGCGACGGAACAGAAGGAAGAGCTCTGAGTCCCGAAATCGGTGCCGCAGACGAAAACCACGTCCACGTGATCGCCCACCGCGGCGTGAATCTTCTCGAGGTTCTTCAGCGCGATTTCGCACTGCGCGGCGAACACCTTGTGAACGTAGTCGCGGCGGCTCGCGGTGGACATGTACCATTCGGTGATGTCGCGGATGCCCTTGGGGTACTTCAGGAACGGAGCGGGCACGAGTGCGATGTCGCCGAAGGCTGTGCCTCCGAACCCGGCGATCACGCCCCGCCCGGTGGCGGCGGCAGTGGGCGCGGCCTGGGCGAGTTGCGCGAGGTAATCGGCGGCGATCGGCTCGAACTCCTCCAGGTTGTCCTCCGGGTTCAGCCGGTCGTCGTCGATCGGCTCCTGCCTGATGATCGTGTCGAAAAAGTAGAAGCCCTTGGGCATCCTCCCGCTCGGCGGAGCGGTGGTGTCGCCTTCTGGATAGATGAGCGTGTCGCCGTTCTCGTCGGTGGTGGTGCGGAAACCCTCGGGAACGAGGATTTCCTGTCCCCAACCGGTTCGCCAGAGCTTCCAGTTCTCGTTCTTGAAGCCGAAGAGCGTGTTGTAGGGGAATACGCCCTCCACATCGAGGCCCATGGCCTGCTTGAGGTCCCCATCGATCCAGCCGAGCATCTGGTAAGGCTCGTGCAGCTTGACGGGACGCTTTTCAAGCCCGTAGTAGTCGCGCAACGCGGCAACACAACTAATGTGAATGCCTGTAACCGACGTGCCGCCGATGTCGATCGGCACCCGGTCAGGCTGGCGATGGCTCAAAGCCGCGAGAACTCGCGCCCTGCTCGTCATTCGGTCTCCCTGGTTACAATACCGCGGGCCGGGCATGCGTGGGGACGCGACTGAGCTTTACGGTTCAATTCGCGTCCCAAGCACTTCCAGAAACCGGGCGAGCCATGCCGGATGCGCGGGCCATGCCGGCGCGCTCACGAGGTTGCCGTCGGCGTAAGCCTGGTCCATTCCTACTTCGATGTATTTGCCTCCCGCAAGGTTGACCTCCGGACCGACCGCCGGGTACGCGCTCACGCACTTGCCCTTCAGCACGCCCGCCGCCGCGAGCAACTGCGCGCCGTGGCAAATAGAGGCGATGGGTTTCCCGCGCTCGGCGAAATGGCGCACAATCTCGATCACGCGTCCGTTCAGGCGTATGTACTCGGGCGCGCGCCCGCCGGGAATGACAAGAGCGTCGTAGTCTTCCGGCTTCACCTGGTCGAAGGTGGCGTTCAGCGTGAAATTGTGGCCCCGCTTTTCGCTGTAGGTCTGGTCGCCTTCAAAGTCGTGAATCGAAGTGCGCACGGCCTGGCCGGCTTTCTTTTCGGGGCACACGGCCTCGACCCGGTGCCCCACCATCGTAAGCGCCTGGAACGGCACCATGACCTCGTAATCCTCGACGAAGTCCCCGACGAGCATCAGAATTCGTTTCCCTGCCATGTTTCCCGTCATACCACAGAAAACCCCATCTCACCCACGTAGGTTTCCTGGAACTCCGCATCGGACGCCAACGAGCTGTGCCGCACCCGCGAGCATATAGCATCGAAATCCAGACCCGGGTTAAACAGAGCAAGCTTGGCGCCGACGAGCGCTGTGTTGCCTGCCTGCTGAACCTTGTCGTCCTGGAAATCGATCAGCCCGATGCGCCGCGCGCTCGCCCGGTTCACATAGTTCCCGAACGCGCCGGCCAGATACAGCCGGTCCACGTCCCCCCGCTGGGCGCCGAGCCTGTTCAGAACAATCCCGATCCCCGCCGCCACTGCGGCTTTGGCAAGCTGGAGTTCGCGGATATCGGCCTGCGTGAGCGCCACCGGCGGAGCGAGCGGGAACGTGCGCTGCCCGTTCGCCAGCCGGCCGCTTGGCTGTGTCGCGCCGAGGTCCAGCCCCGCTGCCACCGCGTCTACCAGCCCGCTGCCGCAAATACCCCGAGGCTGGACGTTGCCGAGCACATGGCACCGCAGGCGGCCATCCACGACCTCGACCTCGGTAATAGCCCCGGTCGATGCCCGCATCCCCATCGAGATCCGCCCCGCCTCGAATGCCGGGCCGGCCGCCGCCGAGGCGCACACCATGCCGTCGCGGTTACCGAAAACGATTTCGCCGTTCGTGCCGAGGTCGATCAGCCCGACGAGCGCCGCGCTCTCGTGCATCTTCGTCGCGAGGATGCCCGCCAGGATGTCGCTACCCACGAACCCGCCCAGGCAGGGCAGAAATCGGACCTCCGGATCGCCTGCGACCTCCCAGCCGAGTTCCCGCGCCCTGAATACTTCCAGACCGTCCCGCGGCGTTTCGAACGGAACGTGGGAGAGCGGCTCGACGCTGATCCCGCAGAACAGGTGGTGCATCACGGAATTGCCCACGATGGCGATGTCGCGAACCGGGCAAGCCTCGACCTTGGCGGCGGAAATCAACTCCGCGACCAGCGTTCCGATGCGAACCCGGATGAGCCGCGCCAACGTGTCCGCCCCGGCCGGAGTCAGCCCGAACTGCACCCGGCTCATGATGTCGCTGCCGTGTACTGCCTGCGGGTTGAGTGCCGTCCTCACAGCCAGCACGTGCCCGGTGTGGAGGTCGAGCAATTGGCCCGCCAGCGTGGTGGTGCCGAGATCGATGGCAATCGCCAGCCCCTCGCCGGGCGCGAATTCGAAAGTGGAATCGTCCGCCAGGATCGCCGCATCCCACTGTGCGATTTCGAGCGTGAGCGGGACGTCCGCCCGCGCGTGACACGCGAGCCTCCAGCCCTCGGCGAGTTCGCCGGGCGAGAGCAGCGCCGCCTCTTCAGGCGTGACCGGCAGCGCCCCTTCGAGCAGCTTCACCCGGCACCGCTTGCACTTCCCGCGCCCCCCACACGGGAACTCCACACCGTAGGCAAACAGGACATCCTGCAGCGGAGTCCCCCGCTCTACCTCGAAGGCCTCTCCGAGCGGCTGCAGCGCGATGCGTACCGTGTTGCCGGGCATGAGTTCTCATCATAGTGTAGTGTCTTCGTGCCCCGCGAACGGCCAAGCCGCTCCATCGCGGTCGCGGCTCGTTTTCGTGAAGTTTCCGGACTGCGAGCGCTGGTCGTAGAGGGCTACCAGAGCCGCAGGAACGAAGATATGCAGGGTGGCTGGCTACCTGCCGGCCCGGGCGGCAGCCCGAATCGACCCGCTCGACGCGCTGCACTATGAGTGATGGAGGGGACAGGCCAGGAGGCCTGTCCCTGGAGTTTCTACATATTTCAAGCCGCTGCAGCGGCGGTGAGGCCCCGAGTGGAGAGTTTCAGGTCGAGATCCGCGAGGAGTTGCGGGTGCTCGGTGCTTTCTTTGCGCAGCAATGTGATCAAAT
>JAEZIJ010000230.1 GCA_023436715.1 Acidobacteriota bacterium
GCCACCGGGCGGGGGCCGGGCAGGCCCGGCCCCTACAGGATGCGTCTTGTAGGGGCGACGCATGCGTCGCCCGTGGGCGGCTCCCGGGTAACGCAGACTTTCAACGGAGTGCTAACTAGGGGTGGGATACTTCCCCGGTATGTGTGGGATATTCGGCCTCCGATCTCCGGATTTCCGGGCGATTCTCGGGTGCTCGTCAGCGCCGGGATCACACGATGTTGCACTACACGCAACAAATATCCGCGCGTACGGTAGGACCGTGGCGGCCGCTCAGGAGCTGCCTCTATCCTCCATGGTGGTCCCGTGTGAATCCTCCCTTCCATAGACCGTCCCGCCCGTCTGCCGTTTTGACGCGAATACTCATAGTTGCGGCCCGGTCCGCAAGAAAGTCCATATGGTCTCCGTTGGACGTCCGAAACTCCCCCATCGGAATTCGCAAGGAGCTGCCAGCCCGGATGCGCGTTGCCGAGTAATAAAATGCGTTCTCTCGGTAGAGTGTCGGCATGCACTCCAACCGTACGTCGGTCCAGTCAAACGAGTCTGCATTCCGGATGCGAACCATCGTGCCAGCTATTGATACCGCAGCCTGGAGCGAGTTTTGTTCGACGGACGGCGGCTTCACAGGTTCCGGGTTGGGCTTCTGTTTTCCCCCGGTGGACAATTGCGAGATCAGCACCCCTGCGACCATAAGGACGCCAACTCCGATCGCTATATCCCGGCCGCTGAGCCAAGGCGCGTCGTTTCCGGAAGGCGAGCCGCCAGCGCGAACCGTGCTTCCAGAAGCCGCGCAAAAGATACACGCGATATGCAGCACCACGCCCGGCGCGATCAGCATCGCATAGCCAATCACGACGCACACGAGCCACAACAGGCCACGGCCGATATGGCCGCGATACATCTGGCCGGCACCAGGTATCACCAAACTCAGTAACGCGGCAACACCAGGGCGGAACGACTGTTCCGGCACAGATCCGCGCCGCCGCGCCTCCAATTGCTGCCGAATCTCGGCCCGCGCTACCTCCTCGTCATAAATGCGCTGTCTATCCTCTTCACTCAGTGACATCAGGACACTCCTTCAGGAGTTATTCTTGGGACCCTTGCGCTTTCGCGCCTGGTTCGACAACTCGACTTCGAGGTACCCTGCCGCGTGGCGGAATTCCTCATGCAACTCGGGGTCCCCGTGATGGCGAATCCACAATCTGAGAATATCCACCAGAGAGCGATCCACCTCCCCGATTTCTTTTACGATCAGCGTCGCGGCCTCGGCGAACTCGACCAACGCGCCACGCCACGGCAACTTCCGAGGCCTGTCTTTTTCAGCACGCTTCGCATCCTGGTAGATCTCGAAATCCTTCAGGGCGTCAGCCAGATCCTCCCTGCTCCATCCTGCACGCATGTCTTCATCGACGCCGAGTGCTTCCAGGATCGGCGCCTTTTCCTCATCGGTATCGGCGAGTTGGAAGAGGAGGATCAACATGCTGCGGCTTGGCCTCAGCTTGTCGGCCTCGTACATGCTAATCGTGCTATGCCGGCAGCCCAGGCGGGCGCCGAACTGTTGCATCGTTTCTCTGCGCCGATGCCTGATCTTCCGAATTGCGCTAGCGAGCAGACTGGACACTACCCCCCTTAAAATGTCATTGACAAACAGTCAGTGACTGACAATAATGTTATTTGCAAACAATGTCTAGCAAGCCTGGAGCATACCAAAAGAAACAGGTTCGCATCTGGTTCATCCAGAACGACCTGAGCTACCGCAAGCTCGCAATCCTTATCGAGGTCTCGCCGGCGTACTTGCACCAGGTGGTGACCGGCGTCCGGCGGGTGACTCCGAAACTACGTGAGCGACTCGCCAAAGAGGGCTTCCCAGTCGAACTAATCGAGGAGGCTCCGAAGGCCGCATGAACCCCGCTCGCCCTCGCAAAAGAGATTCCGGTGCTGTTCTCATTTTTCCATTCACTCGTGAGGGCAATATGACACCATCCGTTTCCAAGCATGCGCCTGGCCGGGCCACAACGTCTACGGAAAACCGGCCAACAGTTTTTCACGACGCTCCGCTACGGCATGAACTGTACCGGACGTTGTATGAATCCGACCTCTCAGCCGAAGAGGTGGCCTGGCGTCTCCAGATTTCGCCGAGCTACCTTCGCCGCGCCGTGCTCACAACCGAGTCCGGAGTGCGGTTCCCAGCGGATCTGCTGACCACGCTAATGCGAGCGTGCGCCGACTACCGGGCCTTGGCGCTGATCGCCGGAGAGTGCGACCACATCGCCGTTCCGTTGCCGAAGATCCGGCGTGCGAAGAACAACCCAACCGAAACCGTGAACGAAATGGCGGCCGGCTTTCATGCGCTGATGGCCGACTTGATGGCGTTCTTCGCGCGTCCTGACGCGTCCAGTGCAGCGGGTATTCGCGAACGCCTCCGCAGCCACATGAGTGCGATGGCGGCGATTGAGCGTGCGCTCCGTAGCTACCGGCAGATGGAGCTGCCACTGGAGGCTTCAGCGTAATGCAGGCCGTAGAAAAGGCGCTCTTCGTCGTCGAGAAGACTCACGCCATCGGCCGCATGGACGGACAGGTCCTGGCCAAGATGCCCGGCTGGGATCGCGTCCAGGCGTGCCGCTATTTGAATTTCCTGGCCCGTGCCGGCTGGCTTGAAAAGGTCAGCAGCACGGGTCGTCCCATTTACGTGCTTGGGCCGAAGGTGCTCGCCCTGGCTCCGGATCTCCGCATATGAGCAAGCTCACCAATTGCCAGATCCAGTCCATGATCGACCGGCTCGAATCGACTATCCGGAATGCCGAGCCGAAAGGTCTATCCGGAACCGCCACGAGGGCGCGGAAAAAGCTGGCCGAGTACCAGGCGGAACTGCAGACCCGATTGCAGGCGGAAAAGGTGCCATCCGAGTCACAGAAAAACGTGCAAGTTGCACGGTCGGAGTTTGCTAATAACCTTTGTTTGCAACAACACCAATTTCAAAAACGTGCAGATCTGCACGTTTTCAGGGAGAACGACATGCAGCAAAAGAAGGACGTGCTCGCCGTTGTGGGCGACCAACTGGAGGTTGATCACCAAGAGGCGATGGATGTCTCAGCGTGGGTCGGACGCCAACAGGTATTCGCCATGATCGCCAACAAGTGCTCAGCCGCCCAGGCCCAGATTTTGAAACGGCTGAAAGACACGTCGGCGCACAAGGCGTTCGGGCTTACACGCGAAGAATTCTGCACGCAACATCTCGGGATAAACCGGTCTACTGCCGACCGGATCATCGCCAATCTGGAAGAATTCGGCACCGCGTACTTCACGCTGTCGAATATCATGCGCATCTCGCCGGCGACGTACCGATTGCTGGCCCCGGCCGTCGATGGCAACGAGCTGATCTTTGGAGACGATCGGATTCCCATCACCAAGGCGAACACTGACCGCATACTCGAAGCCGTGAACGCGGCTCGCGATGAGGCTGAGCAGGCGAAGAAGCAACTGTCCAACGCGAAGTCAGACCTGAAGAAGGCGCGGGACGAGCGGGACAACGCGAAAAAGGCCGTCGAGAAAACGCGCAAGGAGTTCGCCGACTTCCGCTACGAGGTCGATCATCGGGCCGAGATCGCTTGGGAGCATGCAGACGAGGATCAGCGGTTCTTAATCAAACTGGAGATCGAACGCGACTTCATCTTGCAGCGGCTGCGCTCGTTCGCCGATTGCCGCGAACTCAGCCAGGCAAACCAGGATCGGCTCGTTGCGTTTTGCGAAGCGACGTGGGCGGAAGTCCACCAGGTCTGTGAGAAGATCCGGGGCACCTACGGTGTTGGCCTGCTACAACCCAACCCTGCCAGTTCGGTCGAGGTCGATGAACTCACTCCGAACAAACGCAGCCTCGTTGAAGAGTACGAAGAGAAGCACCCGCTCAATTAACCATGACCGCCGCGATCCCTCCAACATTCGCTGAACAGGCCGGCATTCTCCGGGAGATGCGCGGGCGCGAGCGTGCGCAACGGCGCCGCCAGTTGGAGGAGTTGTTCCAGGTCTCCAGTTCCACGATGACCCGCTGGCTGCACGCGCTTTCCATTGTGTCGCACGAGCGGAGCGACAAGGGGAAGCGCGTGAGCGGAGTCAAAGAGGAGCACCTGCAAACGGTCTTTGCGATTCAATACTCCTCTTACAAGAAGACGCAGGGTCCGATCATGCCGGCCGCCGATGCTATCGAGATCGCCGAGCGCAACGGCAGGATTCCTGCCGGCATTCTCAGCGCCAGCAGTTACAACGCGTGGCTGCGAGCCAGCGGGATCGCCAGGGATGAGGTCGATACTCCCGAGCCGCACAGGGACCTTGTCAGCCTCGGACCTCAGCACGTCCATCAGGCCGATTGGTCTTTGGCCATCAACTGGAAGATCAAGAACAACCAGGCCGTCTACGACGAACTGGTCTACAAGAACAAGCTGCCAAAGGAAGGCGAACCGCGGCTGTGGCGCCTGGTTGTCACCGATCACACGTCGGGAACGATCTTCGCCTGGTACACCGCGGCGGCCGGCGAAGACGTAACGATCCTCATCGAAGGTCTGTGGCGGGCCTGGACAGAAAAAATGTACCAGGGCGAGTCGATCCAGCACCTGTATCCGTTCCGCGGAGTTCCGCGGATACTGATGCTCGACCGCGGTCCTGGCACGAAGTCGCAGGTTACGCAGAACTTTCTTGGCCACCTCGGCGTGAAGCTGAACATCTGCGAAGGCGCGCGCAGCAAGGGGCAGGTCGAGGGCGCGCACTGGTGGTGGGAACAGCGCTTCGAATCGCGCTTCCGGCTCGACCCGGTCGTCGACATCGCTCGGCTAAACGACGACGCGGTCGCGTTCGCGGCGAAGCTGTGCAAGGAAGAGGTCCACTCCCGAACGAAGGCCACGCGCACCGCGCACTGGGAGTTCCATCTCAACCGCAGTTTTGAGACGCAATTGCGTGTTCCGAACTGCGATTTTGCGGAGGCAAAACGTTTCGCCGTGAGTCCGTCGAAGATTGCGACCGTTGGGGGATCGGGCATCATCCAGTTCCGCGGCCAGCGTTACCGCGTGCCGCAGGCTCTTCTTTACGAGCGCAAGGTGAGTGTCGCGTTCAGCCCCTTCGAGTTCCCGAGCGTGTACGTGCGTTCAGCAGAGGACCAGAATGCTCCCCAGTTCCTGTGCCAGCCGCTCGCGTTCAACGAGCACGGGTTCCCCGAGGACGGCGTCGTTATCGGCAGCGAGTTCAAAGCGCATAAAGACAGTGTTCGCGCGCAGGCGGTGAAGGAAGCGGATCGCGCGGTGAAAGCCTATGCCGCGGGCGGGGAAAGGTTCGTGACGCGCGGGTACCACCTGGAAGGCCTGCAGCCATCCGGCATCAAGAGCCGCGAGAGGGAGATCGAGGTCTCGACGGACCGCCCGGTCTACAACAAGTTCCAGGCGCGCGAGATCGTCCACCAGGCGATAGGCGGGCGGACATTCTCACCGGCGGAGGTACGTTACCTTGCGCGATTCTCCGACCAGGTCACGCAAGAAGAAATCGATGTCGCGGTAGCCGCTATCCAACGCGGTCTGACCGCGGAAGTTGTGTCCATTCCAATTGGAGGGTAAGTGAAACGCAGCTTTAAGAACGGGGCCATCCTCGAAATTCTCGACGTCGTCGAGCCGCGAGCGATGAGGCTGGCTCCGCAGAAATCCGGGCCGCCTCTCAACGATCTCGATCTGATGCTTCGCTACACCGTCGTCGGTTTGGTCGGGCTTGTTCGGGAGATGGCCGAAGAAATAGATCGGCTCGAAGGTGAGGCTCAGCAAATGACGCTCAAACTCGCATTACAGCAAGCCGGGCTGACTTATCGGCCATTCGCGAAGAGACTGGGGATCCACGCCACAGCGCTAACGCGAATTGTGAACTACGGCGAGTACCCGGTACGCATCGGCAAAAAGGAGTGCATCCGCCGGATGTCGGCGGTGCTCGCAGAACACCGCATCGACACGACGGAGATCGACTGGCCAGCGGATGGAGTACACCCGAATTACGCGGCCGGAGTCGAGCGCCGGTCCGCCCGGTGCGGTGCATCCGTAACGAAGCACGAAATTCCTATTGAAGTCCAAGAAATGGAGGCAATCGAACTCATGCAGCTTGATCGCAGCGTGCTGCAACTTTTCGGCCTGCGCACGAATCCGTTCCTCAACGATGTCGAGGCGGACGAAGACGTCTTCTCCTACAAGGGGCACGACCAGGTCGCAACCGCAATCAAAGACGCCATCGACCAGCGCGGATTTCTCGCAGTGGCCGCTCCGAGCGGCGCGGGGAAGACGACGATCTGGGACGGCATCGAAGCCGAGTATGGGCGCCGCGACGATTGTGTCATCTGCAAGCCGCAGTTGAAACAGCGCGAGAATCTTTCGCCCGAGCATCTCGTACGCGCGCTCATCCATGGCCTGCTCGGCGAGGACTGCCGTATAGCCTGCGACGGCGAAGCGCGCGGCAGGCAACTCTCGAACGCACTTCGCGGCATCCGCACTGGCACCGTGGACAAGAAGGCCGTGCTCTACATCGACGATGCGCACTTCTGTAATGCGCGCGTTCTTCGCCAGCTCAAGACGTTCTTTGAGGAAAAGATCGGTAGGTTTCGGTTGTTGGCGATCATCCTTGTCGGCCTGCCCGAGCTGAAGCACAAGCTCGCTTCCTTCCCGGAGATCGGAAACCGCATCCGCCTGGTCGAGGTTCCCCAGGTGCCAGTGCGCGAGTACCTGGAGTTCAAGCTGCGCCGTGTCGGGTCGTCGATCGACAAGCTGTTCGACACCCAGGGATGGGAAGCCTTCCAGGATCGCTTCCGCGCCCCGCGGCGGCCCGCGATGGGCTATCCGCTGATCATCAACGCGTCGTGCATCCAGGCGATGGTGAAGCTGGCTCAAAACGGTGCGCAGCCGGGCGAGCGGATCACGCGCGAGATCGTCGATATGCTGCCGGGCGGCATGCAGAGGAGGGTCGCGTAATGGTGAATGCGATTCTCCTCACGCTGGTGCTGCTGGCGTTGGCCTTCTGTCTCGCGTTGTGGCTGTCACCCAAGGCGCTCAATTACTACGGCGAGCGCATGCTCGCGCGAGCCGCTGCCCTGGAGGCTTCACGCATGACCTACCAACGCGTCATGCTCGCGCGCCTCGGCATGAGGAAGGCTGCTGGAGGCGGCGTATGAATATCGGCGAAGCCGCGGCAGTCAATGTGGTTCTGTCGGCGTTAATCGGGCAGAAGCAGACGCTCGACCTACTTGGCTTTCGTGTCCCGGGCACCCTGATAGAGCATTCCGTGATGTTGGCCGACAGGGCACACAAAGTACTGATGGCTGGTCTCACTGGTGAACAGGTCAAGCGCGCAATGGAAGGGCGGGAGGATTTGGGACAGGTGCTCGATCAAGCGTTTGGCCGCGCATGCTCCGGAAACGAGACGGAAGGCAGGAGGCCAGCGTGATGACTCTCGACGACCGAATCGCCTATTGGAGAGGGCGGGCGAAGCTTGCGAAGCGCTTTGGCCTGGAAAAGGAGGCGGCCGGCGCAGCCCTCATGGCGGACGTGCTGAGCGGCGCACAGAAGGCGCAGAAGAAGGCCGATGACCAAGCCGACCGAATTCACGCCGCGATGCCGGAGGAACTGTACGGCCGGCGCAGACCACCGATAACGAGCGGCTCCAGGCGGAGGTTCACGAAGAATTTCAGCGGTTGATGGCTATGCAGGAAGAGGAGAAAGAAGGTCATGTTGCGTAACTGGAACGACTTTAATCTGATGCTGCGGGATATCGCGCTCATAGAGGTGTCCGTCTCCGAGGCGGCCGCGAAGCGCAACGAAGCGATGATCGAAGCGGAAACAACGTACAACAGCACAACGGCTCCGCTGCTCGCTAAGAAGGCAGCGCTCAGCGATGAACTGGAGCGCTTCTATAAGGCGCATCGGAAGGAAGTCGAGGTCGATGGGAAGCGCTCGATCGACCTCGACTTCGGCCGCGCCGGAATGCGGAAAGGCAATCCGACGCTCAAGTGTCTCAAGGGCTGGAAGTGGGAAGGCGTGTTGGAAGCGATCAAGCTGCACTTCGCGCGCAGTAAGGACCGCCTCGACCAGTTCATCACCATGAAGGAGAGCGTCAACAAGGAGGCGGTAAAGTCATTCGGGTTCGAGGCGGACGAGTTGGCCGCGATCGGCGTGAAGATCAAACAGACCGACGACTTCTATTACGAGGTGTTCCCCGATAAGGCGGTGAAGGAAGCCGCCTGACGAGCTGGTGAGAGTCCAGCGAAATCGGCGGGTTCTCCTTCTCCCTTCCCGCCGATAGCGGTGTCCGGTATGCAAGCTTACGCGCAGAACAGATCGTGTGTGGAAGAGAACGATCTTCCGCTCCCCTATTACGAGTTCCTTTACATCCGGCGGCGCGAACGCCAGGCCGCCGCCGGCGCGATCCCGCGCAAGCCGGTGCTGTCAGTGCGTGCCGCTGGCATTTCTCCCGCGGCGCGGGCGGAGGCTGAGGGATTTCTGATGGGGAAGGCCGATATCGGGCACTCGAACAACCCGCGGCAGTACCGCACTGCCGAGGAATGGATCGCCTGGTTCCGGGGCTGGCGCCGCGGCCAGGCGGAGCTGATCGCGCAGGATCGGCAGGCATGGGAAGAGAAACACGGGCCGCTGATGAGGCAAGCATGAAGCACGACGCGGACGATTTCCTGGTCGGGTTCGAAGATCTGCCGTTGTTCCAGGCCGACCCCTTCTCCGATTCAACACAGAAGCCCACACCAGAGGAACTGCTGGTTGGATCGCTGGTGTCGAAGCACAAGGGCCGCGCGAATCCGCTGCCGATTGCACGGCTGCGCGAGATGACGGGCTATACCGAGCGGCAGATCAAGGGATTGATCGAGCAGCTCATCGTGACGCACCGCATGCAGATCGGCGCGCGCCGCGAGGAACCCGCCGGTTACTTCATGATCCAGAACTCAGAGGACCTGGACGCCGCTGTCCGGCCGTACAAATCGCAGATCCTGGCGATGGTTCGGCGGCTCCGGGTACTCGATCCATCGCACCATTCGCGATTGGAATTTATGGGGCAAATACGTTGTGAGTTGGAGGGCAAATGATCGATATCGCAAACTCGCTGGCGAAGCTCTTTGAGACGCCAGTTATCAGAATGACTGAGCTGAGCATCGGACAGGCTCTGGTGCTCGCGTTGATTTGCGGGGTTCTGTCCCGCCTGTGCCGAAAGTAGGGGAGGTCGAGATGGAACGAACTCGCAGACCAGAATCTAGCCGAGGCCGCACAATGAACCCCAAGCGGAAACCGAAGTTCCTGCCGGCCATCTGGGCGGCCGCGCGCGCACACGGCGTAACGAGCGAGCAACTGCACGACATGATCTGGTTCGAGTGGCAGAAGAAATCGCTCAAAGACCTGACGGCCGCGCAGGCGATGGAGCTGCTCGACGGGCTCAACGGCAAGACTCCCCCGAAGAACTTCTCCTACGACCGGCGCCGGGCCATGAACGCGCACGGCCGCAATGATTACGATGACAGCCAGGATACGGTGTACCTCATCAACGAGCGTGAACAGCAGATGCTCCAGGATGCCGCGAACCTGCGCGGATGGAGCCTGGGAACACTGCAGAAGTTCATCGCGCGGCAACTGGGGCACGAGCGGATCCGCACGATGGCCGAGTTCAACAAGATCTTCTGGGCGCTGAAGGCCATGAACAGGAGGGACAAGCTGTGCAAGTGAAGCGCGATCCTGATTGGGAAGCTGAGTTGGACCGCGAGCTGGAGTTGCGGTGGCAGGGATACAGGGCGCGTAAGTCCTACCGCTGGGCTACGGCTTGGGTTTTCGCGGGCCTGGTGTTTGCGATGTGGCTGACTTACTGGGGCGCGCGCATCGTCCTACACCGATAAGATACATATGCAGTCAATGTTCCGGGCCCCCATCCAATTAAAGCTCCACCTGGAGCTGCCGCTCGAAGACACGCTCGACGTGTTCACGGCCGCGCGGATCGCGCGCGTGTCCGCGGCCACGATGCGCCGCTGGTGCGACTCCGGCTTGTTTCCATGCTACAAGCTGGTCGGCCAGTGGCGCGTCGAGCGTATCGCTTTCTACGATTGGATCCGCTCCCGGCGGATCAGCCCCCTCGAATAATTTCCTCGCGCAAAACGCGCAACTCGCTTGAAACGGTTAGACGCATTTTTGTTCTTCTCCTAACATCGGGACTGCGCATGCCGGAAACGGCAGACCTCCGGTTACTGCGAGGACCGGAGGCCATGTGCCCTCCGAGTGGAGAGGCCGGCGACCCGGCCCGGACGCCGCGCCTCTCCCGTTTCCGGACGCGCAAGGAGACGCAACGTTGAGCGAGACAATTCACGATCTGCGGCGGTCCATCCTCAGGTTCCTCGACGAAACAGTGCTGCAGAAGCCGGACGAGCAGCGCACCCAACTCGACAATCTTCTGCTGGAGAGCGGCCGTGCGTTCACGGATGCGCTGGTGCGTTTCCAACGGGCACAGCAGGGCGGCGGCGCACCGGCAACAACTGCGTACTCGAAGAGCGTATCCCAAGTACTGCGCAGCTATAACGAGATCAACCGCGAGCATGCGCTGCGCAATGCCGATGCGGAGGCGCTGGCCACATTCCGTGAGCCGTTCGAAAGCTCCGGAGAGTGAAATGCCCGGAATCGGTGAGCTCGAACAACTGTCGAAGAGCTACTCGCTGGCGATCGGGTTGATGGTGATCGCCTGCGTCGCACTCGCCTATACGGTTCTGCGGCTGTATCGGGAGAACCAGCAGCTTTGGGGACGAATCGCGCAAGTGCTTGAAGAGCGCACGAAAACCCTGGAATCCATGCTGGCGGAGTCAATAGATGGCAGACATCATTCTTAAGTTCAAAGGCTGGTTGTTGGCATGGCGGTGCAGCCGCCTGGAAAAGCATCTGCTGCTCGCGAGAGCAGACGCGGAAATCGGAACGCTGCAGGCTTTGCGGGAGGCGTAGCGAGTTGGCATACGACACCCAGGCCCAGGAATTCGTGTACGGCTGCTACGCGCGCGGATGGTCCAAAGAGCGGTCGCTGCCGGAGATCCGCAAGGTCTATGCCGGCTTTGCCGGGAGCACCTGGGACGAATGGGTGAAGCGGTTCGACTGGCCACAGCGGCGCGCGCTGGCGGACGCCAAGCTGCGGGAGTTCGACGATCTGTGCCGCGATGCAACGCGGTCGCTGTTGCTGGAGTTAAACGAAATTCGCGAGCGACTGCTCAAGGAGATCCGCGAGGGCAAGGCGGACACCCAGACGTATTACGCCTTCAACTCGATTGCGAAACAGATCGCCGAGTTGTCTCGCCAGCATCTGGCAGGGCAAGACCCACGGAAGATCGCTATCGAGGTCCTGAACGCGGCTATCGAGAAGCTCCTCACCGGCCTGCGCTCGATTGATGGCCTGGCGCGGCCGCTGGAAGCGTACGCGACGAAGATCGGTAAGCTCGTAACTGAGATCACCGAAGAATTCGGCAGGGAGGCCCAGGCGTGAGCCGCTCTGCCAAAGTCATACCCCATGACCGCCACTCCGCCAGCCGCCTACAGGCTTCTGAAGTAGGCGCCCGGGCGGAGCAACTGCTTCGTAGCAGTCGTCCCGAAGACCGGATGACGAAGCAGCAAAGAATCGAGCGAGGTAGGACCGACTTCCAGTGGTTCTGTCGGTACTACCTCGCCGATTACTTCTCGGCGGAGCCGGCCGAGTTCCACCGCGAACTTTCAGAGCTGGTGGATACGCAGGATCGCGTGATTGCGGCGGCGCCGCGCGAGCACGCCAAGTCCACGGTGGTGAGCTTCGCGAAAGTCATCCACTCGATCTGTTACGGACTCGCCCATTTCATCGTGATCATCCGTGACAGCGACCCGGTCGCGACCCAGAACACGAACGATATCCGCGAAGAGTTGGAGACCAACGAGCGGATCGCCGAAGACTTCGGCTCGCTGTACAACAAGCGGAAGTGGGCTGAGGGAGAGTTCGTCACGCGAACGGGCATCAAGGTTCTGGCGCGCGGCCGTGGCTGCTCGATGCGCGGTCTTAGGTACAAGCAATACCGGCCGGACCTGGTGATCGTCGATGACCTTGAGGATGACGAGGAAGTCGAGAGCAAGCAGCAGCGCGACAAGCTCGACCGCTGGCTGCTACGTTCCGTCCTGAACGTGATTGCCCCTGGTGGGCGGTTCTTCATGATCGGCACAGTGCTCCATCATGACGCCGTTCTGGTGCGATTTCTCAAGAGGACGGACTCCTTCGTCACGCGGATCTGGCGGGCGATCAAGGATAACGGCCAGCCGCTCTGGCCGGCGCGCTGGCCGCTGAGCCGGTTGGAGGCGAAGAGGCGCGAAATCGGGGCTCGCGCGTTCTCCACCGAATTTCTCAATGACGCGGCGAACGAGGAAGAGCAGATCTTCTCGCCGTCGGGCTGGAAGTACTTCCGCGACGAGGATATTGACGGTCTCGATCTCGACCTGGTCGCGTCGATCGACCCGGCGATCGGCCAGAAGGCGAAGAACGACAATACGGCGCGCGCGGTGGTCGGCGGCGCGAACGGCAATTACTACGTCCTCTCGATCCGGATCAAGAAGCTGAAGATCCAGCAGCAGGTTGAACTGGTGGTGTCGACGTGCCGCGAGTGGCCCGGCATCCGGAAATTCGGCTTTGAGACGATCGCGTACCAGGACGCGCTGAAGCAGCTCGTCGAGGAAGCCTCGGCGGCGAACAATCTGCAGATTCCAGCGGTCGCCGTGGATGATATCGCCTCCGACAAGCTGAAGCGCATTTCGCGGCTCGCGCCGCTCCAGGAACAGGGGCGGATTTTCTTCCCCAGCGCGAGCAGCTCGTACTGGACGCCCGACGTGCAGCAATGCCTCGACGAGTTCGAGGCGCTCGGCTGCTCGTCGAACAGCCACGATGACGGACCCGACGCGGTCGAGCGCGCGATCGCGCTGCTTCGCGGATCGCGCGGCCGAAAGGGAAAGGTCAGCTTGCTATGACGAAGGGCACGGCGTTTCTTCTCGATTCCCACAGCGGCGCGATCGTCAAGGTCGAGAGTCCGCGGCTGCTCGAAGGGATGATTCGGCCGTCCGAGTACTTCGAGGTCGCGAAGGCCGTTACCGACGCCGCCGGCAGCAAGCGGCTGCGCGAGAAATATGGCACGACTATTGATGGCGTGCTCTGCGCATCACGGCCCTTCGATGCCTACCTGTACGCATATGCGACGACGCTGAACACGTACCACTCTCGCGCGATCCGCGCAAAGGTGAAGGACATCGTTGGGCGGCCGTGGCAGATCGCCGGCGACGAATCGGCCGGACTGAAGGACCGGATTACTGCGTTCTTCAAAAACGCGTTCGGCGACATGACGTTCGCTGAAGGCATGGGGAACGTCTGGACGGACTACGAGGCGCTGGGAAACGGCTTCCTCGAGGTCATCCCGAACGCCAAGCGCGAGCTGGCGGAACTGGCTCACATCCCGGCTACGGAGGTGTGGATCCGGCTCGACGGCCTCGGCTACGTGCAGCAGAAGAACGGAGAGTATGCGCACTTCGCGAAGTATGGCGCAGATCTGTCCGGCCTGGCATCGAACGATCCCTTGGGCATGGAGGGGCGCACGTCGCTGATCCACTTTTGCCGTTACTTCCCGTGGTCGCTCTACTACGGCATTCCGCCCATCATGCCAGCGTGGAACCGGCTGGCCCTGATGGTCCTTGAAGCGGAGTACAACCTCACGTTCTTCAACAACAACGCGATCCCGGATTACGCGGTCGTGCTGGAAGGCGACTGGGAAGATGACGCCGAGAAGGTGATCCAGGAGTATTTCCGCACGCATCTGAAGGGCCAGGCACACAAGACGCTCGCCATGCGCAGTCCGCAGGGCGGGAAAATCACGTTCGAAAAGCTGACGTCGGATTCCGCTAAAGAAGGCTCATTTCGGCTGCTGCGCGTCGATTGTCGCGATGAGATCTTGCACGCGCACGGCGTGCCGCCCCAGAAGGTTGGGATCGTCGAGACCGGGAAGCTGGGCGGAAATCTATCCTCCGAGCAGATCGTCGAGTACAAGAATTCGATCGTCACGCCCGGTCAAGAAATGGTGGCCACGCGGCTGAACAGGCTCATCGAAATCGGCTTCAGCACGAAGAAGCTGACCTTCCAGTTCGAACCGTATGACGCCGAGGACCGGCTGATCGACGCCCAGGTGGATGAGAAGTACATCAACACGGGCGTTCGAGTACCGAACGAGGTCCGCGCTCAGCGTTTCCCCGGGGCCGCGCCGCTCGAAGGCGGCGACGAGCCGCGGATGGCTCCGGCCGTGGGCGATCTGATGGGAGTCGATCAAGGGTTGCAACAGGTGCAACGCGAGATCAGGGAGGCAATCGCGAAGTGAGCGGCCCGGTCCATCTTGTGCAGTTCTTCAACTCGACGGCGGCGTTCCTGCGTAAGGTGAGCCGGTCGCGGCGCTTCGATCGCGCACGCGCCGCGCGGGCACTCGGCCGCCGAGTGCGCGAGTACTGGGATGGTGGCCTCGACGCGCTGTTCCAGTTCCTGTCCGCGGATGAGCGGTGGGACAAGATTCAGCGCCATTGCCAACTGCACTCTCCACAACGACCTGTATCTGGACTACAACGACGAACTGGCGGGCAAGGGGTACACCGATGCCTGGCAGGCGATCACGGGGATCGTGGATGTTCCGCTGCGCGGCATCAAGAACGTACGCGTTCCGATGCTGAAGACGAATATGAGCTTCACGCATTCATCCACGCCGTACACGGATGGCACAGTCGTCATCTGCACGGACCTGCGCAACCTGATCTTCGGCATACACCGCGACATCCGCATCGAGCCGTTCCGGCAGCCGCGCAAGCGTGCCACCGACTATGTGCTCTCGATGCGCTGCGCGGTGAACATCGAGAACGGCGACGCGATCGGCATCTACGACCACGCCAAGGTGAAGTAGCCCTGGGCCGACCGGGTCTTATACCCATGGCGAGTATCGCTTCACGCCGTTTACCTCCGTAGAGGCGCCGGCCGAGGTCGCCCAGGCGATCGATCCCGACCCGACGAAGTATCGGCAGGATTACCGCTGGAGCACGCCGAACTGGTTCTGCTTTTTCTCTGCCACTCCTTTTCTCCTGGTTTGGAATCGAGGAGACGCCGGTAAAGTTCTTCGCGTCGGCCGACAAGGCGAATGAGGAAATCGCACGGATCAGGGAGAAGTTCAACCCGAAGCCGAAGAACTGAGGGAGGATACGGGGCGGCTGCGGCCGCCCCTTTAAAGCCACATGGATCTATGCACCCTCGCAGAGCTGAAGACGGCACTCGGCGTTGCGCCGGATGAAACAGCCGACGACACGAGGCTATCGGAGCTGATCAAGATCGCGAGCGCCCAGATAGAGGGCTATTGCAGCCGTTCCTTTGGCACCGAAGAGATCCAGGACGAACTGCACGACGGGAACGCCTCCGATTCGCTCGAACTGGACGTCGCTCCGATTCTGTCCGTGTCCGCGTTGTCGATCGACGGCCAGGCCGTGGACCCGGCTGAACTGGTGATCTATCCCCAGTTCGTCGCATTTCCAGCCTCCGGTGAGTACGACGTCCGCCTGCGCGGCTACGCGCGGGTGTTTCCGGAGGGACGTCGGAATGTGAAGGTCAGCTATACGGCCGGCTATGAGGCCGTGCCGCGCGAAATCGCGGATGCGTGCAAGATCCAGGTCGCGTTCCTGATGAACACGATCAACAAGCAGGGCGTGACATCGGAAACCAACCAGGTCGTGCAGGCTACGACCGCCTATTCGCAGGAGCAACTCGCGCCGGCGACGCGCGCGACGTGCAGGCGCTACAAGAGGGCACGGGTGCGCGTGATATGAGCATCGAGTTCCAGTGGGACAATCCGGACAAGATCGTCAGCGAAGTCACGCGGATGCTCGGCGACCGCGGGCAGGCCATCCGTGGAATCCCGGAACTGGCGGTCCGCCGCGGCACATTCGAGCTGCTGAAGCTGGTGCAGTCCAAGGTCCCCAAGGTCACCTCCACGCTGGTTCGATCGATATCGGCCGCGGTGAAGCGGATCTCGGCCGACATCGTCGAAGGCAAGGTTGGGACCTGGCTGGAGTACGCGCGCTACATCGAGTACGGAACGGGTATCTACGGACCGCTGAAGCGGCCCATCACAATCGCGGCGAAGTCCAAGCGTGGGCTGTTCTGGGGGGCCTATGCCCAGGACGGCAAGGCCATCGTCCGGCGCCGAGTGCAGATCAAGGGCATGCAACCGCGGTCGCCTTTCGGCCAGGCGGTGGCTGAATTTATCCCGCGGTACATCGAGATCATCACCGAGGAAATCTCTCGTGAGGCGCAAGGGGCGGCCCCGACTCGCCTCAGAGATGAACGGGGAAGATTCATATGAGCGATCTCTATACGGACCTCGAAGCGGCGATCATCGCGATCCTGCGCGGCGCTGCTGGCCTGGACGAAGTGAAGACTTTCGAGTCCAACGTGCGCGAATGCCTCTTCACAGGGGACAAGATGTCACAGGGATTCCGCGGCGACGAGCTGCCGGCGATCGCCGTGACGGCCGAGCTGGAGCCTGTGAAGCGGGGGCCGTTCACCGCCGGCGAGGTCGAATTGACTATCCCGGTGAGCGCGATCGCGGTCTGCCGTGCGCAGCGGCCGACAGATGCGCGGACACAGGCGCGTGCTGTCCAGCTCGCGATTGAGAGCGTGCTGGATCAGGCTCGGAAATCCGATTCGGGGCTCGGCGCTAACACGATCGTGACCGGAGAATTCGCATCGACCATCGTCGTCGTGCAGGAAAAGCCGCATTGCTTTGCAATCGGCGAAACGAAATTTCAGGTTTTGAAGGTCATCGACCTATGAACGGGAGGGAAAAGTAGATGCCGAAATCAATTATTGGCGGCTGGCGCGCGTTCAGCTTGCTGAAACAGGCAGCCATCGCCACTGCGCAACCGATTGCCACTCGCGTGAACTATGAGGGCGAGCCGGCCGAACCGGGGATCGCCAATCACTACGTGAATGACAACGAGGTGAACGGCGAGCTTCTGCCCACGGACCACCGCATTCTGAACAAGAAGCTGGAGTTCAAGCACAAGACCAAGGCGTTTCCCCACGTTGTGGGCCTGTTCGCCTCGATGGCGATGGGCAAGGACACTTCGACCGCGATCGGAGCCACCTTGGCCTACAAGCACAAGATCGAGATCGATAAGGATATCGTTGAGCTGCCTTACCGCACGATGGTCGAGAACGATGGCGACACACAGAAGGTGTTCCCAGGCATCGCGTGCGTCGGATTCACGCTGAGCGGTCAGCGGGATGGGTTCGTCGAGTTCGAGGCGGACCTCGTCGGCCGCGGCGGCGAGGCCGTAGACGCTACCGCCAAACCTCCCACGGCCGCGGAGACGTACTTGTGCTATCAGGACGTGACCCTCACCAAAGGCGGTGCATACGACGGCACAACGGTGACCGGTGGGACTCCGATCCACGCGGAGGTGAAGTCGTTCAAGTTCGCTTTCAAGAACGGCGGCAAGGGTGTGTACTTTCTCGGCGATGGCACTGGCCTGATTGCCCAGGTGCGGCGCGGCGGCAACAAGTACACGGTGGAGTTTGAGGCCGAGATCGAGCTCGAAGACCAGTCCCACCGGACGGACCTACTGGGCGGCGCGGAGTTCGTTCTACACATGCCGATTGTGGGCGGCCTGGCGAACGGAACGGCGCGGTACACGGTGGAGGTCATTCTGCCGCGTGCGATCTACCGCGAGGTGAAGAAGGGTGTCGATGACGGCATCCTGAAGGTCGCATGCAAGTTCGGAGTGCTCTCCGATCCAGTGCATGGCGGCCTGATCATCAATGTCATCAACCTGCAGCAGGCCAGCTATCTTGCGGCGGCCGCGTAGGACGGCTGCTGAACCGCGGGCCGCCCAAGCGCGGCCCGCACGATTTCAACTATAGAGGAGAGGCAAATGGCAAAAGCATTCGCAACGAGAGTCCGCATCCCGATTCCGGTCGGCGATGAAACTGTGGTGATGATCTGCCGGCGGCCGAGCGCCGAGGAACTGAATAAGTTCCTTTCCGCACGGTTCCAGGCAAAGGGGCGCAAGGTCCAGACGCATCTGTACGAGGCGCGCGAAGCGTTGATCGACAAGGTGCTCATCGACGTCGAGAACGCCGACTATGAGGCTCCCGACGGAACCTTCCGTCCGCTCAACGCCCGCACGGAGTTGACCGTCGAAGAGAACACATTCTGTTCGGGAATTCTCGGCCGGCAAGTCCAGACCTGGAAGGATCTGATCCCGCTGAGCTGGAAGAGCTCGGCGGCGATGCACTTTGAAGACCCGGCGCCCGAGGCCGGTGAGGAGGGCGCCGAAAGAAAAAACTCCTAGTGCTCGTCCAGGATTACCTGGAGAGCGACTTCGAGAAGATCGCAAAGGAATGCGCGGAATGTCCGGCTGGAGAAAACGATCACGACGAGGAAGGCTACTGCTCGGTGTGCAAGCTGAAGTCCCTCGAATACCGATTCCCGACCGAGTTTCGCGAATGGGTAGCGAACCTGGAGAGGCTGTACCTGTGGGTGAAGGCCGGCTATCCGCTCCGGGCGTACGAACTGGAATTCGAGGGGTGGCAGGCGCTGGCGATGATCACCAGGTACCGCGAGGTGAAGGACTTCGAAGCCCTAGCGCGCAGCCAACGAGCCGTATGACGGCGATCAGCACATCGAGTGCTGCGATCAGTAACCAGCGGCCGGCGGAAACCGCAAGCCGGGCGACTCCGGCCGCAACCCAGAACACGAGCAGGATCAGCGCGGCGATGAAGAGGTACCAGAACACCATCTCCAGTATGGTCGGCACCGAGGACCAGGTCAATGGCGAGTAATACCGTCGAAGCAACGCTGCGATCGAAGTTCGAGGACGGGATCTCTAAGGGCGTGAAGCAGACGCAGGCCGTGCTCGACCAGACCTTTTCAGCGATGACCAGCAGCGGAGCGGTACTCGGCTCCGGAATCCAGCGCGTGTTCGAAGGCATGCTGGGACACCTGCAGCGATGGCGCGAGCAGCTCAGCCAGTCGGCGAACGAAAGTGAGAGCGGATTTCGCCGCATCGGGTTGGGGTCCGCGGCGATGGCGTTGGCTGTTGCGGTGGGGATCGCTGGCGCGATCAAGGCATTGGGCGGGTTCCTGATCGAACTGAGCAAAGAAGCCTCGACGATCACCGAACTGAAAGTAGCCTTCGAAGGGCTCGTCGGCTCTGGGGCCAAAGCTTCAGCGCTGCTGAAGGAGCTAAAGGCGGCGACTGAGGGATTGGTCGGCACAACCGACATTCTCCGTAACGCGAATCGCGTACTTTCGAGCGGCATTCCACTTACGAGTGAGCAGTACGTTCGGCTGACCGAGAATATCTCCCGCTTAGCAAAGGCCTCGGGAACCGACCTAACCCAGGCACTCACCGCGACGACGGATGCACTGATACGGGGCAACGCTCGGGGGCTGCAAGCAATCGGCATTCACATCAACGTCAAGGATGCCGTTTCGCAGCTTGCCGTTCAAATGGGCATGGGAGCGAACGCGATGGCCGACCTCACCAAGCTCCAGGTGTTTTACCTCGAACTGCTCGAAAAGACCGATGCTGCGGTACGCAAGCTGCCTCCTGGAATGATTACCTTGGAGGACGCCTCGATTCGGGTAGAACGGGCCTGGCGCGGATACCTGTTGACGTTCGGAGAAGCGGTCAACCGGTCCGGCGTCGTGCAGGAGGTTCTCAATCGGATCACCCTGCGGCTGTTGACCCTGGCAGCCGGAGGCAAAGATGTGGACGAACTCTCACTGGCCGTGAACCGCTTTATTATTTCCGCCGTGCGCGGGTTCGCCAGCTTCATGGAAGTGCTGTCCGTCTTCTCTTACATCTGGGACACGGTTTGGGGTGCAGTTAAGCTGGTGGTCTATTCTGCCGGATCACTAATCGCCGATACGCTGTTCATGATTCTGAAGGGCATCGTGCTCTTAGCCGAGGCGGGTGCCAAGTTGCCCGGCGTGGTGGGAAACCAGTTTGAAGCCATCATTCCCTCATTGAAGGCTATGGAAAAATGGATCGGCGTGGCGCAGAGCACCTATAAGGAGGGCGTAAAAGGAGCCTTTAGCGGATTCGGTGAAGGTGCCAAGAAGGCACAAGAGATGGCATCTTCGGCTCGACAGCTCGCCGCCGACTTGGAGACGTACTCCGGAACGGTCCTTACTGGCGCGCGCGGAACGAAGCAACAGGGAGATGCGGCCGGAGATGCCGCTGCGAACCAACAGAAGCTTAATGAGCAGCTCAAGACCTATCACGATTTGCTCGTCCAGATTTCCCTCCGTAATGCGACTCCGGAAGAGCGGGCGGCGGCGCAGTTCACCGCCGATTGGGAGGCAATCGAAAAGCTCACGATGATCGGAACCGAGCGGCGCGCCGCGCTGCAACGCGCGGCCCAGGACGCATACATCCGCTCGCTTGAGGAGATTGATCGTAAGGCCGAGGAAGAGACGCGTCAGCACCAACTGGCGATGGGTGAAATGGAACTGGAGGGCCAGCAGCGCCGCGCGAAGCAGATGATCGCCTTCCTGGATCTCATCTATTTGGCTCCGGTAAAGGCCCAGGCGGAAGCTGAACGGAAGGCGAAGGATGAAGCACAAAAAGCCGCCAGCGCTACGGAGGCTATGGCGCGGGCAATCGAGCTCTCGCGCAAAGGAAAGATCGGCCGGAACGTCGGCTCCGACGCGCTCCAATATCAGGCGGAGCTTGAGCGCACGATGCGGACCCGCCTCGATGAGTTGAACTCCCGGCCGAATCGCTCGATGGAAGACATCAACGAGATCGTCCGGCTGAGTACGGAACTCGAAAAACTCCAGCGGATGAACCTGAGCCCGCTAGGCCGCCAGATAGCTGAATTGGGCGAACAAGCCAGTCGGCTGAACGAACTCAAGATGGACGGTTTCCGTGGCGTTCTCCAAGCGCTCAAAGACAACGTCATCGAATTCGCCAGCCAAGCTGGCCAGGCATTCTCCGCGTTCTTCTCTGACCTGGTCAGCGGACAGGAAAACTCCGCCAAGAAGTTCCTGGCCGCATTCCTCGGCATGATCGGTCAGGTGATTACCAACGTAGGCGTGATGATGTTGACTCTTGGGACCGCCGAGTTGTTGGCATCGTGGGGCTTTGGTGTATGGGCGGGCGGAGCCAATCCGGCCCACGCAAAAGCGATGATCGTGAAAGGCGCCGCACTCGCCGCTCTAGGCGGCATTATGCAGGGTGCCGCATCGGGTCTCGCTGGCACCAATCAGGCTGGCGCCGGTGGCTCATTCCAGGAAAACGTTCCGCGGCCGACATCGGCGAATCAGGTGCAAGTCATCCAGGTCGGCGCGGCCGGCCGGGCCCAGAATCCCGGCCAGGCCAGCCAACCACAGGTCTACGGGGAACTGCGCGTGAAGGTCGAGCCGCCGAAGGGCTGGGTGGTCAGCGAGATCAAAGACGCGTATCGGAACAACAACGCGACGTTGCGCACGGTGATACAGAATGCCTGATTTCCCGACTACTCGCAAGCCCGATTACCCTCTCGAAGAAACGCCGGCCGAGCCGGAAGTGCTGATCTCAATCCACAAGGATGGTTCCGAGCAGCGGCGACTGAAGGGCGCGGGAAAGGGGCGGACTTTCCGGCTCTCGTTCGGCTCTTCGATGCCCCTAACAAACGCCGAGCGGGCCGCGATTCTCAACCATTTCTCCGGGCAAAACGGATCGGCGATCGCTTTCAACTGGCAGCATCCGGAGCGTACGGCAGAGACGTATTTGGTCCGTTACCTTGAGACGCCGAAATTTTCGCTCATCGGCTACAACTGCTATGAGGGCGAGGTGGCGCTGCAGGAGGTGCCAGCTTGATCCAGGTCTCTCCGGACTTAGGCGCAGCGATCCACAGCCCATCGAACCAGCCGCTCGACCTGTACGAGCTTTACCTCGATTCCGGCACGCTCTATTACGCCGACCAGGTGATCGCGTGGGGTGGCCGCCAATACCAGGCGGCCGTCGAGAGCCGCTCGGCGATCCGCCGCTACGACGGCTCACAGTTCGACCGCGTAAGCGTCACCTTCTCGAACGTCAACCTGGGGATGGCCGCAACGCTCCTCACGAACGAAATCGAAGGCCGGCGCCTCATCATCCGCAAAATCGATCGTTCGGTTGCCTGGGACTCGGTTGTGCTGTTCAACGGCGAGATGGAGCGGCCGTCGAGCATCGGCGAGAAGACGTGCGCGATCGAGGCGAAACAGATCGTCGGCAGCGTCGAACACGAAGCACCGGCACGGACATTTTCGACGTACTGCCCCTTTGAACCTGGCCAGTGGGAATGCGGACAGCCCGCCGGCATTCCCTGCGACAAATCGTGGAGCCGATGCGTCGAACTGAATAACAGCGATCAGTACGGCGGTTTCCGCTTTGTGCCGCACAGCGGCAGCTACCAGTACCAGGAGATCACGAAAGAACGGTTCCTGCTGCTGTTCTCGAGAAAGAAAAAGAAGACGATCACCGCGAGCTTCAATGCTGTCGATGACACCCCTTACGATGTGCCGATTCCGCTGTGCTACGGCCGCGTACAAATAGCCGCGATCGACATACAGCATGAGGATCAGGGCGGTGTGACGAAGGCCCTGGCCGCCTTCTGCGCTGGCAAGGTACAGGACATCTTCTACCTGCGCGCGAACCAGACGGCCGTCGTCGATTACACCCTGCATCACGGCCACCTGGGCGCGCTGAATCAGACCGACCCGAGGTTCCCGCATTCCTACCCGTACAACCTGGTGGCCTATGCCGGCGTGACGATCCCGTCTTCCGTCACCGCCACCGATCCGGCGCCTGAGATCACCGCGGTTGTGATGGGCAAGGGCGTATCGATATTCGGCCCCGGCGGCGAGTTTCTGGGATGGCGTTGGAGCGATAACCCTATCTGGTGCGTGCGCGATTTTATGGCGATCCCCTTGACCCAGGGAGGCATGGGCATTCCGGACGATTGGTTCGACGATGTCGTCAATTGCCAGGAGGCAGCTTACTGCGACGAGATCGTCACCGACCATACAAACTGCCAGAAAATCTACAACCCGCCTGATGTGCCGGAGGATGTGGACTATAAGCGCTACCGGTCTACCTCGGTGGATGGCCTTGATCCGGCACTGGATGGGCCGTACTACGACTATGCGCCGGGAGTCGATGACGACACGTCGCGAGTGCCGGTTCCCGTCCAGGTGAAGCGGTTCACGATGAATGTGACGATCGCGAAGCAGGAGAAGGCGATCGACATTCTCTACAAGAAGCTGCTGGCGTCGTTTCGCGGGTACCTGACGTTTTCCAAGGAAGGAAAGATTCAGATCCGGTGTGAACGGCCGGTTCCGAATTCGACGCTTTTAGGGTCCATTGGCGCGGGAAGCTACGCGGCCGCATGCAAATCTGCGATCCAGTGCGCGCCGGGCGACATGGTGCTGCTCTCGCCATTTACCGCCTCAGCCGAGGCGCTCGTGGTCAGCCAGTCCGTTGGAACGAGCCTGCAGTTCACCGCCCCCACTCAATATGCGCACGCCGCCGGCGACCAGGTAATGAAGATCGCGATGGCGTTCGACGACTCCAACGTGATCGGCAGTCTGGAGTATCCCCTCAGCGACCGGCAACCATCGACCAACAAGATCACAATCAGGTACGTCGACGCGCCGGCCGGCTTCGAGTCGCGCGAGCTGGAGGTGAACGATTACGAGCACCAGGCCAAGATTCATCGAACTGAAAACGAGGACGTGGACGGCTCGGCGATCGACAGCTACTTCCAGGCCTGGCGCATCGGGCAATGGCGGCGTGCGAAGGCACGCGATCTCGGCAGGTTCTGCTCTTTCCGCGGCGACATCAAGGCGACGCTGTTGGAGATCGGAGACGTAATCGCGGTGTCAGGAACCGAGTGCGGCCTGCAGTGCGTGCCGTTCCGCGTGATCGAGTTGTCGTATGAAGAAAACGACGAGGTCAGCATACTCGGCCAGCTTTACTCGCTCGGGATCTACGACGACGTGGCGCCACAGACGACGGTGACCGTGCCCGTCATCTTCAATCTGCCCACCATCCCCGGGCAGGAAATCCCCGGAGACCTCAGGCCGATAGGCGATCTACCGTTTCTCGTGGTGCAATCCGAGGACGGCCTTAACGCAATTTTCGACATCGAGTACGATCCGCCCAGCCCGGTCGGTGTGTTCACCGGTGTCACCGCGCACTGGGTGCCGGACGGCGCGCCCAAGCCGGCCGCCGCAATGGATTTCGATTACCTCGGCGATCGTGCGGCCGCGGACGAGGCGCGGCACGGCAAATGCCGCTTCGTTGTTCCGGAGCCGCCCGATGCCGACGCGCCAGGCAGACTCTACCTGACGAAGCGCTCGAAATCCTACAAAGAAACGCTCGTGCTGCACGGCAACGAAGGCGCATCTCCAAGCGTGGAAGTCACAATACCGAAGGCTGGCACCGGGTCCGCGCCGAACGTCAAGGACACCACGACCGCGCGGGCCTGGTACAAGACCACCAGCGCGGGCCGCGTGTTCGGCTTCGAGGGGGTTGTTGTTCCGCCTGACAACTCCGCCAACTTCGGCGGCTGTGAGATTTACCTTCACTGGATCGAGGGATGGGACGGCGAGACGCCGATCTACGACCAGCGCTATCTTGGCATCGAGCGTACCGGACCCGAGGGCGGTGCGTGGCACGCGAACGAGCCCGGCTTCGAGCTGCGGGACAACTACACTCAGCAGGTTGACGTGGTGTTCGTTTCCAAGAATCGCTTCGGCATCGAAGGCCCCCGCAATACTGCATTCATCGTGCGCGTGACCGTCACGAGTGAAGCTGCGGATACGCCCACTATCAGCGGCACGGCCCGCGTGTGGACGCGCGGCACGCCGCCTGATCGGGTGTTTGGCTTCGAAGGCACGGTCTCGGATGGGGCCGCGATCTACCTGCACTGGATCGAGGGTTGGGCCGGCGACCGGCCGATCCACGATCCGCGTTACCTGGAGGTCTGGATCGCTGAGCCTGGTGGCGGATCATGGACCACAGACGTGGCCGGTTGGCGGATGGCAGGGAACTGGTCGCAGCAATGCGACATAGTCTTCAAGCCGCGCTCCGGAGATGGCGTGATTGACGAAGACCCGGCGCACTGGTACATCGTGCGCCAGACGGTGGAATCCGAGAGCGGGGCCGCGCCGAACGTCAAGAACACTTCGACGGCCGCGGTCTGGTACAAGACCGTGGTGGGGAAGCGGCTGTTCGGCTTTGAAGGGACGGTTGTGCCGCCCGATCTGGCCACCAACTTCGGAGGCTGCGAGATTTACCTTCACTGGATCGAGGGATGGGACGGTGAGACACCGATCTACGACCAGCGCTATCTTGCCATCGAGCGTACCGGACCCGAGGGCGGCGCATGGCACGCGAACGAGCCCGGCTTCGATTTACGCCCGAACTGGAGTCAGCAGGTCGATGTGGTGTTCGTGCCCAAGAACCGCTTCGGCATCGAAGGCTCCCGCAATACTGCATTCACCGTGCGCGTGACCGTCACGAGTGAAGCTGCGGATACGCCCACCATCAGCGGCACGGCCCGCGTGTGGACGCGCGGCGAGACGCCTGATCGCGTGTTTGGCTTCGCTGGCACGGTGAGCGGCCCAGCCAAGATTGACCTCCACTGGATCGAGGGTTGGAACGGCGACTCGCCAGTGTTCGATCCGCGGTATTTGGAAGTCTGGGACACCGTCATCAACAATGGACTCGTCTGGACCTCAGACAATGCAGGGTGGGGCCTGGAGAAGCAGCGCTCGCAGCAGTGCGACGTGGTATTTAAGCCGCTTGTTGAAGGCGATGTAGACCAAGACCCGGCCCACTGGTACGTGGTGCGCCTCAAGGTCGCCGGAGGCGCTGGCGATGGCGGTGGTGGAAGCGTTGCGCCCCTGTTTATTGACGAAGTCCCCAAAGGCGTCATCGACGGCGTCAACAGGGAATTCTTCCTCTCGAATACCCCGAGCCCGCAGAACTGGTGCCAACTGAGCCTGAACGGGGGCAAGCAGCACCCCGGCAGGCAAATCACGATTGCCGGAAACATTATCACCTACGCAGTGGCGCCGCTTCCTGGCGATGACCACTACGCCTGGTATGTCGTCGGACAGGGAGTGAGCGCCCGAAATTTAGGTCAAGCCCGCCACTTCGCAGGCGGCACGGACGGCATCGACTACGGGTGCGATCCAGCCTTTCACATCCTGGGCGACCTGAGTATTGGGGTCTGGATCAGGCTGGCCGAGGATAGCTCTGGCACAATCCTGCAGTATGGTCGGAACAGCTATCAGCCATCGGAAAACCACAATTATCGACTCGGGCTGTCGGGGCCTTCTGGATCTCGTAATATCCAGTACTCGCACGATCACGACGTAAACGAATGGATCGACACCACTCACGATTTTCCCGCAGCTCTGCCGAATGGGTTGTGGCGCTATGTCGGGATTTCGAGGGACGATACCGCCCAAACCCTCGCGCTCTGCATCGGCGACGGATCTGTAATCCAGTTGATCGATACCTGGACCTATCCCAACAGCCCCACGGACGGCAACGCCGCAACCTGTCATTTGACGGTTGGGCATGTACTGCCAGGCTTGGCTTACGTGGGCGACATCGCCGAACACTACATCTGGGGCGGGAGGGCGCTCTCGCTCGATGAGCACAGCGCAGCGATGACTGGCAATCCCGAACGCGCCGGCCTGATCTTCGCAGTGCAGATGGGCAGCACTCCCGAGCGGGATTACATCAGTGGACGAAGCGGCGCAGTGACAGGCACGACTCTAATCGATGGGCATATCTGATGGCGAAACTAAACCGCGGCAACCTGCATCCTGACCAGATCCGTCCCGAGTGCAGGCAGGGCGAGGGGTCGATGGTGCAGATGGCCGCTGGACCTTTCACGGTCGGCCATATCCTGATCTACGACGCCTGCGGCAACGCCGTGGATGGCGGTCCAGTCCCGAGTGGAGGCGGAGGGGGCGGAGGTACAGGACTCCCAATCCCATATCCCGAGGCTGTGCCGCCAGGTCTAGTGTCATCGTGGGAATGGGTGAGCCAGGGCACAGCATCAGCAGCAGATTTCTCAGGCGGCATAGCTTTGACGGCACCAAATTTGGCTGGCACAAGTTGGCGCGTACTGAAGAAACAGGCTCCTGCGTCTCCGCCGTACTCCATCACGGCCGCTTACCTGCTACAGCGCAGATCGGCAGGCTTCACCAGGTCTGGCATTGTGTTGCGAGAGTCGGCCACCGGGCGGCTGGAGACGTGGGGTATGTCGAACGACTCATCGCGCTCACACGATCATTGGAGCAGCCTCACCAGTTGGGCGAGCGGCGATAGTCCGATTAACGCGGCAGGCGTTCCGGTGTTATTTCTGCGAGTCCGCAATGACGGCAGTAATCTGATCTATTCCACGTCCGCCATCGGTCGGGAAGGCTCGTTCATCACAATGGTCAGCCACCCGTTGCGTGCTTTCTTCGCGTCTGGTCCGGATGAACTTGGGTTCGGGATCGACAACGAGGGCAACGGCGGAGACGTGGTGATGTACCTATTTCACTGGGACGTGAAGGTGGGATAGAAGGTTGCGGCGATATGCCTACTGAACTCATCCAGATGCTGGCCGCGGACACCGAGCGCGACGAGGGGCGAGTGCCTCACCTCTACCTGTGCTCGCGCGGCCACGTCACGGTCGCCGTCGGGCTCAAAGTCAACAGCCTCACCGAGGCGCTGACATTGCGTCTTTCACCCGTCGGAGCTATAGCAGCCGACTATGAGGCTGTCCGCTCGGCGCCAGTCGGAATGGTCGCATCCTACTACGCGCACATCACTACCGCGCGCATGAAGGATGCAGATATCGACGCGCTGCTCGCTGCGGACACCGAGCGATTCCTGGTCAGCATCCGCGCGAGCCTTCCGTACTACGACGAACTGCCCAGCGCCGCGCAGCGGGCGGTGTTTGGCATGGCTTACAACCTCGGACTTGGGGGATTCGGGAAGTACGTCAAGTTGCGGGCGGCGCTGGATGCCCGCAACTGGGAGAGGGCGGCAGCAGAGTGTCGCCGGGACGGGATCTCGGCCGAGCGTAACAGTCAGACCGCGGAGTGGTTCAGGTTGGCGGCACAAGAAGTGTCGGTTATCGCTGAGGCCGGCGGACAGGCATTGCCAGGTCCCAGCGCAGGAGTTTCTAGTCATCCGGGCCAAGGAGACGCATGAAAATCACATTGTCGTTCTTGATTTGTGCAATTGCTTTCTTCACGATCGCACCGGCCCAGGCACAGGACCCCGTGAGTCCTGTCCCTCCTGCCAGCGGTGGCGTCTGGGACATTTTGAAGGACCCAAGCACGATCACTCAAGCATCATTCCTGCTGTCCAACATAGCCGACGCGAAAACCGATTGGCATTTCACCCTCGGCGGCAAGGCGTACACGATTTCGCCTGCCCAGAGGCTCGGGGTCGCCGGCGGCTCGATCTTCGTCGGCCGCGTGGTGGGGCACTACTATCCGCGTGCGAAAAAGCCAATCGATGTTTGCATGGCGATTGCCACAGCGTACTTTGCCGGCCGCGCCTACGCCAATACGTTCAACCATGGCACGCCCATGCCCGCGATCCCGGCATCGGTCGTGGGATCGCCGCCAGTGACAGCCGTTTCGTTCCGCTTGCGGCGCTGACGTTGATCCGGCATCCGCAGCAGTCATCGGGCTGCTGCGGAACCGCAAGGAGAACACGATGAGACTGATATATGCAGCATCGATCCCTTGGCGGACCGCCCTGGCCGCCGCGCTGTTGTGTTGTGCCGTCTTTTGGGCTCTGGCGGCCCGGCTGCCGGACCGGATATCCCAAGAACTCTCCAGCCGCGCCGATCGCATGGAGCGGCTGCTGCAAGCGCGTGCGGACGTTCTGGAGACTCGCCTGGTCGCTGAGTCGGCCTCCTGGCGAGCCATGCTGAATCAGCGACTGGCGTCCATCGAGCGGACCGCGGACGGGCGATTAGCGACGATTCAGGAGGACGCGCGGAGCCAGATCCAGGCCGCGGTGGCGCGCGCCGATGAGCGGATTGGTGAGGGCCTCCTGGAGATCCGCGGCTTGCGCGCCGATGTGAAGCCGGTACTGGCGTCCACCGACGAGTTCCTGTTGCAGTCCAGCGGGACGGTAGCCGTGGTGCGCCCGCAGATCCTGGGCCTGTTTGCCGCCGCCAAAGTTACCGCCGGTGAAACAGCCACTACGATGCGCGAGTTCCGCCGCGCCACGCCGGAGTTCATCGGTACTGCTCAGCAGTTCGGCCACGATGCATCGAGCGTGGCCGCGAATCTCAATCGACTGACCAAACCACGCTGGTACGATCGCCTGCTCGGGTATTCCTTGAATGGCGTCGTCATCTGGCGGAACCTCAATCCTGCAACGAACCTCACCGTGAAAGGGGCCGAGGCCATTTCCTCAAGACCGTGATGAACCGGCCGATAGTAATAGCTGTAATGCTCTGCGCCGGACTGACCGGGTCCAGCCCGGCGCGAGCTGAGACGCTGATGGAAAAGACCCGGAATACCCTCCGGATCGAGCAGGGAGACTGCCTCGATCTGATGGCCGAGCTGCCAGCCGGCTCCATTGACTTTATCCTTTGCGACCCTCCTTACGGAATCACCGAGTGCCGATGGGACCGGAAGATTCCCCGTGCGCCGTTCTGGCGCCAATGCTGGCGGGTGTTAAAGGAACGGGGCGTTATTGCCCTGTTCGCGCAGCAGCCGTTCGCGACTGAGTTGGTAGCCTGGTCGCGTCGTGAACTGCGCTACGAATGGATCTGGGACAAAGGCGGCTGCACTGGCTTTGCGAATGCCAGGCGTGCTCCACTGCGGCGGCATGAGAATATCCTGATCTTCTATCGCCGGCAGCCTGATTATCATCCTCAGGGCTTGCGGCCATGTAAACCCAGAGCGCTCGGGATCAGGCGCTCGGAGGTATTCCATACTACCGGGCGGGAAGGCTACGTCCAGCGCTGGACGGGATATCCGCAGTCGATACTTTCGTTTAGGCGCGAACAGGGAGCTGCGGCCTGCCAGAAACCGGTTGCGTTGCTCGAATACCTCATCCGAACTTATACCCCTGAACGGGGCCTGGTCCTCGACTGCTGCATGGGGACGGGCAGCACGGGCGTGGCGGCCGTGAATACGGGCAGGCGCTTCATTGGCTTCGAGCTCGATACCGCGCGCTTCCAAGTGGCGAGCCAGCGCATCATCGCCGCGTTCGACGGTACTCGAAAGGGCGGTGAACAGTAGATGCCATGTCGTGTGGGAGGTGGGCCGCGTTCAGAGCTGCATCGCATCCTGCGCCGCAGCGTAGATCTGCTCAGCGAACTGGCCGGCAAGCTCAGCCGGAATTTCCAGGGAAATGGAGGGCTGGTTGCCGTAGCGGTCCGCGGGGAGGTCCGGCAGCCGGAAAACGATGGAAACGATTCGACGTGTGCTGCCTTCGATCTCCGGAATAGCAAAGATGTCGTGGACCGGAAGCGGCAGCCCATTAGGCGGCGGAGTTGCTTGCGCGGGGATGAACAACGTGCATTTAGCTGGGTCGGGAACGTGTATTCCGAACATCGGCAAATGCTACCAGCTTTGGGAGTGTAGGTGGGATGAGGGCTGTTGAGGTATATGAGGGCTCTGACGGCGCGGCCACCAAGCGATTCTACGCCGACCTGGAGACGCGCGGTCCGTTGGGTTTGATCGCGGTCAACCTGTTCCGCGCGCAGAAGTGCTCTGCACGCGCGAAGAAGTACCGCGGCGGCGTGCGAGGCGTCGGCTCCTACCGAGGCATGGCCTACGAGCGGAAGTCCTGGTCGGTGAGTAACCTTTGCCAGATCCTGGCCGAGCACGGCCCCACGGTTGGGATAACGTTCGGTTGGGGCCTCGATCTTCGCCAAGAGTTCAACCGCTATGTCCTGTACGTCGACCTGCCGCAAGGCCAGGTCAGTTTCCACAGTCCGAGCAGAGGGAAGGGGCCAGACTATCAGGGGCAATGGGACGGCCAGCACCGTAGCGCGGAGCGGATTCTGGCCTTCTGCGATGTTGTGATGTTCGGCCGCTCAGACCCCGCCCAAATCGGCCTTCAGTTCGGCGATTCTGTTACATGAGGTGCAACGGAAATCTGAGGGTCAATATTGCACGCCCGGTCGCGAAATATTTCACGCCGCAACAGAGTGCAGCATGGGCCTGCGGCCCACCAAAGGTGATGAAAATTGGCGCGGGCAGGACCGCCCAGTGGGGCAGGGCCTCGCCCTGCGGCGGGCTCCCAGCCCGCCTGCGCGGCCGGCCTGAGAGGCCGGCGCAGCCCGAGGGGCTGCCCCACTTCCCAATCAGAAGCAGTCCAACGGTCTCGACCGATTTTCAACGGAACGGTACTTCGCTCACAGCAACTGTTCGGGATAGATGCCGTATCGCTCCAGCAGATACCGCGGCCCCACCAGGAAATGCGCGCTCACGGAATCGGGCACGATGTTGAACAGACAGAACCCCACCAGCCCGTGCGCGATCGCGAGCACGTACAGGCTGCGGTAGCGCAGATACACTCGCGCGCAAGCGTATCCTCCGGCCAGAGTCACCGGCATCAGGAACCAGTTCGGCAGGTGCGCGAGGGAGAACAGCACCGCGGCAATAACAGGGGCGAACTGACCGGGCTTGCCAGTGAATTCAGCGAGCCGGTTCACGAAGTAGCCGTTCAGCAGGTACTGCTGGAACAAGCCCCACACGATATATCTCAGCATTCCCGCAACGGCCTGCGCGCCCGCGGTCTCTCGCAGGGTGCCGGCGAGCGCCCCGAGCGCGAGCAGCGCGATGCAGATCGCCATCGTGTACACGAGCACCGGAACGAACGCCTCGCGAAAACTGCCCGCAGTGAACCCGAGGAGGCGAGGGCTCTCGCGGTGCATCCAATGCGTCAGGACAACACACCCGAGCAGCGGAATCCACAGCCACGGGTGATGCAGGCGCAGCCACCAGATATAGGTCATGATCAGCAGGAACACCGAAAGCGCCTCGGCCAGCGCCGCCCAATCGCGTTTTCCGCCTTTCCTCATAGCCGTTCAAAGAAAGAACGTGTGCCGGATGCTGTTCACAAACGCGTGCAGCCCGGCCGAAGACAGCACCGTGGAAGACTTCCAGAACACCTTGCCGTAGATGAATCCGGCAATCGTCGCCAGAATCATGTAGCGCCAGTTCGGCAGCGCGCCGGGCGCATTGTTCAGGTGGGCGGCGCCGAAGATCAGCGCCGCGATGAACAGAGTCCTGTGCGTGAAGCCGAATCGCTGCATCAGCCAGTTCTGAATCAGCCCGCGAAACAGGAGTTCCTCAGGGATAGCCACCCCGAGCAGAGTTTTCATGAACAGCACTCCGAATGCGCCTGCCTGGAGCGGAAAGGGCATTCGGAACGGACCCATGAAACCCAGCGCCAGCCCGAGGGTAATCAGGACGGGAGCGGCCACGAAAAACCCGGCGACCGGATTCCAGAGGTCGGCCGGCCTTCGCGGCAGCTCATATTTAACACCTTTGAAATCTCGAAAGACCAGGAACAGGAGCAGCGCCAGGGTCACCGCGGCGCCATGAGCCGCGATGTTCACGATGCCCCAAACCTGGCGGGGCAGCAGTTCTTTCCCGGTAGTGAACTCGACGGGCAGCCAGAGCAGGAGAATCGCGACGAAATCGAGCCATGGCCCTACCACCCGGCCGGGCCGGTTACAGTAGACAACAACCGCCGGCGCGAACGTGTAAACCGCGGCCATCGGCACGAACCCGGCGCTCCACGCGCCGCTCGCGAGCAGGATGACGCAGAACAGCGCCGTCAACGCAGTAGGTACGACGAAAATGCGGCCCGGCGCACGGTGAAACCAGACGCGGAGTCCGCCTTGAAGCGGCGGAAAGAACAATCCCAGGACAACGGCCAGAAAACCGGCAATCAGCCCGCTCTGCATGACCTAACTGCTATCCTACTCCTCCCTGATCCAGACCGTCTTGATGTTGACGAACTCGCGAATGCCGTAGGCGCTCAATTCGCGGCCATAGCCGGAGCGCTTCACTCCGCCGAAAGGCAGCCGCGGATCGGAAGCCACCATCCCGTTCACGAACACCATGCCGGATTCGATCTCGTCGATGAACCGGTCGCGCTCCTCGGGGTCGTTGGTCCAGACGCTCGCCCCGAGGCCAAAGGTTGTGGCGTTCGCGATCCGAGTGGCCTCGGCGGCATCGCGAACACGGAACAAGGTGGCCACCGGGCCGAAAAGCTCCTCGGACCACGCCGGGGCGGATTCGGACACGTTGGCCAGCACGGTGGGCGCGTAATAGTTGCCGGGACGGTCGAGCCGCTTGCCGCCGGTGAGCAGGCGTGCGCCCGCGGCGACGGACCGGCGTACCTGGTCGTCGAGCCCCTCCAGGATTTGCGGCGTGGCCAGCGGACCCAGAGCGGTCGTCTCATCCATCGGGTCGTCAATTTTGAGGGTTTCCATCGCGGCCACGAAGCGGCGCTCGAACTCGTCCGCGACCTTCTCGGCGACGATGAACCGCTTGGCGGCGATGCAGGACTGGCCGTTGTTGATGATCCGAGCCTGGACAGCCGTGGCCAGGGCTTTCTCGACGTCCGCGGACGGCATCACGACAAATGGGTCGCTGCCGCCCAGTTCGAGAACGGTCTTCTTGATCAGCTTGCCGGACTCGGCGGCGACCTGGCTGCCCGCGGGTTCGCTGCCGGTCAAAGTGGCCGCCGCCACGCGCGGATCCTGAAGGACGCGCGGCACCTGCGCCGCCCCGATGAGCAGAGTTTGAAACGCGCCGTCCGGGAAGCCGGCCCGCTGGAAGATTTCTTCGATGGCCAGGGCGCACTGCGGCACGTTGGAAGCGTGCTTGAGAAGTCCCACGTTGCCGGCCATCAGTCCGGGGGCGGCAAACCGGAACACCTGCCAGAACGGGAAATTCCAGGGCATGACGGCCAGCACCGGCCCGACCGGCTGGTATCGGATGAAGCTCAGCGTCGCGTTCGTTTCCACGCGCTCGTCGGCCAGCAGGCGTTCGGCGTTCCCGGCGTAGTAGCGGCACGCCCAGGAGCATTTCGCGGCTTCATCGCGAGCCGATTGGATCGGCTTGCCCATCTCGGCCGTCATGAGCTTGCCGAAACGGTCCTTCTCGCGCTCGAGGATTTCGGCTGCCCGAAGCATTCGCGCCGCGCGTTCGGCGACCGGCATTCGCCGGTATTCCCGGAAGGTGCGGGAGGCCTTTTCGAGGCGGCGTTCGATTTCCGCTTCGGTCATTGGGTCGAAGCTGCGGAGAGTCTCACCCGTGGCGGGGTTCACGCTGGCAATCGGCATGATTTCAGTTTATTCCGGCATCTGCGTTCATCAGCGTTCATCGGCGGCCCAGGAACTTGTGACTTTGGGCCGCTGATGGACACCGATGAACGCGGATACCTCAACCGACTACAATTAGGGCAAGCCATGATCCGCATCGATCCCGAGCCGTGGGCTGCCATGCTCAACCATGCTCGTGCGGCCTACCCCGCGGAGTGCTGCGGCGTCATGGCGGGCATAAAAGAGGATGACGGGTCCAAACGCGTCACTCTGGCGCTTCCCCTTCAGAACGCGTCCGGCAGCCCGCGCGAGCGCCATTACGAAATCCGCCCGGAGGACCTGTTAGCCGCCGCTCGCCAAGCCCGCGACTGGGGCCTGCGGCTCATCGGTTTCTACCACTCCCACCCGGACCGTGCAGCCGACTTCTCGGCCGCGGACCTCCGGAACTCCTTCCCCTGGTACTCCTTCCTGGTGCTCTCCATCCGGAACGGCGAGTTTGACCAGGCGGGTTGCTGGATTCCCGATACCGCCCGAGCCACCGCGGCGCGAGAGGAACTCATCGTGGCACAATATTCTTAAGCAGCCTAAGGTTGGTTTGACGCTTCCCGCACGGTCCGATAAACTTTAGGTTTCGATTCCATCGAAGTTCGAGGCTGTACAGCGCACTTGTGTGGTTGGACCCAGCCCTACTAGGAGGATGAGCACGTGGCAGACGCACGCAAATTCATATTCACGTCCGAATCGGTAACCGAAGGGCATCCCGACAAAATCGCAGACCAGGTTTCAGACGCCGTTCTGGATGCGGTGATGCAAAACGATCCCATGGGCCGCGTGGCCTGTGAGGTGCTGGTCACCACCGGACTCTGCGTTGTGGCCGGTGAGATTACGACCAGGCCGGAATGCCGGCTGGACGTGCAGAAGATTGCGCGCGATACCATCGCCGAAATCGGGTACGACAACGCCTGCTACGGCTACGACGCCGCGACCTGCGGCGTCCTCAACGCCCTCCAGAGGCAGTCGGGCGACATCGCCATGGGCGTCGACACCGGCGGCGCCGGCGACCAGGGCCTGATGTTCGGTTACGCCTGCGACGAGACTCCCGAGCTCATGCCGCTGCCGATCATGATGTCTCACAAGCTGGTCCAGCGCTTGAGTGAAGTGCGCCGCGCCGGCCTGCTCAAGTTCCTGCGGCCGGACGGCAAGAGCCAGGTCAGCGTCGAGTACGTCAACGGGAAGCCCGCGCGGATCGACGCCGTCGTGGTCTCCACGCAGCATGACGACATCCCCATTGAGGAAGTCCGGGCGGGCGTCCGCAAGTACGTGATCGACGCCATCATCCCGCCGGACATGGTTGACGCCAACACCAAGTACCACATCAATCCCACCGGCCGGTTCGTCATCGGCGGGCCGCACGGGGATACCGGCCTTACGGGCCGGAAGATTATCGTCGATACCTACGGCGGCATGGGCCGGCACGGCGGCGGCTGCTTCTCGGGCAAGGACCCGACGAAGGTGGACCGCTCGGCCTGCTATATGGCACGCTACGTCGCCAAGAACATCGTTGCGGCCGGGCTCGCCTCCCGCTGCGAAGTTCAGCTCGCGTACGCCATCGGCGTCGCCGAGCCGGTTTCCGTATCCGTGGATACTTTCGGCACCGGGACCATTGAGGAAGCCCGCATTGTCGAGCTCGTCCGCGCCCATTTCCCGCTCACTCCGAAGGGGATGATCGATCATCTCCAACTCCGCCGGCCCATTTATCGCAAGACCGCTGCTTTCGGCCACTTCGGCCGCACCGAGGAAACATTTAGCTGGGAAGCGACCGACAAAGCTGGGATTCTCAAGGAACAGGCCCGGCTTGCGGCTGCCGTCCGCTAGGAGCGTAGAAGGAGCCGTTTATGCCATCGAATTCTCAGACCCTGGTCGCTTGCGACGTGAAGGATATCGCGCTGGCCGATGCCGGCAAGCGCCGCACCGAGTGGGCATTTCAGTCCATGCCGGTGCTGCAAACGATTCGCAAGCAATTCATCAAGTCCCAGCCCCTGGCCGGGGTGCGGATTTCCGCCTGTCTGCACGTCACCACGGAAACCGCGAACCTCATGATCACGCTTCGCGATGGCGGCGCAATTCCCGTGCTCTGCGCGTCGAATCCGCTGTCCACCCAGGATGACGTTGCCGCCACGCTGGTCCGCGACTACAACATTCCGGTTTACGCCATCAAGGGCGAGTCGAACGACGTCTACTACTCGCACATCATGTCGGCGATCGACCACAAGCCCCAGATCACGATGGATGACGGCTGCGACCTCGTCACCGTGCTGCATACCAAGCGGCAGGACGCCCTGAGCGGCGTGGTGGGCGGAACGGAAGAGACCACCACCGGCGTGATCCGCCTCCGTGCCATGTCGAAGGAAGGCGTGCTGCGCTACCCGGTCGTCGCGATCAACGACGCCATGACCAAGCACCTGTTCGATAACCGCTACGGCACCGGGCAGAGCACGGTGGATGGCGTCATCCGGGCCACGAACATCCTGCTGGCCGGCATGAATGTCGTGGTTGCCGGCTACGGATGGTGCGGCCGCGGTTTCGCCATGCGCGCCCGTGGTCTCGGCGCGAATGTCATCGTGACGGAAATCGATCCCATTAAGGCCATCGAGGCCCTGATGGACGGCTTCCGCGTCATGTCAATGCCAGAAGCGGCACTGATCGGCGACCTCTTCGTCACGCTCACCGGCAACAAGAGCGTAATCGCCAAGGAGCATTTCGAGAAACTCAAGAGCGGGGCGATCCTGGCCAACTCCGGGCATTTCAACGTCGAAATCGACCTGGAGACCCTGGCGAAGATGGCATCGACCCGCCGCCAGGTCCGCGAGTTTGTCGAGGAATTCGCGCTGCGCGACGGCCGCCGCATCTACGTTCTGGGCGAAGGCAGGCTCATCAACCTCGCCGCCGCTGAGGGGCATCCCGCTTCGGTGATGGACATGAGCTTCGCCAACCAGGCGCAGGCTGTCGAATATCTGGTGAAGAGCCATAGCTCGCTCGAGAAGCGCGTGTACGCCGTCCCCGAGGAGCTTGATCGCAAGGTGGCCCGCATGAAGCTCGATTCCATGGGGGTCAAGATCGACCGGCTTACGCTCGAGCAGGAACGTTACCTGGCGAGCTGGTCGGAAGGCACTTAGTAAGTTGAATGGGCGCCCGGCCCGCTGTTGTAACTAGTTAGTAAGTCCGGCCGGAGAGAAATGGCAGATCCTCAGAACATCAAACGCAGTCTCGAGCTTTCGGTCCCCGCATCGGAAGTCGAACAGGAAACAGAACGCGTCGTGGAGTCGCTCCGCAAGAAGATTCGGTTGCCTGGCTTCCGTCCCGGCAAGGTCCCCGCGGACCTCATTCGCCGGCGCTACGACCAGGAAGTCCGGCACGATGTGCTCGAAAAGCTCATTCCGCGGCACTTTTTCAAGCGCGCGGAGGAAGAGGGGTTGAATGTCGTCGGCACTCCCAGTGTTACCGACGTGGAGTTCAAGCCCGGTGAGCCGCTGCGTTTCAAGGCCGAATTCGAGGTCGCCCCGGAGATCGAACTGAAAGAGTACAAGGGCCTCACGGTCCCGTATCAGGATCCCGAAGTCTCCGGCGAAGAGGTTGACAAGCGCCTCGAAGACATTCGCGACCAGAAGGCCGAGTATGTCAACGTGGATCCCCGCCCGATCGCCGAAGGCGACTACGCCGTGGTTGCCATGGAGAGCGTGTCCGGCATCGCCGGGCCGCCGGTCAAGCACGATGAGTTGACGCTCCACATTGGCGGCGAAGAGACCTTGCCCGGCTTCAGCGAGAACCTCATGGGCATGTCTCCGGAAGATGAGAAGGAATTCGACGTCACCTATCCCGAGGAATATGGCCAGAGCAAGCTTGCCGGCAAGACCGTCCGGTTCCGCGCGCGCGTGAAGGGCATCCGCCGCAAGGAGTTGCCGGAACTCACGGACGAATTCGCGCGTGACCTGGGCGACTACCAGAACATGGAGGAAGTCCGCGACGCCATTCGCAAGGCCATCTTTGCCGAGCGGCAGTATCTGGCCCAAACCGAAGCCAAAGGCAAGCTCGTGGACGCCCTGGTGGACTCGCACGACTTCCCTGTGCCGGAAGCCTACATCGAGCGACAGATCGAAATGCAGGTCGAGCGCCAGTTGCACATGCTGGCCGCCGAGGGTATCGACCCGCGCTCCATCCAACTGGACTGGGAGAAGGTCAAGGAATCCCAGCGCGATAAGGCGGTCCGGGAAGTCAAGGGGTCGCTGCTGATCAGTAAAGTGGCCGACGCCGAGGCTATTCACCCCACTCAGGAAGAAGTGGATCGCGAAGTACAGCGCATCGCACGCCAGGAGCGCGAACCCGTTGCCGCTGTTCGCATGCGGCTGGAGAAGGAAGACGGCTTGCGCCGTATCGCCTCCCGCATCCGGACCGACAAAACGCTCAACTTCCTGTTCGAGCACGCCACCAAGACAGCGGCGTAGCGCTTTTGAAACCGCTCCCTCGCGGTCGCGGCTCAGACCCTGATTCCGAGCCGCGACCGCAAGGGAGCGGTTTCGGCCGTCCGCGGGGATCACGCCAAGTGATTCTCAAAAGTGATTTTCAACGGAGTGCCGCATGGACCCGCATCTACTTCCGCTGTGACGGAAGCCGCCCCTCGTACGCATCCACGACCTCCGAAACGGGGCCGTCCATGACGAGTTCTCCGTGGTCCAGCCAAAGCGCGCGCGAGCAGAGAGTCTGGACGGAAGCCGTCGAGTGCGAGACGCACAGCAGCGTGGTGCCGCTGTTCTTCAGTTCGTGGATCTTCTCCGCGCATTTGGCCTGGAAAGCGGAATCGCCCACAGCGAGCACCTCGTCGATAATCAGCAGTTCGGGGTCCAGGTGTACGGCGACCGCAAACGCCAGGCGCATCATCATGCCCGATGAGTAAGTGCGCAGCGGTTCCTGAATGAACTCACCAACCCCGGAAAAGTCGACGATGCCATCAAAAAGCTCCGTCGTCCGGCCGTGGCTCAGCCCCAGCAGGGCGGCGTTCAGGTAGACGTTTTCGGCCCCACTAAGGTCCGTGTGGAAACCCGCGCCGAGTTGCAGCAAAGCCCCCACCCGGCCTTCGACCCTGATTGAGCCCTCGTCCGGTTCCGCCAGCCCGGCAACCATGCTGAGCAGCGTGCTCTTGCCTGCCCCGTTGGTGCCGATCAGGGCGACGCTTTCGCCGGGATTTATGGCAAAACTGACGTCTCTAAGCGCATAAAAGCGCTCTTTGGGCACACGGCGGAACAGTCTCTCAACGTGGGTCCGGAGCAGTTGCCGGCCCGAGTGCCGGAAAAACCACTTCGAAACGTGCGAAAGCTCGATCGCGCCTCGTGGGTTCATAGATAGTCGTACATTCGATGCCGGAGCGCCCGGAAGATCAGCATCCCGGCCACGAATACCAATGCGGAGCTGAATACCAGTTTCACCAGCAACCCCGGCGGCGGCGCTATCCCGTCCAGCAGGATGTTACGGCAGGCTAGCACCAGCGCAGCGACCGGATTGAACTGGTAAATTTCACGAAAGGCTTGCGGAATCGCGGAAAACGGGTAAAAGATCGGGACCAGCCAGAACAGCACCGTGTTGGAGGATTCGACGACGTAGCGCATGTCGCGCACGTAGACGTCGAGGCTGGAAAACATGAGCGACAGGCCACAGACGAATACCACTTCGCAGCCCCACACGAATGGCAGCCAAAGCCAGTACCGGTTGGGCGGGAGGCCAGCCAGCAGCACCGCGGTCAGGAGCAACCCGATCTGAATCCCGAGGTGCAGGATGTTCGAGAACACCGCGGAGATCGGGACGACCTCCCGCGGGAGCGGAACGCGCTTAATGAGGGAGGCGCTCTCGACGAGAGAAACCGTGCCGGACAGCCACGCAACTGTGAAAAAGTTGTAAGGAACGAGGCCGCACAGGACAAACACAGCGAAGTGGGGGATGGTATTGTTCGGGTAAATTTTGGTAAAGATGAACCACAAAACCCCCATCGTGACCAGGGGATTCAGCAATGACCAGAACACGCCCAGGGACATGTTCCGGTATCGGATCCGGAAGTCCTTCAGGACCAAGCTCCGGAAAACAAAGAAGTAGTCGCCGCGCCACCGGGGACCACGAAGCTGGCTGGCGGGTGCGTTCACGTGGTAATTAGCGCTCCTTTAACCGTTGCCCGCGACCGGCAGGAATTCGCATTTTACCGCGCGCTCCGGACGGAGAACAACCGCCGCTCGCGCCCTTCCTGGAGAGTACCAGGTACTACCGAACGCTTAGGGCAAACTTCCTCGTTGCCTGCTCGCTCGCTTCTGGAGATAATAAGAGCAGATCCCGGTACATATGTGTTTGGCCGATAATCAACGCGTCTCGGGAGCAGCATTATGAAGCGCACCGGTTCCGAAGAGCCTTTGCGCTGCTCCTTTTGTCATAAGAGTCAGGACGTCGTCGGGAAGCTTATCTCCTCACCCAGCGATTACCCTCGGGCTTATATTTGCGACGAGTGCATCGCGGTCTGTAATTCCATTTTGGAAGACGACCGGCAGGATTCGCCGTACGCAGCTCCTCATAAGCTCCCCAAGCCACTGGAACTGAAGGAGTACCTCGACCAGTACGTCATTGGACAGGACGCCACGAAGAAGAAGCTTGCGGTGGCTGTGTACAACCACTACAAGCGCATCCACATGAACAAGCAGCGCAGTTCAGAGGTGGAGGTCGCCAAGTCCAATATCGTACTGATCGGGCCGACAGGTTCGGGTAAAACCCTTCTGGCTCAAACTCTTGCGAGGATTTTGGACGTTCCGTTCGCGATTGTCGACGCAACCACGCTCACCGAAGCGGGCTACGTCGGCGAGGATGTGGAGAACATCATCCTGAGGCTGCTCCAGAACGCCGATTGGGACGTTCAGCGGGCGCAGCAGGGGATCATCTACATCGACGAGATCGACAAGATCAGCCGCAAGGACGAAAATCCCTCGATCACCAGGGATGTTTCAGGCGAAGGCGTCCAGCAGGCGCTGCTCAAGATTCTGGAAGGCACGGTGGCGAACGTTCCGCCGCAGGGCGGGCGCAAGCACCCTCACCAGGAATTCACGCCGGTGGACACCACGAACATCCTGTTCATCTGCGGGGGAGCGTTTGTCGGGCTGGAGAAAGTGATCGGGCGCCGGGTGGGCAAGAAAGCCATCGGGTTCTGTTCCGAAAACGGAGCGGACGGTCCAAAAGCCGCCGTTTCCGGTCGGCGCGACTTCGATCTGCTGTCCAGGCTCCAGCCGGTTGACCTGATCAAGTTCGGCTTCATCCCCGAGTTCATCGGCCGCCTGCCGGTGGTCGGGGTGCTGGAGGATCTCGATCAGAGCGCTCTGATGCAGATTCTCACGAAGCCTAAGAACGCGATCATACGTCAGTATCAAAGACTGTTCGAGTTCGAAAATGTTAGACTGAAGTTCAGTGACGATGCGCTCGAGGCGATCGCGGCGCTTGCAATGGACCGCAAAGTGGGCGCGAGGGGCCTCCGCATGATCCTGGAAGAAATGATGCTGGACCTGATGTACTATCTCCCCTCGTACAAGAAGGTCCGTGAGTTCGTCGTGACCAAGGAGATGGTCATGGCCCAAAAGATCAGCCTCGCATTACTGGAAAAGGCTGGGTAGGGGGCCACTCGCCAACGAGGCGGGTTTCGATCTGTCCATTCGGTTCAGCTCGGCTTCCTGGGGGCCGAAATGCGATCATTAAACAAGTAAGATTCACCAGCGTCAAGACTGGCGCGTCACCACATTGAAAATTAAAATGCTTACATCTAAGGAAAAGCCGGACACAAAGCGTTTGCCGATGATGCCTGTCCGCGACGTGGTCATCTTCCCTCACATGATGACCCCGTTCGTGGTCGGCCGGGAATCGAGCGTGCGCGCCTTGGAAGAGGCACTGGCCGGGGAGAAAAAGATCTTCCTGGCGACGCAGCACGACGCGTCCATAGACGAGCCGCGGCCGGAAGAGATCTACAGCGTCGGCACGATCGTCAACATTGTCCAGAGCCTCAAGCTGCCGGACGGCAACATCAAGGTGCTGGTAGAGGGCGTGGAGCGCGGCAAGGTCGTCTCGGTGAGCGATGAAGAAGGGTTCTTCCGGGCAGTCGTGCGCACGTTCCACTTCAAAGTGGAGGCGGGGCCTCAACTTGACTCTCTGGTTTCCCGCGTCAGCACGCTGTTTGAGCAGTACATCAAGCTCAGCCAGAACCTGAATTACGAAACGATGATCGCGGCTATCCGGGTAGACGACCCCGGAAAGCTGGCCGACACGGTCGGCGCCAACCTGCAGCTCACGATCGAGGAGAAGCAGGAACTCCTGGAGATCTTCGATCCCATCGACCGGCTGACGCGAGTCGCCGAGATGCTCGATATCGAGATCGAGAAGCTGAACGTGGACCGCACGATCCAGGGCCGCGTGAAGCGCCAGATGGAGAAGGCGCAGAAGGAATACTACCTCAACGAGAAGATCAAGGCGATCCAGAAGGAACTCGGGCGGGGCGAAAAGAGCGAGATCGACGAGCTGAAGAAGAAGATCGAGAGCGCCGGCATGACCAAGGACGCTTTCGAGAAGGCCATGGCCGAGCTGAAGCGGCTCGAGAACATGCCGCCGATGTCGGCCGAATCGACCGTTTCGCGGAACTACCTGGAGTGGCTCCTGGCTGTGCCATGGAAGCAGAAGTCCAAGGAAATCCGCGACCTGAAGTTTGCCGAGCAGATCCTGGAATCGGACCACTACGGGCTGGAGAAGATCAAAGAGCGCATTCTGGAATTCCTGGCCGTGCGCCGGCTGGTGAAGAACCCGAGGGGCTCGATCCTGTGCTTCGTAGGGGCGCCCGGTGTCGGGAAGACCTCGCTCGGGATGTCCATCGCCAAGGCGACCGGGCGGAAGTTCATCCGGCTGTCGCTCGGCGGCGTCCGGGACGAGGCGGAAATCCGCGGCCACCGTCGTACCTACATCGGCGCGCTGCCCGGGCAGATTCTGCAAATGATGCGGAAGGCGGGGACCCGGAATCCGGTTTTCATGTTGGACGAAGTCGACAAGATGTCGATGGATTTCCGCGGCGACCCGTCGGCGGCTCTATTGGAAGTGCTTGATCCGGAACAGAATTATATGTTCATGGATCACTACCTGGACGTGGAGTACGACCTCAGCCAGGTTTTCTTCATCGCCACGGCGAACGTGATGCACACGATTCCGCCGGCGCTTCAGGACCGCATGGAGGTCATCCGGCTCTCCGGTTACACGGAGGAGGAGAAACTGGAGATCGCGAAGCGGTTCCTGGTGAAGAAGCAGATGGAGCAGACCGGGTTGAACGAGGAGCAGCTCAAGTTCACCGACGAGGGCCTGCTCAACGTGGTGCAGTTCTATACCAGGGAGGCAGGCGTCCGGAACCTGGAGCGGGAGGTGGGGAACATCTGCCGCAAGGTAGCCCGGACGGTCGTGAACGCGCAGAGCGGCGAAGAGAAGACGGTGCCGCCGCAGGTGATGGTCGGGCCGGGCAATGTGCCCGAATATCTTGGGCCTGCAAAGTTTCGCGACCTCGAGGCCGATAAATACAATGAGGTCGGTTCCGCGTTGGGCCTGGCCTGGACGGAAGTGGGCGGGCAGATCCTGACGTCCGAAGCTACGATCATGGACGGAAAGGGGAAACTGACCACGACCGGGAAACTGGGCGATGTGATGCAGGAATCGGCGCAGGCGGCCATGAGTTACATACGGTCGCGGGCGCACCAGCTTGGGCTGCCCAGGGACTTCTACCGGAATCTGGACATCCACGTACACGTGCCGGAGGGCGCGATCCCGAAGGATGGGCCGTCGGCGGGCATCACGATCGCCACGGCTATCACGAGCGCGCTGACGAAGATCCCTGTGCGATGCGATGTGGCAATGACGGGCGAAATCACGCTGCGCGGGCGGGTATTGCCGATCGGCGGCCTGAAGGAGAAGTTGCTGGCCGCCCGAAGGCACCGGGTGTTTGAGCTGATCATTCCGAAGGACAACGAGAAGGATCTGCCGGACATTCCGGATAACGTGCGCGGCGAGATGAAGCTGCACTTCGTCAATTCGATGGACGAGGTTCTGAAGATCGCGCTGGAGAGTGAGATAACGGCATTGCCGCTAAGCGCGAGCACGTCCGTGGAGATGGGCACACAGCCGAGCGAAGAGCAATTGCACTGACAAAAGGATCGTAGACCGTAGACCGTGGATCGTGGGGAGCGTTTCCCACGATCCGCGGTTTACTCTCCACGTTCTCCTATGGAACCGCGGTATATAATAGGGGCAGCCCGCCAGGAGCAGTTTCCCACTGAAGAATCGCCGGAGATTGCGTTCCTGGGCAGAAGCAATGTCGGCAAGTCCAGCCTGCTGAACCGCCTGCTCAATTCGAAAGGACTGGCCAGGACCAGCAGCAAGCCGGGCTGCACGCAGTTGATTCATTTCTACGGCGCCGCCGACGGGCTCCGCTTCGTCGACTTACCGGGATACGGCTATGCCCGTGTCCCCCGCAGCGTGGCGGAGAAATGGAAGGAACTGATCGAAGCCTACCTGCTGGGCCGAAAACGCCTGGCGCTTTCGATCCTGCTGCTCGACGTTCGGCGCGGCTGGATGGAAAAAGATCTGGAACTCCGAAAGTGGCTGGAGTTCCATAACCGGCGGCATCTTGTTGTCGCCACAAAGACGGACAAACTGAAGCGATCCGAACTACATCGCGGACTGGATGCCATCCGGCAGGTGGCGGGCCACGATCCAGTGCCGTTCTCGGCCGTAACGGGCGAGGGAGTGAGGGAGATTTGGCAAGTGATATGGAAAACCCAGAACAAACCGTAAACCCGATCCAAGCGCAAGAGGAGAAGCCACAGCAGACGCAGACTGCGCCTCCGGCCGCTCCTCCCCAACCTGGCGCTCGAAAGGGGCGGGGGCAGGCGCCTGCAAAAAACGGCGCTCCCGCCGCCACTACCACCCTGGATCTGGTCGCGCTCAAGGATATGAGCATTCAGCAGTTGAATCAGATCGCGAAGGATCTCGGTCTGAGCGGAACCTCCGGACTGCGCAAACAGGAGCTTATCTTCAAGATCCTTCAGGCCCAGGCGGAAAAGAGCGGCTTGATCTTTTCCGAGGGCGTACTCGAATGCCTGCCGGACGGCTTCGGTTTTCTCCGGGCGCCGGAATACAACTACCTGCCCGGACCCGACGACGTCTACGTTTCGCCCTCCCAAATCCGCCGCTTCGACCTGCGAACCGGCGACACCATATCGGGCCAGATCCGGCCGCCAAAAGAGGGTGAGCGGTATTTCGCCCTCATCAAGGTGGACGCGATCAATTTCGAGCCGCCGGAAGAGTCGCGCAACAAGATCTTCTTCGATAACCTGACGCCGCTCTATCCGAACTTCCGCATCAAGCTCGAGACGATGAAGGACAACTTCTCGGGCCGCATCATGGACCTGCTGACTCCGATCGGCAAGGGACAGCGCGGGTTGATCGTGTCGCCGCCCCGGACGGGCAAAACGATGCTGCTTCAGAGCATCGCGAACTCGATTACGGCGAACCACCCGGAGGTCATCCTGATCGTGCTGCTCATCGACGAGCGGCCGGAAGAGGTGACCGACATGCAGCGGTCGGTGCGCGGCGAGGTCATCAGCTCGACCTTCGACGAGCCGGCGGCGCGCCACGTCCAGGTGGCCGAGATGGTCATCGAAAAGGCGAAGCGGCTGGTGGAGCACAAGCGGGACGTAGTGATTCTGCTCGATTCGATCACCCGGCTCGCGCGCGCCTACAATACCATCGTGCCGCCCTCGGGCAAGGTGCTCTCCGGCGGCGTGGATTCCAACGCGCTCCAGCGGCCGAAGCGGTTCTTCGGCGCGGCCCGGAACATCGAGGAAGGCGGCTCGCTGACCATCATCGCGACGGCGCTGATCGATACCGGCAGCCGTATGGACGACGTGATTTTCGAAGAATTCAAGGGCACCGGCAACCTGGAAATCCACCTCGACCGCAAGCTGGTGGACAAGCGCGTGTTCCCGGCCATCGACATCAACAAGAGCGGTACCCGAAAGGAAGAGTTGCTCCAGCCCAAGGAAGAGCTCAACCGGGTATGGGTGCTGCGCAAGGTGTTGTCGCCGCTTTCGCAGGTAGAGTGCATGGAACTGCTGCAAGATAAGCTCGGAAGGACGCGCAGCAACGCCGAGTTCCTGGCTTCGATGAGCGGTTGATCTTCCAGCCGTTCAAGACCCGCCTCTCTAGCGCGTCCGCCGGGTAGTCAGCCCCGGCGGACGCTTATTCCCGTCCGATAGCAGCAGCCCGGGCCGCATCTGGCGCTTGCTCCGGCTCGACGCCGAACAGCGGATATGCGGATGGTTCAAACAGGTTTGCCGATTCAATCTGCGATAGCGGGAAGACGACCGCAAACTCAGACGGATCGAATCCTTCTTTGTCGTAGACCCTTGTGTAGTCCTGCGTGAGCACCAAGTCGAGACTGTCGGACTTCCGGTAGCCGCTCGCGAGCGGAAGAACACTGACGTACTGCTCGCCGCGTCTGAGGCTTGGAGTCTGAATGACAAATCCGATATAGACCTTCTTGCTCTTCAAGGTCACCGAGACCGGCTTCTCTTTGCGAGCCGCCCGGTGCAACAGCCTGAGATAGCCGTCGTCATCCCGCTCAATGAGGTACCACTGAGCCAATTCCGGAGGGAAGATCAGGTTAGCGGCGACGCCGGCAACGCTTGCGATCGCCGCGGAAAGAAGCGCTGTACCCAGATAAGGCACAGGGGTCTGGCGGCAGAGTTCTTCAACACCCAGAAAGTCCCATCCCCTGGAATGAATGATTGCGGCCAATTTCCACGCCAGCAGGGATATTGGAAGCCCGGTCAGAGCAGACTCGATCAGCAGGCGATACCCGTCCTGGCGTTGCGCACGAAACCGCGACAGGTAACAGATGTGAAGCAGAATGTACCCGGCCAGGAGGGGAATAAGAACGATACCGGTCGGCACGGGCTACACTAGCTGGCTGGTTCGATTTCTCTCCGCACTGAGCGGCTCCGGATCGCCCCAGAGGCCCGTTCCCGGAAGGTCGCAACATCCTTCCTGACCGACTCGCTACGCAACAGAGCCGCCGTGTCGACGGTTGTGACACCACCCCCTGTTGTTCTGAGGTGTTTGAGCGTTGCCCGAGCGGACCTGAGGTTGCGGAACATACGCAGCCACATCATATCACGCCTTTGCTCAATTCGATGCGCGAAATCGCCTGGCCGTTGCGTGCATGCCTCGATGTGCCTGTTGCGTTTTGCAATACCTGCGGAGATCCTCATCCTTCTTTCCTTGAGAGCTAACCTTTTCTGGCGCCAGCGCGTCTTTATTCTTCGAGCAGAGTCAGTTATCCGAAAACCGGCAGGGCCCGCGAGGGCGATGCCGTTGCCCGGAAGGATCGCGATGCAATCCCAGAGCAGGGGGCCCGAGAGGCCCGAAGAAAACCGCAAGCGTGCTTTGTGGGCGCTACTGCCGACGGCGGCCATAGTGGCGGGCAGCGTTCTGCTATGGCAGGCCCGGTCCGAGGCGCCCAGCAAGCAAGGAACCAAGGCGCCGGAGATCACGGTGCGGACGGCGACCGTGCGTGCCGGCAGCCTCGAACGGACGATACGTCTCACGGGAACGACAGCGCCGGAGCGCTTCGCGTCACTACTCTCTCCGCAGTTGCGCGGCAGCCGGCGCGGGCCTGGCGGCCGCGCGGGAGGGGGGGGGGGGGGGGGATCGA
>JAEZIJ010000240.1 GCA_023436715.1 Acidobacteriota bacterium
TGGCCAGGTCGGCGAACGTGCCGATATCCCAGATGCCCGCCGGTATGCCGACAACCAGCCCGGCGATCCAGGTGCTCACGTGCGGCGTCCTGTGCACCGCGTGCACCTTCGAGAACGCCCGCGGCAGCAGCCCGTCGCGGGACATGGCGAACCACACGCGCGCCTGCCCGTACTGGAACACCAGCAGCGAAGAGAGCATGCCCACGAGCGCGCCCAGCACCACCCAGCGCCGGATCGAATCGTAACCGAGCAGCCTCAGCGCATCTGCTACCGGAGCCGCCGACCCCAGCGTCTTCCAGTTCGCAACGCCGGTCAGCACCAGCGCCACCGAAACGTACAGAACCGTGCAGATAACCAGGCTGGCCACGATGCCGCGCGGCAGGTCGCGCTGCGGGTTCTTGCACTCTTCGGCCGCGGTCGAAACCGAATCGAAGCCGATATAGGTGAAGAACACGATCGCCGCGCCGGTCAGCACGCCTGTGAACCCGTTCGGCATGAATGGATGCCAGTTCTCGACCTGCACTGCGCGCGCCGCGCCGAACACGAAGATGAGGATCGCCCCCACCTTCACCGCCACCATGATGTTGTTCGTCTTCGCGCTCTCGCGCACGCCGCGCACCAGAATCCACGTCAGCAACAGCAGCACGATCAGCGCAGGAAGGTTGAACCAGTTCCCGGTAAACTGGCCGCCGGCTATGATCGGCCCCGAAAGCTGCGCGGGCAAATGAATCCCGAACAGGTTGTCCAGCAGGTCATTTAAGTAGGCGGAAAACCCGACCGCCACCGCCATGTTCGAGACCGCGTACTCCAGGATGAGGTCCCACCCGATGATCCAGGCGAAGATCTCCCCCAGCGTCGCGTAGGCGTACGTGTAGGCGCTGCCGGCAATCGGGATCATCGACGCCAGTTCCGCATAGCAGAGAGCCGCGAAACTGCACGCGATCGCCGTCAGCAGAAAAGACAGCGAGATGCCCGGACCCGCGCCAGGACGGCCGATCGTCGAGACCGCGCTCTGACCGTAGAGGATCAGGTCCATCACCGGGGCGTGCAGAATGGAATGCCGGCTCAGCGTTTCCCCCGCGGCCGCGGTCCCCGTCAGGATGAAGATCCCGGAACCGATCACCGCGCCCACACCAAGCGCCGTCAAGCTCCATGGGCCGAGGGTCCTGCGGAGACGCTTCTCCGGCGCCTCCGCCCCCTCGATCAGCTTGTCGATGTCTTTGGTTTGCAGTAATTGTGACAAGGGAGGATGGGCTTGCTACCGCTACCGCTTCCGCTGTCCCTTGACCATCTTCTGCACTTTGTGTTTCTGCGAGCCCCGCGCAACGCCCGCCGCGCGCTTCGCCTTCGGTGCGGCCTTCTTGCGCGCTGCCCGCTTTGCGGTCTTGCGCTCCGCTCGATCTGCAATCGTTTTGGTGTTCATTTTCCTGTTCTCAATCCTGCGTATTTAGCAATCAACTTCTTCAATCCGTGACCTGGAAAGCTTACCGTAAGTTTCGCATCTTCACCGTCGCCTTCGCGACGTACCACCGTTCCCCGGCCGTAGGTCGGGTGATGAATTACGGACCCGGTGTTCAGTTTCGCCGGCGTGCGGGCCGGTGTTGCCGCCTTGGAAGGCGCGGCAGCCGGAAGAGGCGCGGCCGTCTTCGACGCGGCAGGCGGAACCACCGGCATGGGCGGCCTCGCGCCCTGCTGGCGCGACTGGAAGAACTCGGCGATGTTATCCAGGGAATTGTAAGTCTTGCCCGTGTACGTGTTCCGGCGGGCGCTCTCGCGCACGAGAGACTGCTCCGCCATGAGGTTCACTTCGGCCTGCTGGTTGCGGCCGAGCGGTTCCGTAAGCGCCGCCGGGAGCTCCTTCAGAAACCTCGATGCCATGCACTGCTCCGAGGGCCCTCCGCCGAACCGCCGCCTGTAGCGCGCCCAACTCAGGAACAGTTGCTTCTGCGCCCGAGTCATCGCGACGTAGCACAGGCGCCGCTCCTCCTCCATGCCCGCTTCCGAGTCGATAGACCGGACATGCGGAAACAGGCCCTCTTCGAGCCCGGCGATGAACACGATCGGGAACTCGAGCCCCTTCGCGTTGTGTATGGTGAGCAGCGACACCGGCGCGTGTTCGTCCACCGAATCGGCGTCGGAAACCAGAGCCGCGTGGTCCAGGAACGCTGAGATACCCTCGCCGCGCTCGGCCGCCTCCGCCGCCGCGTTTGCCAGTTCCTCCAGGTTCTCGATGCGGCTCTCCGCGTCCGGCGAATCGTCCGCCTTGAGCGTCGCGAGATACCCCGTGCGGTCGAACACCGCCCGGATCACGTCGTCCACCGGCTCGGTCGCCGCCATCTCCCGAAGCTGCTCGATGATCCTCCGGAAGCCCGCCAGAGCGGCTTCCGCCCGCGTCGGGAACTGCCGCTCGTCCAGCATGCGGACGATCGCCTGCCACATGTTCAGGTCGTGCTCCAGCGCGTACCGCTCCACCTGCTCCACCGTGGACTTGCCGATTCCACGCGCCGGCGTGTTGATGATCCGCAGCAGGTTGATCGAATCCTGGGGCGCGACAATCGTTTTCAGGTACGCCAGGATGTCCTTGATCTCCGCCCGCTGGTAGAAGCTGAACCCGCCGATCACCTTGTACTTACGCCCGTACCGCCGCAGCGCCTCTTCGATTTGCCGCGACTGGAAGTTCGTGCGGTAGAGAATGGCCACGCGGTCGTCGGGGTAGTCCCCGAGGAGCTTGTCGATGCTGTCCGCGATGAACAGCGCCTCGTTCTCCCCGTCCAGCGCCTGGTAGACGCCTATCTTGCGCCCGGCCGGTCCCGCCGTCCACAGCGTCTTGCCTTTCCGCTCCTTGTTGTGGGCGACCACCGCGCCGGCCGATTCCAGGATGTTCCTGGTCGAACGGTAGTTCTGCTCCAGACGGATCGTCACCGCGTCCGGATAGTCGCGCTCGAAATCCAGGATGTTGCGAATGTCCGCGCCGCGCCAGCTATAGATGGACTGGTCCTCGTCCCCGACCACGCAGACGTTGCTGTGGGCCTCGGAGAGCAGCCGAATCAGTTCGTACTGGCTGCGGTTGGTGTCCTGGTATTCGTCGATCAGCAGGTAGGAAATGCGGTTGTTGTAAGCCTGCCGGGTGCCGGTGTCGTACTGGAGCAGGCGCACGGATTCGAGCAGCAGGTCGTCGAAGTCGAGCGCATTCGCCTGGCGGAGGCTGCCCTCATACGCCTCGAAAACCGCGGCGAGCTGCTTCGATTTGGGGTCCTTGGCCGACTTCGCGAACTCGTCCGGGGTCGTTTTGTGGTTCTTGGCGTGGCTGATAGCCGAGATGGCCGCCCGGTACTGCACGAATTTCTTTTCATCCAAGCCAAAATGGCGGTAGGCGGCCTTGATAATCCCGAGCTGATCGTCTTCGTCGTAGATGGTGAAGTCGCGGGTGAAGCCTGGGCGCACGTCGGCCAGTTTCTGTCCGTCGCGGCGCAGCAGCCGCACGCAGAAGGAGTGGAAGGTCGAAACCACCAGCCCGCGTAGCGAATACGTGCTCCCCAGCAGCTTTTCCACGCGTTCGCGCATCTCGGCCGCCGCCTTGTTTGTAAATGTGACGGCGACGATCGCCGAAGGCGGCACACGGTGCGCGTGGATCAGGTGCGCGATCCGGTGCGTGATGACACGCGTCTTCCCGCTCCCCGCGCCGGCGAGGATCAGGAGCGGACCGCTGGCATGCGCCACGGCCTCCCGCTGCTGAGGGTTTAATCCTTCCAGGAAATCCATGAACTTATCGGACGGCGCGAACGATGCACGTTGTACGATCTACGAACTTCTTTCGCGTACCCACTTGATGATTCTAGCAGATAGGAGCCGTCAAGCCCTCCGGGTACGCCATAGTACTTTCCTCCCAACTGGTAACGGTCCAGACCCGATGGTCTAGGCGTGTCAGTACTGGCCGCCCCGCAAATACCAGCGGCGCTGCTTATCTCGCGGGCATTGTCCGGGTACCTTGTTCATGATAAATCTGGCCCATGAGCCGCAAACGCATGCTAACTGCCTCCGATGCGGAAAGCGAACCCCTGAGCAAGAAATTGCGCTACTTGTACCACCGAAAATCCGTTGTGGACGACCTGATACGGACGCTGATGAAGTATGACCGCGCCTCGCGCCGGACGGTAAAGACCACCGAGGAATAGGCTTTCCCGTGCTCTTTGCTTTCTGCCTCAAGCCTTTGTAACCTGACAGTTTGCCGGTGCGCCATTCTCATTGGGGACGTGAGGGCCCTCGTGATGCCGGCTGACGGGCGGCATGTTGCTGGATTTCGAGCTGATCAAACGCGCGCGCGATGGAGACGACTCCGCATTCAACCGGGTCGTCGAGACCTATCGCAAACGCATCCTCGGAACGATAGCCAGACTGATTGGCAGGCCCGAGGACGTCGAGGATGTGGGGCAGGAAGTCTTTCTCAGGCTCTATTTCTCCCTGGATCAACTTCGCACGCCGGAAATGTTCGAGCCGTGGCTGTACCGGCTGACCGTCAATGCGGCCTACGACTACTTACGGCGCCAGCGGCGGCGCAGCGAGTCGCGGATGTCCGACCTTTCCGAGCAGCAGGTTATGCTTGCGGATGCCGCGGCAGGCAGCAAGCGGGAGGACGAGGAACAGCGGCGAAAACGTATTCGCGAGCTTGTAGACTCGCTCCTGAGTTCGATCTCCGAGCAGGACCGCGTTCTTCTCACCATGAAAGAAATCGAGGGCCTCTCGTTGAAAGAGCTTGAAAAGGTGTACGGTGTGAATGAAAATGCTCTGAAGGTCCGGCTGTTTCGGGCCCGGCAACGCGTTGTGAAGGTTTTTGAGGCGCTGGAAGGAAAGACCGCCGGCGTCGAGGGTTCCTAGGTTAGGGGGACACATGTTTGAACAGCAGGACTCCCGCAATCCGGTTTCCGAGGCCCGCCTGGCCGAAGTATTCGCTGCGTACAGGGCGGCTCTTTCCGACCCTGAACCGTCCGCCACGTTCACACCCGGTCTGTGGGCCAGGATCGACGCGCGCCGCTCGTTCGCTTACAGCCTGAAACGTCTCGCGCAGGGGTTGATCACGGCCGCGGCCGCAGTCTGTCTCCTGATGGGGCTATACCTGTCCAGGCCGGAGCCCTCCCACTACAGCTACCTGGAAGTACTGGCGGCAGACCAGGGCCAGCAGGACCTTGCTGATGCCGAGATCGTCCGTGCTGTGCATGACAGGAACCAATGAGGCGTTCAACTTTTACAGTCATCCTCTACCTTTGCTTGGTTTTCGCGAGCGGGATCCTCGTCGGAGGGTTCGGCACAAGGCTCTACAGTGCGCGTACGGTCGATGCGAAGAGCAACCCTTGCAGTCCGGAAGACTTGCGGCGCCGCTACCTCGAGGATATGCGCACGCGCCTGAACATGACCGGCGAGCAGTTCAAGCAGTTCACCGGCATACTTGAAGCCACCCGTGAGCGATTCCACGACCTACGGAAGAAGTACAGGCCGGAAGTCAAGGTGATTCAGGACGAACAGGCAGAGAAGATTCGCGCGATTCTGAACGACGAGCAGCGGGCGGAATACGAGAAGATGCGGGAAGAGAGGGATAAACACCAGCGAAACTAACCGCCTCCTTGCGGTCGCGATGCCGTTTCCGAGCCGCGACCGCGAGGAAGCGGTTTTTTTTCGTTAGGATTTCCTCAGGGCTGCCGCTTTCTGCATCTCTTCGGTCTTCTTGACCTTTCTCTGGAATCGGTCAATACGGCCGGCTGTGTCAATCAGCTTCTGCTTGCCGGTGAAGAAGGGGTGGCACTTCGAGCAGATTTCCACCCGGATATCGCCCTTGTGCGTTGAGCGCGTCCGGAACGTGCTTCCGCAGGCGCAGATAACATTCAATTCGTTGTAAGCGGGGTGAATCCCTGCCTTCATGGAGAAAAATCCTTTCGTCGGCGCGGTAAAACAACATTATACCAAAATGAAACCCCCGCCTTGCTCCGTCATAGCAGGGCGGGGGTGTTGGTAGCCAATAGGTGAGCCTGAGGCTCACGAAAACCAATGTGAGGCGGCCGGTCCACATGAACTGGGCCTCGCCACTGATTTCGGGGCCGACTACGTTAGAATGGTCGACTTAACAGTCGGCCACCTCACAAGGTTTACTACTGCCAGATGACATATTTCCTGGACCACCTCCTTTTTCAGTGATACCCATATCGTGGCACGGCGGCCTGTGCCTGTCAATTTGAGGTGGGGTCAGCCCTTCCGGGCTGGGCCTCCTGGCCTGTGCTGCACACTGGTGTCGCTTACAACCCGTTCGCCAGAAAGCGGCACATCGCCAGTCCGTCCATGATGTTGAACGGGAATTGGCCGATGGTGTAGTGACCGCAGGGCATGGCTTTCACCCTATGCGGAAAGCCAAGGTCCCGAAACCGTTCGATGACCTGCCGGGAGTAGACCGGGAGGAAGGTGGTATCGTGACGCGCCCAGATCAGCAGGGATTCCAGGTCCCGGCCCTTGAGCCGCTCCAGGAAGCTCGCCGGGCTGATTACCGCCCAGTAGTCCCGCAGCTCATCCTGAGTGATGGCGTTTCCAATGCCGTCCCGCACGTGCCGGGTGGAAATGCCCGTCCACACCACGTCGCCGAAGTACATGGAGACGTGGTTCAGCACGGCCGTGCGGGGCCGAGGGTCGTGTGCCGCCGTGATGAAGGCTACGCACGAGCCGAGGCTCGTTCCCAACACTCCCAGCCGGTCGTAGCCCTGCATCTCGAGCCAGTCCAGGCAGGCGCGCGCATCGATGACGGATTGCCTCCCGGCATGGATCGTGCGTCCGACGTTGCTGGAAACGTGGTAATCGGCCCGCGCCGTCTCCGCCGGCTTGCGGCGGTCGTGGTAAGCCAGCGACATGCGCAGGGCCGAGATGCCGAATCGGTTCAGTAGCCGGCCCAGCCCCATGTGGCCGTCCGCGTCGGCATTCCACTGGGGGAGGACCACGACGGCCCGGCCCTGGTGCCGGCGCGCGGGCAGCCATTCCGCGTGTACGACGTTGTTCTCGGGGTAAGGCGTCTCGATCGGGCTTGTGAACGTGAGGTGCCCGGCTCTCAAGTCGTAGTCGCGGGGCTGTTCATAGGAGTAGAAGGCATCGGAATCGGCCAGCCAGCACGAGGTCCGCTCGCGGACGCGCCCCCGAGGGTCTTCGCCATCCCCCAGCTCGAGCCCCATCCAGTCCAGCCCCCATTCGAACGGGCGAACGACCCGGTCCGTATCGCGGGTGGCCAAATGGTTTTCCCAGCGACACATCAGGTGGGCGTAGGGATTGTTCATGGAAGGAGGCTATTGTAGCAAAGGAGAGGGCCCACAAAGAAAAAAACCCCGCTTCGTAACAGCGGGGTGTGGGGAGAGCTAATTGCGTAGGAGGCAACGTCCCCCCAAAGCGTATAAAACCTCTGTTAACCCCAATCAGGTTAGTGCAATCGGGAAGCCAAATGCGGTTTATCGTAACGTACTGAAAACTCGTGAGCCGCACCCGGCCAGATTCTGTTTTCAATATTGTTGCGCTCGCCGGGGCTACGAGATTCGGGAGGGCTCTGTTTTCATGTACAATACCGTGGTGGCTGAAACGGCTGCCGAGCTACGAAGCGAGGGGACCGGCCCGCGGCTGCTACCGCCCGGCGTGGCCCGCAGGACCCTGGCAGGCTTCCTGCTCTCCGGTATACTGTTCGCCTTCCTCGGCGCGATCCTTCCCGTCTGGCGCCATCACCTGACCGAGGACCACCTGATTGCCGGCAACTACTTCCTCAGTATGAACTTGGGAATCCTGATTGCCGTTGCCATCTCGCACCGCCTGCTGTCCAAAGCGGGCATCGGAGCCACCCTGGTTCTGGCGTGCAGCCTGGCCTGCGGGGCGTTGATTTACCTGGCCCTGGTCCCCCCCACCTATCTGCCCTGGTGGAGAATGGGCGGCGTGTTTGCGATCGGCTGCGGGGCGGGGCTGCTGAATTCCGCACTATTTCAGGCGATCACGCCAATCTACTATCAGGAAGCCTCGGCGACCGTCAACCTGGCTGGGACGTTCTTCGGCCTGGGCACCGTCCTCGTAGCTGTCCTCGTCGCGGGAACCTTTTACGCCTATACCGTTCCAAGCATTCTGATTTTCATCGCGCTGATCCCGGGGTTCTTCATCCCGTCTTACGCGCGGTCGTCGTACCCGCGCGCGCTTTCGAGCGTCCGTTTCTCCCTGAGGCAGAGCCATTCCAATTTCCGTAGCTCGAGCGCGGTGCTGTTTTCCCTCCTGCTGTTTTTTCAGTTCGGGAACGAGTGGGCGATTGCCGGCTGGCTCCCGATTTTTCTGATCCACCGGCTCGGCATCAGTCCGGAGGCTTCGCTGGTGCTTCTGGCCCTGTACTGGCTCGCGCTTCTGGTGGGCCGCACGGTCGTGCTGTCGGTGATGCCGGCTGTACATCACGGTAAGTTGTTGATGGCGAGCGCGTTTGCGGCCGTCCTGGGGTGTACCTTCCTGATCTCGACCAACAACCGTTTCGGCGCGATCATGGGCATTCTGCTGATCGGCGGCGGCTTTGCATCCGTGTACCCGCTGGTTGTGGAGAAGATTGGGAACCGGTTCCCGGACTACCATCCTGGCGTCTACAACGGCATCTTCTCGCTCGCGCTGACCGGAGGCCTGCTCGCGCCCTGGTCGCTCGGCTACTTCACGCACCTCTGGGGCATCCGCGTAGTGATGGGCTTGCCGCTGCTCGGCACGGTGATGGTTTTCCTGCTGCTGTTGGTGATCTGGGCGGAGGCGAAGTTCCGCGACTCGGTCGGCTTAAAGTAACGGCAGCACAGTTTCCTGATCGCCCTGCCGGTAAATCAATTCCAGCTTCTTGAGGGATTTCGTCTTTCCCTTGTACCGGAAATAGAGGTGACCGCCGACCGCCCCGGCGTAGGCGCTTTGGGGCAGGGCGGATTCCACCGCCGCTTCGGCAGCGGTCTGCGCCTGCTGCTTTTCCATTCCGCCGGGAACCTGGGCGGGGGCTCTCGTTACAGGCGGGCCTCTTCGCTGGGATTCCCTTCGATCGCCAGGGAAGCGCGGCTCGGGCGTGGGGCGGCCGAGGATGACGTCCGCGGGGCCTACTCCGGCGTCTGCTTGCACCGTGCGGGGATATTCCCAATCGGAGTATTTCAGCGACCCGGCTACGATGCCTGCCGGATCGGGGAAGAGTAGACCCTTCTTACCGTTGATCCTGAGCATGAACTGGCCTGTCGAGAGCTCGACCTGCCCACCTTTCGGAGGATAGGCGGCCACTTCGACGACGAGGTAGTCTTCAGCGAAGAACGTCTGCCCCTGGCTCGAAAAGCTGTGCACCAGGTACTCCGCGCCAAGGGCAACTTCGCCGGCCTTGCCTTGGACCGGGTACTCCTTTACAGTGGCTTTGGGCTGTGTGCCGCTCTGGGCCCAGGCAGCCGAACAGAGGACGAGAGCGCAGAGGCAGGGCCGGCCGGCGATCATGCCTGAAGTATAATCCTGTTTTCCATGCGTTGGATCGTTCCACTTCTCCTCCTTGTTCAGATCTCGCCCGCCCAGCCTCTGGGCCAGCGGATTCAGGCCGCCCTGGAATCCTCGCCCGGCGCCCGGCGCGCCTGGTGGGGCATCGAAGTGGTGGAGCTCGGAACGGGCAGCACCTTATTCCAGACGAATGCCAACCGCTTCTTCGTGCCTGCCTCGAACACAAAGCTGTTCACCACGGCGCTGGCGTTGATGCGGCTCGGGCCGGATTACCGGTTCGAGACAACAATCCGCGCGGACGCCGCGCCCGACGCACAGGGGCGGATAGCCGGCGGACTGCGGCTGGTGGGTGGCGGCGACCCGCTGCTCTCGAACCGTGCGGTTCCGTATCGGAAGGGCGCCGCGGCCGGGGATCCGCTTCAGGCGATCGATGCGCTGGCGGCCGAGTTGTGCGCTCGCGGCGTGCGGCGGATCGACGGCGATATAGTGGGCGACGATACGGCGTACATCTGGGCGCCCTACCCGGACGGTTGGGCGACCGACGACGTCGCGTGGGACTACGGCGCGCCGGTGAGCGCCCTCGCAGTGAACGACAACTTCATTTCCATCACGCTGAAAGCGGCCGCCGCTGGGACGCCTGAACTGTCGCTATCGCCCGCGCTCGAGTTCTACGCCATAGACAACCGCGTGCGCGCGGGTCCCGGCCTCGAAAACAAGGTGTACGTGGAACGGCTGCCGGGATCGCGCCAGTTGCGGATCTGGGGCACGATGTCGAGCGACCCGCCGGGTTCCACCACGCTCCTGCTGGCGATCGACGATCCGGCGCTGTATGCCGCGCGTGCGCTGGCGGATGCGCTGGTGCGGCGGGGAGTGCGGATCGGAGGGCGTGCGGTAGCGCGGCACCGTTTCGCGAACCAGGGGGAAGCGCCGGCCGCGGCGGGCGGGGTGGAACTGGCGCGGCGGACTTCGCCGCCGCTGGTCGAGGTCTTGCGAATTATCGATAAAGTGAGCCAGAACCTGCACGCGGAAATGGTGCTGCGCGAGGTGGGGCGCGTGCGGAACGGCAAGGGCAGCCGCGAGGCGGGGCTAGAAGAGATGCGCGCGTTCCTTTCGGAGGCCGGCATCGAAGACGGCGAGTACAACTTCGAGGACGGGTCCGGGCTTTCGCGGCTCGGCCTTGTCACGCCGGGCGCGCTCGTGAAGCTTCTGCGGTTCATGCGCGCTTCGCGGCACGGGGATGCGTGGGTCTCACTGCTGCCGCTTGGGGGCGAGGACGGCACCCTAAGCACGCGCTTCAGCGGCAATCGCGACGGCCGGCGGATTCACGCGAAGACCGGATCGCTCACGCACGTGGCGGCGCTTTCGGGCTACGTGGAATCGAAGACCCGCGGACTGGTTGCGTTCGCGATTGTGGCGAACAACTTCAATGCGCCGTCATGGGAAATTCGTGCGGTGATGGACAGGATTGCGTTGATGTTGGCGGAGTGAAAGCTCCTGACCTTCGCGCCAAAAGCGTTACACTAATTCCAGATGTCTGGCACAACCAGCGATCGTTTACGTCGAATCACGATAGATGACGCCCAGTGTGGGGGGCGTCCGTGCATTCGTGGCATGAGAATCCGCGTTACGGACATCCTCGAACTACTGAGCGCCGGAGCTAGCATAGAGGAAATCATCGAGGACTACCCCTACCTGGAACGAGAGGACATCCTCGCGGCAATCGAATACGCCGCTCGTCAGACTGACCACCCGATCCTCCTATCCGCGTGAGATTCCTTGTCGATAACCAACTCCCTCCCGCACTGGCGCGCTACATTTCCGGGGATCTGCAAGCGGAAGCTTCGCACGTAGCCGACGTCGGATTGCGGAATGCCTCCGATGCTGAGGTTTGGGCCTATGCGTCCAAGCACGATTGTGTGCTTATCACGAAGGATGACGACTTCGTGACGCTGTTCTCCGCATGCCCCTCAGCCAGGTTGCTGTGGGTACGGCTCGGAAACTGCAGGCGAGTGTTCCTGCTCAGAGTTTTCGGCGAGCAATGGCCGAGAATTCTGAAGCGGTTCGAGGATGCCGAACGTTTTGTCGAACTCCGCTGACCGGCAAAGCGTCTAGCGCAGTCTGTCTGGCGGCGATCAGGGCACGAATCTCCTTGACCTGATCGTCGTAGAGGGTGATGGTGATCTTGGAGGTCGCCATACCGGAATCGGCTCTACAGAGGCCGCGAAACCGCTCGCTTACGCTCGCGGCTCAGTTTCGGGCTTCCGAGCCGCGAGCGTAAGCGAGCGGTCTGTCAAGCTTCCTACAGCGAATCGACGTGACTGCTCTGCTCGTCCTTAAGCTTGTAGATCATGTATCCGCAAAGCGCCCCGACCGCCGCACCCGCGAGAGCTCCGAGCACCATCGAGTTGAACGAGGCGTGGGCGACCTTCATCAGGGCCGGGTCTGTCAGGTTGAGGCCGCGCTCGATGACCGTCTGCAATCCCAGATTCCCGGGGCGCATCAGGAAGCCCGCCGTGCCGCCCACCAGGAAGCCGATATTGGCGAAGCTGAGGGCGCGGTCGAGCAGCGTGCATGCCACCGCCTTGCCGTGCCGCAAGGTGCTGTGCCGCCGTCCGTACAAGAAGAAAATGATCTGGCCGATCACGAGCCAGACCACCAGACGCGTCCAGTTGTCCGGGCCGAGCGAGTACATCATCGCGAAGTTCCAAATCATGCCGAGGATGGGCACGAGCGGAACCAGCGGCGTCTTGAACGGCCTCGGGACGTCCGGCTGCGTGCGCCGCATAATCCACACGCCGCCGCAAACGATCACGAACGCGAACAGCGTCCCGATGCTCGTCATGTGCCCGACCACCTGGAGCGGCAGGAACGCGGCCAGCACGGAAACGAACAGCGCGAACAGCATGTTGGAGCGCCACGGCGTCCGGAACCTCGGGTGGATGTCGGAGAACACCTTGGGAACCAGCCCGTCGCGCGACATCGAGTAGAACACGCGGGACTGCCCGAGCAACATGACGAGAATCACCGAGGTGAATCCCGCGATGACGCCGAGCTTGATCATCGTCATCAGCCAGGGCTTCTGTGTCACGTCAATGGCCACGGCGACCGGCGCCGCGACGTTCAGGCTCTGGTAGGGCACCATGCCGGTGAGGACCACGGAGAATAGCACGTAGAGCACCGTGCAGATCGCCAGCGATCCGATAATGCCGACGGGCATATCCTTCTGCGGGTTTTTGGCCTCCTGGGCCGCGGTGGAGACTGCGTCGAATCCGATGTACGCGAAGAAAATGGTGCCCGCTCCGGCCATGATGCCGGAAAAGCCGAATTTGCCGAACGCGCCCTGGTTCGCCGGGATGAACGGTTGGTAGTGGGCGCGGTTGATGTAGAAATAGCCGATGGCGATGAACACCAGCACGACGGCCATTTTGATTACGACGATCACCGCGTTGGCGCGGGCGGATTCCTTAATCCCGACCATCAGCAGCGTGGAGATCACAACCACGATGAAAACCGCGGGCAGGTTGATGACGCCCTGCACGAGCGTCCCGTCGGACAGTTTCAGCGCCTCGAGCGGCGAGGAAACCAGTTGCGGAGGCAGGTTGATTCCAAAATCGTGCAGCAGTGAGACGACGTAGCCGGACCAACTGATGGAGACCGTGGCGGCGCCGACGGCGTATTCGAGCACGAGGTCCCATCCGATGATCCAGGCCAGCCATTCGCCCATCGTCGTGTAGGCGTAGGTGTAGGCGCTGCCTGCTACGGGGATCATGCAGGAGAACTCGCTGTAGCAGAGCCCTGCGAAGGCGCAGCCGATCGCGGCCACTACCATCGACAGGGCCACCGCGGGGCCCGCGTTTTGCGCGGCGGCCAGCCCGGTGAGCGAGAACAGGCCCGCGCCGATAATGGCTCCGATGCCGAGCGCGATCAGGTTCATCGGCCCGAGCGCGCGTTTTAGCGCGTGGCCTTCGGCTTCCGCATGTAGCTCACTGATGGACTTCCTCTGGAACAAAGTAGTCGATGCCATTCAGACTCCCGCCGGCCGCGAGCGCAGCCGCCACAAATAATATACCGGCACGCCCAATAACACGACGATCAACCCCGGCCACGTGTAATTCGGCTTGTACAGCAGCAGCAGAACCTCGATCAGCCCGGCAACCACTATATATGCAGCGGGCAGTACGGGGTATCCGAGCGCGCGGTACGGTCTCTCCATTCCCGGCCGGGTGCGGCGCAGCACGAAGATCCCGGCAATCGTGAGGATATAAAAGAGCAAAACGGCGAATATAACATAGTCGAGCAGATCGCTGTACGTTCCTGTGAGCGTCAGCAGGCACGCCCAGACGCACTGTAGGGCGAGCGAAACCACGGGCGTGCGGCGCCGCGGACTGAGTTTCGCCGCCGGGCCGAAAAAGAGCTTGTCCAGCGCCATGGCGTAGTAAACGCGAGCGCCCGCCAGAATCATACCGTTCGCGCACCCGAAAGTCGAGACCATGATGGCGACGGCCATCACCTGCACCGCGACCGGCCCGAGAATAACGGATGCCGCGGCGGTAGCCACGCGATCCTCCGGCGCGCTCTGAATGGCGTGAAGCGGCAAAACGCTCAAGTACACGAAATTGCACGCGAGGTAGATGATCGAAACCGTCCCGACCCCGAGCGCGAGCGCCAGCGGTACGGTCCGGCGCGGGTTGCGGGTCTCGCCCGCGGTGAAGGTCGCGTTGTTCCACGCGTCGGAAGAAAACAGCGCGCCCACCATCGCCACGCCCACCAGCCGTATGGTGTCGAATCCCCAGCCGGCGTTCCGCCAGAAGTCCGTGAAGTTGGCCTGGACGGCTTGCGGGTTGCGGCCGAGCAGCAATCCGGCAACAACGAGTCCAACCAGCGCCGCCACCTTCGCGAAGGTGAATGTGTTCTGGACCACGGCGCCCGTGCGCACGCCGCGCGTGTTGACCCAGGTGAGCAGGATCAGCACCGCGATCGCCAGAAGCTGCTGCGTGTTGAATCCGAACCGGCCGATGCGGACGAGGTCGTTCTGCGCCGAGATCCACGGGAAGAACACCCCGGTGAATTTCGCGAACGCTACCGCAACGGCCGCGATGGTGCCGGTCTGTATGACGAGGAAGAGCGTCCAGCCGTAGAGGAAACCGCTGAGCGGTCCGAAGGCCTCACGGAGATAAACGTACTGCCCGCCCGCCTGCGGCATCGCGGCGGCGAGTTCGCCATAGCTGAGCGCCGCGGTGATGGTGAGCGCCGCCGTGGCCACCCACACCATGATGAGCAAGCCTGGGGACGCGACCTGTCGCGAGATATCCGCCGGTACGATAAAGATGCCCGACCCGATCATCGAACCGATAACGATAGTTGTGGCGTCCAGCAGGCCGAGGCTCTTGGCGAGGCCCGGCGGGGTCACACTCTCACGGCTTGAAGCCATTCTTCCATCCGTGCGCGCACGCTCTGGAACGTGCAGGTTTCGGGCAGAATATCCTGAATCACCACGAGGGAATCGGCGCCGGCCGCGAGCGCCTCGCGGGCGTTGGTGCGTGTGATTCCGCCGATCGCCACCAGCGGGGTGCGAGTCCACTGCTTTCTGGCTTCGGCAATTCCGGCGAGGCCGACCACCGGGTCGGGGTTCTGCTTCGAGCGCGTGGCGAAAACGGGGCCGAACGCGACATAGTCCAGGGGTTCGGAACCGGCGGCGGCCAGCTGTGCGGGGTTGTGCGTGGAAAATCCGAGCACGCGTTCGGGGCCGATCAGCCGGCGTGCGTCGCAGGGCGGCAGGTCGTTCTGGCCCACGTGAAGGCCGGCGTCGAGGAGCATCGCGATGTCGGCGCGGTCATCGATGATGAAAAGCGCTCCGGCCTTGCGCGCGAGGGCGGCGACGCACTCGGCCTGTTTGAACACCGGGCGGGAGTAATGTCCCTTGTGGCGGAACTGCAGAATGCGCGCGCCGCCCTCCAGCATCGCTTCGGCCGCCGTCACCACGTCGCAACCGCGGCGCAAGAGAGTTTCGGTATCCAGGATGGGGTAGAGTATCGGAACCGTTGCCTGTTTCAATTGTGAAGTCCATGATAGCAGGCGAACCGGAAGGCGGCGCCGCGACCTCGAGGGAGGGGTTTGGCCTTCCACAGGGCACGCCCACACGTACTCAGGTACACTGTATTCAGAATTCACCAAGCAGAGGGGAACTGGGGCATGCGCCATATCCGTGCGTTTACGCTGTTGCTGTTGGCCTCCGGTGCGCTCTTCGCCGGACGGTACGCGGTCGTTCTCTCTGAAACTCCCACGCCGGCCGGGGCGCGGCAGCGCGTGCTCGCGGCCCAGACCGATGTGCGGAGGCATCTCGCGGCCCGCAGCGTTCACGTGACCGGTTCGGCGCAACGGCTCCTCAACGCGGTGTTCGTCTCGGCGTCGCGTGACCAGGCGGAGCAGTTGCGGTCCGTGCCAGGCGTGAAAGCCGTGCTGCCGGTCCGCCGCTACCACCTGCTGCTCGATAAAGCGATCCCGCTCCAAAACGTGCCCGCCGCGTGGAACGTCCTCGGCGGAAAGGATACAGCCGGCGCGGGCGTGAAAATCGCCATAATCGACAGCGGAATCGACCAGACGCATCCGGGCTTCCAGGCGCCGTCCCTCACGCCGCCCGCGGGTTTTCCGAAATGCAGCGGCGCCGATTGCGCGTTCACCAACAACAAAGTGATCGTCGCCCGCAGCTACATCCCGCTGCTCGCGGCGGGGACGGGGTCCAACCCAGCCGCCGATTCGCGTCCGGACGATGTCTCTCCCCGCGACCACGTCGGCCACGGCACCGCGCTCGGCATGATCGCGGCAGGCGTGACGAACACCGGGCCGCTGGCCACCATCACCGGCGTCGCGCCTGGGGCCTTCCTGGGCAACTACAAGGTGTTCGGATCGCCGGGCGTGAACGATGCCACAACGGGTGACATCATAGTGCAGGCGCTCGAAGACGCGCTGAACGACGGCATGGACATCGCCGTGCTCGCCCTCGGCGGTTTGGCTTCGAGCGGAGCGCTCGAAAGCGGCGCTGCGTGCGGCCTCCCGCCGGGCGTGCCGTGCGACGCGGAAGCCCTCGCCATAGAGAACGCGGTCCACTCGGGCCTGACCGTCGTCGCGGCGGCGGGCAACAGCGGGGACTCGGGCACCACCGTGCCGACGCTGAACACCATTGAGTCCCCGGCCACGGCGCCTTCCGTAATCGCGGTGGGGGCGAGCACCAACTCGCACTTCTTCACTTCGAGCGTTCGTGTGCAGGGCGTGAACGTACCGCAGAATCTCCAGTTCATCCCGGCGGCGTTTGGCGATGGCCCGCTGCCGGATGCTCCCCTCGCCGCGCCGCTCAAGGACGTGGCCGCGCTCGACGGCAACGGCCTGGCGTGCTCCGCGCTTCCCTCCGGATCTCTCACGGGTGCGTTCGCGTTGATCCTGCGTTCGCGGAACGCGTGCTCGTTTGCCGCAAAGGTCCAGAACGCGCAGAATGCCGGTGCGAACGGCGTCATCATCATCCAGGAAGACGGCCTTTCGGGCATCGTTCCCCCGGGAGGTCTGCTCGATGCGCAGATCCCGGCGGTCATGATCGGCAACGCGGACGGGCAATCGCTCAAGTCCTATCTGGACTCCAACCCCAAAGCAACCGCGACGCTCGACCCGACACTGGCCGAGGCGGACAGCACTGACTTCAACCAGATTCCCGATTTTTCCTCTCGCGGGCCGTCAATCGACCTGCGACTGAAGCCTGAACTCGTGGCCGTGGCGACTAATCTTTACATGGCCGCGCAGAAACTCGATCCGAACGGAGTGATGTACAGCCCGACCGGCTACACCGTTGCACAGGGCACGAGTTTCGCGGCGCCGACGGTTGCGGGCGCGGTCGCGCTCGTCAAACAGAAGAACCCGACGTTCACTCCGGCGCAGTTGAAATCCGCGATCGTCAACACTGCATCTCAGGACGTCACGGCGAGCGGCGTGGCCGGAGGCGTGCTCTCGTCGGGCAACGGCAAGATGAACGGCGGGAACGCGGTTCAGACGTCGATCACCGTGGACCCGTCGGTCGTCTCTTTCGTGGTGCCGAAGCCGGGCTTCCTGAAGCAGGGCGATCCGCCGCCGCAGCAGAAGATCACGATCCGCTACTCGGGCGCCGGCCAGGCGAACCTGACTCTTTCGGCGGAATCGGTGACCGGCAACACGCCCACGCTCGATAAGAGCACTCTGGCCCTTGCGGGGTCGTTTTCTACGGACACCGTCACGTTGTCGTTCAATGGAACGGTTCCGCCGCCGGGAATCTACGAGGGCGCCGTCACGATTCAGGGTGCGGGCGCGCCGTTCCGCATTCCCTACGTCTACCTCGTGCCGGACGGAGTGCCCTGGGATGTCGTCCCGCTGAGCGGGCTTCAGTTCTCCGCGACAACGAGCGACGTGATCCCGCAAGGGCTGGCATTCCGGATTATCGATGAGTTCGGAGTGCCGGTCGCCGGAGTGCCCGTGACTTTCGACAAGGCCGGCGGCGCGGGCGTGATTACACGGTCGGACGCGGTGACCAACGGCGACGGCGTGGCCACCGCGGATATCACGATAGGCCCTTCGCCCGGTAAGGAGGCGTTCAGTGCCCGCACCACGGACTTCGACATTCCCTTCAGTGTCTCCGTGTACCCGCCGGCTTCAATTTCCGGGGTGGGTAACGCCGCCGGACGAGTGGATGGCGCGACCGTGGCGCCGGGTGCGTACGTGGCCATCTTCGGCGATAGCCTGAGCGACGCGAGCGGCAGTTCGACGACAGCAAGCCTGCCGCTTTCGCTTGACCTGGTCAGCGTCAGCTTCGACGTCCCCGAGGCGAACCTGAGCCTGCCGGGGAGGCTCATGTACGTCAGCCCGGGGCAGGTGAACGTGCAGGCGCCGTGGGAACTGGCGGGGCAGAGTTCCGTGATCATGAAGGTGAATATCGGCGGAGCGCTCGGGAAGACGTACACGGCGGCGGTTTCGAACTACTCGCCGGCCGTGTACTCGTCCTCCGATGCTCAGACGGGAAGCACGATCGCGGCGGCCCTGGACGCGAATTCCGCGGCGATCAACTCGCGGAACCCGGCGCGACGCGGGCAGGTGATTCAGGTCTACATGAACGGACTGGGCCCGGTGGACAACCAGCCCCCGACCGGCGAACCGGCGGGAACTCAGCCTCTCTCGCGCACCCTCGCGGCCCCGGCCGTCACCATCGGCGGCAAGCAGGCCGACGTGCAGTTCAGCGGTCTCACGCCCGGGACCGCCGGGCTGAACCAGTTGAACCTCGTCGTGCCCTCGGACGCTCCGGCGGGAATGCAGCCCCTGGTCGTCTCCATTGGCGGCGTGTCCTCGCTCCCGGTGAATATTCCCGTGCAGTAACCCGGGCGGCCAAAGATTGTCGACCGTGAGGGAGCGGTTTGGCCGTTTACCGGTTTTCTGAAGATTCGCTAATATGGGATCGTCTTGTATCCGGAGGGGGCTCATGAGCAAACCTTTAGCGGCGGACGGCAACGCCTGGCCGCCCTTGCCTTTGTCGGAATGGAGAGACACGTGTGAAACCGTTCACATGTGGACTCAAATCGTGGGCAAAGTACGGATGGAACTCAGCCCGCCGCTGAACCATTGGTGGCATGTTCCGCTGTATGTGACCGCGCGCGGGCTCACCACCTCGACGATTCCTTACGGCTGGCGCGTGTTTCAGGTCGATTTCGACTTCATCGATCACGACCTGCGAATCGAAACCAGCAGCGGCAGCACGGAGAGCATGCCGCTGAAGCCGATGGCGGTTGCCGATTTCTACCGTGAATTCATGTCCCGGCTGGGGTCGCTCGGCATCGACGCGCACATAAACACGACGCCTAACGAGGTTCCCACCCCGATCCCGTTCACCGAGGACCGCACTCACAAATCGTACGACCCGGATCAGGTTCACCGGTTCTGGCGCGCGCTGGTTTCGGCCGACACGGTCTTCAAGGAATTCCGCTCGCGCTTCCTCGGCAAGAGCAGCCCGGTGCAGTTCTACTGGGGCAGCTTCGACCTTGCGGTGACGCGGTTTTCCGGCAGGCTCGCTCCCGCGCGTCCCGGCGCGGATTCGATCACGCGGGAAGCCTATTCGCACGAGGTATGCAGCGCCGGTTTCTGGCCGGGCAGCGGAGACATTCAGGATGCCGCCTTTTACTCCTACACGGCGCCGCCGCCCGCTGGTCTGTCCGAAGCGCCCGTCCGGCCTTCTTCCGCGTTCTACCACAAGGGACTCGGCGAGTTTCTGCTGATGTACGACGAGGTTCGCAAGTCGCCGTCCCCGCGAGAGACGCTGCTGGAATTCCTGCAAAGCACGTACGAGGCAGGTGCGAACCTCGCCGGGTGGGATCGCAAAGCGCTGGAACGGGAAGTGTACAAGACGGCTTGAGTGACGGAGGCGTCTATGGCATGTAAGCATCTGGACCAGATCCATATCACGACGACCGATAAGCACGTCTGCGAAGAATGTGTGAAGACGGGCGACAGTTGGGTCCACCTCAGGATGTGCCTTTCCTGCGGGCACACAGGCTGCTGCGATTCGTCGAAGAACAGGCACGCGACGAAGCACTTCAAGGAATCCACGCACCCGCTCATTCGCTCGATCGAGCCGGGCGAACGTTGGATGTGGTGCTACGTGGATGAGGTTGTGGCGGGCGAGGTGAAGGAGAAAAAATGAGCGGCGGTCCAATACGGATTGTATTGATCAAGGGGAGCGTGCGGCCGGGTAACTACACCAGCATGGCGGCAGCGCTGGTTGCCGATGAGCTGGACAGGAACCCCAGTGTGTCGGTGGAAGTGGTCGATCCGCGCGAGATGAATCTGCCGCCTCCGGGGCTCGATTCCTCGCCGGATGCCGTGCGGCTCAAGGAACTCGTGTCGCAGTCCACCGGGGTGATCTTCGCCACGCCGGAGTATCACGGCACGTTTAGCAGCATTACGAAACTGGTGATCGAGAACCTCGGGTTCCCTTCGGTGCTGAGCGGCAAGCCGGTGGCGCTGCTGGGAGTGGCGGCGGGCTCGATCGGCGCCATCAAAGCCCTGGAACACCTGCGGAGCGTGCTATCGCACATCGGCGGACTGGTGCTGCCGCTGCCTATTTCTGTGGCGAATGTACAGAGGGTTTTCGATAAGGAAGGACGATGCCTCGAGCCGCAAGTCGAGAAACTGATCCGCACGGTTCCGCTCAACCTGCTTAGTTACATCGACCGGCACATCTGCCCGCGTTTGACGCTGGAGCGGATCCTGCGCGAAGGGCTTGCGAAGCTGCCCGAGGATGTGGTGGTGGGGTAGGGCGTGGCTCGTTACCACGCCCCCTCTCTGCCCCCAAGCCACCAGACCAATCCCAGGAGTGCCGGCTGGTAAGTCGCCGTGCGGGGGCCAGCCCGCCAAGTCGTCCCGAAACCCGGTGACGAAAGTATTACGGGGGCGAAGAGTCGAACGTCACAATTAAACCAAGGATCAGGAGGTGCTGGGTCGGAGTCAAGGGAACCACGCCCGGCGCCACAAAAGCGCCTCTGAAAAAGCCCCCGTCGGGCCCCCGGGAATCACTATATTGGTGCCCCAGCCACAGAATCGTGTTGGTTTCTCGATATGCGATGCGGTGTTCGAGCGTGGTCGTGATGGCTTTGACGGTCTGTCTGGCTAAGCTCCAACGGCCATTGCGATCCCAGAAAAACTCAGGACGAACGGTTGCACTCCAGCGCTTGTTCAGCGCCCAGTGCACAGGCAACTGGCCAGCCATCATCAGAGCCCGAGGACTTCCAGGGACGTTCACACGTTCCGTCGAGTAAATATATTCCAGCGCGGCAGTGACTCGATCGCCTTTGTGCTCGGCTATGGTGTCCGAAAGGAAACGCCAGAACGTGAATGCAGTGTTCGACTGATGGGGCCCTGAAAGCACCGTCTCCTTCAGCGTCACCAGCGGGCTTGCTTTATAAGCGACTTGTCCACCCCAACTCGGAACACTATTCGCATTGGCCAAATGCCAATATCCATTGATCACAAAAAATGTACCGGTTACCTTTGCACTGAAAGGGTAACTCGCGTTCACGCCCATCATGAAGTACGGTGTGAAGTCGGCTCCCCACGATCTCGTATACAAGAAGTTATTCTTGCCGTACAGCGAATCGTACCCAATCAGGCTGCTGAAGATTCCACCCTGAAGGGTGAGCCCCTTGCCGACAGGTGCAAGATAGGACACATTTGTCGGGCCGAGGTGGCGCAGCCATTGGGAACCGGGGAACTTGGGAGCCGTCGCGGAAAACCCAAACATCTCGGTATCCCTGCCTGCTTGGACCGTGATCTCCGTGCCCCACCGCGACAGCGCGGAGGGCTGCTTTTTGAGGTACGCTGCCGCCAAATTGAGATCCAGTTCATTCACGCGCCATGCGGTGCCCCGACTACGGAAGGTGTGGTTTGCCGGGTGATTGAAGTCGAACAGATAGCCCAGGTCAACAAAGGCGCCGTACTGCCAAGGAGACTGCGATTGCCCGCTCGCTGATTGTTGTTCCGGCTCCCGAGGCGTGGCGATATTGGATACTGAAAACACCGCGAAAGCGAACAGAAATTGAATCGCCGCGATTCGACCGGTTCTGCTTGTACCGCGCGTACCCGGTCTCTTTGAACAGGTCGGTTTAGTTCTCATTGACGGTAATCAGCAACCTGTCTTGAAATGGTAGCGACGCCCCAGCAGATTCAGCGCGTCACGTGCGGTAATCCGTTCGCCTGGATTCGGTTTGTACGCGAAGCGCTCGTGACGGCATGGAACCTCCCCGAAATGACTGATTCCATGTTACGCCTGCGGTTCCGGGGACCTGCGGGCGCGCACCGGGCAACGATTGTTAAACGTGAACCGGCTGCCGCACTTCCACGGAACGGCGTCAGGTTCATTGCGTATCCTGATAGGGAGCACAGAGGGAGCACAAACATGCCAAAACTCAGAGCCATTCTGCTGTTGATCACCACCGCGGCGCTCGCGAACGCAGGCGAGTTCCTGCCTCTTCAGACGGGTAATACCTGGACTTATAGGGAAAACGCAACCGGGCAGTCGTTCACAGTCTCAGTGGGTGTGCCATTCCTGATCGAGGAAACGGTCTACCACTCCCTGCGAGGATACGTAAGCGGTCCCGTGTTGGTACGGTTCGACGAGGCTCAGAACCAGATCGTCTACTTCGACGAGGAGCGCCGCCTGGAGCTTCCGTTTATCTCTTTCGCGCCATTTGAGTCGGGCTGGTGGAACGCGCCCCTGCGCCCCTGCGAGGAGGAAGGCCAGACCGCCGAGAAGCCCGGGCGCCATGACGGAGCCGCCGGCTCCATCCCGACGCTCGACATCCGTTACCGCTCGCTGCAATGCGCGGATACGGGTGTGGCCTCCGAGCAGTTCGCCGCCAACCTGGGAATGCTGCGGCGCACAGTACATTCGCTGGCGGGGCCGCGAGATTTCGACCTTGTCTACGCCAGGGTCGGCAACCTGCGCCTGGGCGCTCTGCCGCAGGCGGCCTTCACCGCCTCGGCCGATCTCCACAAGAACTCGGAGTGGATCAACTTGACCATGCGCCTGGAAACGAACAGCAACCCGATTCGGCTCCGCTTCCGGTCAGGCCAGGAATACGACGCCGTTCTGCGGGATCCCGAAGGCGCCGTCGTCTGGACCTGGTCCGATGGCATGCTTTTCACGCAGAGTACCCACGAACTCGAAATCTCGGAGGGCTGGTCGGCTACCGTCCGCATGCCACGGCCTGTCCTTCCGGGTCCGGAGCCCAAGCCCGGCGTCTACACGGTCGAAGCCTGGCTCACCACCGAACCCGGCTCTCCGCGCTACGCGGTAACGCTGCCGTTCATCACGCCCGGCTACACCGCCTCCGCCAACACTTCCCCGGCAGGCGGCTTGCCGCGGCGGGAATAGCGGATGCGGCCGTCGCGGCCGATCATGTAGACCGTGCGCCGGGGTACAAGCCCGGAAGCATTATAGAGACTTGCGACGCGCTGATTCGTATCGACGAGTAGCGGGAAGGGCAGGTTGTTGTGGGCGCGGAAGCCGGCGTGTCGTTCGGCGCGCTGCGGATTGATGCCGAGCACGACCGCGTTCTTCTTCTTTGCCACCTCCCACTGGTCGCGGAATTCGCAAAGCTGGCGGCGGCAGACAGGCGTCTCGTCGCCGGGATAGAAGATCAGCACCACGTTCTTACCGCGCAGAGCGGACAGTGTAACACGGTTGCCGTCCTGGTCCTTCAGCGTGAAATCCGGGGCTTTCGCGCCGGGCGGCAGCGGCTTCTGGAACAGCCATGCGAACATCCCAACCCCAACCATGCCTTCAGTGTAAGTCAGTGGCTTGGGCCTTGTATCAGGGCACGGCTTCAGCCGTGCCGCAAACGCCAGCAAACCATGGACTTTAGCCCCTGTCAACCCGCCGACCCAGGGCGGAGCCGGGGTATGGAATGGCACGTGCTACCATAGTTTCTACCCAGGGGAACATGAACAGCAGTATTCCAGACATTTTGGCCCGCATTGTCGAGTACAAGAAGGCGGAATTGGCCGGCGCGATGGTAAAGCGCGGCGACCTGGAAGCGCTGGGCGCGGAAACTCGACCCGGCCGGCGCGATTTCCACAAGGCGCTCTCGTCTCAGGACGTGGCCATCATCGCGGAGATCAAGAAAGCGTCGCCGAGCAAGGGCGTGCTTGCCGACGGCGTCGACCCGGCGGCGCTCGCGCGTACCTACGAGCAGGGCGGGGCGGCTGCGCTCTCGGTCCTCACGGACGAGCAGTTCTTCCACGGCAGCCTGGACGATATGGCGGAGGCGCGCGGGGCGGTTGACGTCCCCATGCTGCGGAAGGATTTCACGCTCGACGAGTATCACGTGGCGGAGTCGGCCGCCTACTGCGCCGACGCCGTTCTGTTGATCGCCTCGATCCTCTCGGCCAAGCGGCTGCGGCAGCTTCGGGAGTACGCGGCGCGGTTCGGCATGGCTTCCCTCGTCGAGGTTCACGATGAGGCCGAGCTCGACGCGGCAATCGAGTCCGGGGCGCAAGTCATCAGTGTGAACAACCGCAGCCTGCGGACTTTCGAAGTCACGATTGAAACCTCGCTCCGCCTGGCTCCGCTCATTCCGGCGGGTGTAATCAAGGTCAGCGCGAGCGGCATCCGGTCGGCCGAGGACATTCTCACGCTGCGGCAGGCCGGCTACAACGGGTTCCTCGTCGGCGAACATCTCATGAAATCGCGTGATCCGCTCGGGGCGCTGCGCGCTTTGCTCCGATGATGGTGAAGATTTGCGGGATCACGAACCGCGAAGACGCGTTGGTTTCGGTCGAAAGCGGGGCGGCGGCGCTCGGCTTCAATTTCTACCCGGACAGCCCCAGGTACGTTGCTCCTGAACGAGCAAAGGCGATTGTTGAGGTTATTCCTGTAAGAATATGGAAGGTAGGGGTTTTCGTCAACGAACCTCCTGAAATCGCCCTGCGCATAGCGTCCGAGGCCGGCATGGACATCCTTCAGCTACACGGAAACGCGGCGGACTATCCCCCGGGGCTCCGGCTTTGGAGGGCATTGCGTGCGGGGGAGGCCGCGGACTTGGACGCGGAGGCCTACCTGCTGGATACGCCCTCCGAGCGACTGCACGGCGGCACCGGGCAGACCTTCGACTGGAAATCGGCAAGGGGCCTGCCGGGCAAGATCATTATCGCCGGGGGGCTGGACGAAAAGAACGTGCGCCACGCCATAGAGGAAGCCGATCCCTGGGGCGTCGATGCCTGTTCGCGCCTCGAAGCCTCACCCGGGCGGAAGGACCATCTGAAGCTTACGCGATTTCTGAAGGCAGCCTTATCATGATTACCTCGCAACCCGATGCGGGCGGGCATTACGGTCCGTACGGCGGACGATTCGTCCCCGAGACACTGATGTCCCCGCTCGACGAGCTCGAGAAGGCGTACGCGGAGGCACGGCAGGACCCTGCTTTCCAAGTCGAGCTTGACGACCTGCTTCGCAACTACGCCGGCCGGCCCACGCCGCTTTACTTCGCCCGGAGGTTAAGCGAAACATTAGGTGGCGCTCGCATTTATCTGAAACGCGAGGACTTGCTGCACACTGGCGCGCATAAGATCAACAACTGCCTCGGTCAGGTGCTGCTTGCTCGCCGGATGGGGAAAAAGCGCGTAATCGCCGAGACGGGCGCCGGGCAGCACGGCGTCGCCACTGCCACCGTCTGCGCCCTGTTCGGGATGGAGTGCGTGGTCTATATGGGTGCGGAGGACATGAGGCGTCAGAGGTTGAACGTCTTCCGTATGCGCCTTCTGGGGACCAAGGTTGTCGGCGTGGATAGCGGGAGCCGGACGCTCAAAGACGCCATCAGCGAGGCGATGCGCGACTGGGTCACAAATGTTTCGAGCACATACTACCTGTTAGGTTCCGCATTAGGAACTCACCCTTATCCATTGATGGTGCGGGACTTCCAGAACGTGATCGGCAACGAAGCACGGGAACAGATTCTGGCTGCGGAAAGCCGGCTGCCGGATACGGTCATCGCGTGCGTTGGCGGCGGCAGCAACGCTATCGGCATCTTCCACGCATTCGTACCGGACGTCCAGGTGAAGCTTGTTGGCGTCGAAGCCGGAGGCAAAGGTCCCAAGCTCGGGGAGCACGCCGCCAGGTTTTCGGGCGGCTCTCCGGGGGTCCTGCAGGGCGCATACAGTTACCTGTTGCAGGATGAGAACGGGCAGATCGCGCTGACGCACTCGGTTTCGGCGGGGCTCGACTATGCGATGATCGGTCCGGAGCACGCCTGGCTGCATGACCAGGGGCGGGCGGAGTACGTCTCGGCCGGCGACAAGGAAGCGCTCGATGCGGCCCGGGTGCTATCGCGGACCGAAGGGATTATCCCGGCGCTCGAATCGGCGCACGCGGTTGCGGAAGCGCTGCGACGCGCGCCTCAGGCGAAGGGCGAGGTTTTCCTCATAAACATCTCAGGACGCGGGGATAAAGACATCGATATCTACCGCGAAAACTTTCCCGAACTCGATGAGAACTGACACCCAAACCCGCATATCCTCCCTGTTTGAGCGCCTCGGCCGCGAGGGCCGCAAGGGGTTCATCGCGTATATCACCGCCGGCGATCCGTCGCTCGAAAGGACGCCCGGGCTGGTCGCGGCCCTGGAGCGGGGCGGGGTAGACCTCGTCGAGCTGGGGGTGCCGTTCTCCGATCCGATCGCGGACGGCCCGGTGATCCAACGGGCATCCGAACGGGCGCTCGAAGCGGGCACGAGCCTCAGAAAGGTGCTGGGCGTCGCGGCGGAGATCCGCAAGACTTCGCAGGTTCCGCTCCTGCTCTTCACGTACCTGAACCCCGCGCTCCGGTACGGACTCGAGGAGCTCGCGAGGGACGCGGCAGCGGCCGGGATCGACGGCGTGCTGCTGACCGACCTCAGCGTCGAAGAGGCCGAAAAGCACGTTGCCGCCATGCGCCGGTACGGCCTCGACACCATCTTCCTGGCCGCGCCGACGAGCACCGAGGCGCGGATGCGGCTCATCGCCAAGTACTCGAAGGGTTTCGTGTATCTGGTTTCAAGGACGGGCGTTACCGGCGAGCGCGATTCGCTTTCCGGCTCTGTTCAGCCGCTGGTTGAGGCCATGCGCCAGGTGACGGACCTGCCGCTCGCGGTCGGGTTCGGCATCTCGCGGCCGGAGCATATGGCGGCGGCCGGCGCCCTGGCGGACGCGGTAGTGGTCGGCAGCGCGTTCATGCGGGTGATCGAGCAGAACGCCTGTGATCCAACGCTCGAGGCAAAACTCGAATCGCTGGCGCGCGATCTCAAACGTGGGTTGGAAAAGGGGACGGCATGACGCGGGACGAAGGACTGGAAATCCTGCGCGATTGCCGGGACCGGATCGACGACCTGGACCGCCGGATTCTGGAGCTTCTCAACGAGCGCACGAAGATCGTCGAACTGATCGGCCGGGTGAAACATAACCTCGACCTGCCCATTTACGAGCCGAGGCGTGAGGACGAGGTGTTCGCCAACGTGACTGAGAACAACGCCGGGCCGCTCACTGCCGACGGCGTCAAACGGGTGTTCGAACGCATCATCGACGAGATGCGAAACGTGCAGCGGCTGCGGATGCTGGACAGAAATGGAAAGGAAGGCGCTTAGATGTTAGTCGTAATGCAGGAAGGCGCTACCGAGCAGCAGATTCAAAGAGTTATCGACCGCATGGTGACGATGGGCTTTACGGTCCATCGGTCAACTGGTGTTGTGCATACGGTTCTGGGCGGCGTGGGACCGGCCGAGAAGTACGATATTGCCGAATTCGATGTGCTCGATGGCGTCAAAGAGGCGCACCGGATCATGTCGCCGTACAAACTCGCGAGCCGGAGCTTCCGGCCCGGCGGGACGGTGATACGCGTCCGGGATGTCGATATCGGCGGCCCAACGGTGGCGATGATCGCGGGTCCGTGCAGCGTGGAGAGCCGCGACCAGATGATGCGGATCGCCGAATCCGTTGCGCGGTCGGGCGCAAGGCTGATTCGCGGAGGCGCTTTTAAACCAAGGACTTCGCCCTACAGTTTTCAAGGAATGGGTGAACAGGGGTTGCAACTGTTACGCGAAGCCGCGGATTGCCACGGCTTGGCCGTAGTGAGCGAGGTAATGGACCAGACGCAGATCCCGCTCATGGCGGCCTATGCCGATATCCTGCAAATCGGCGCGCGAAACATGCAGAACTACAACCTGCTTCGCGAGTTGGGTAAGCAGAGCAAGCCCGTGCTGCTGAAGCGCGGCATCTCGGCCACCATCGAGGAACTGTTGCTCTCCGCCGAGTACATCATGTCGGAGGGGAACTACGACGTGATCCTGTGCGAGCGGGGCATCCGCACCTTCGAGAGCTACACGCGCAACACGATGGACATATCGGCCATCCCGGTGGTGAAGAAGCTCTCGCACCTGCCGATCATGGCCGATCCCTCGCACGGCACCGGGCGGCGCGACAAGGTGATCCCGATGGCGCGCGCGGCGGTAGCCGCAGGAGCGGACGGCCTTCTGATCGAGGTCCATAACGACCCGGACCGGGCGCTGAGCGATGGAGCGCAGTCGCTGAGGCCGGAGCAGTTTGCGGAACTAATGGCCCAGTTGCGGATCATCGCCCCGGCGGTCGGGCGCACGATGTAGATGGAGACGGTCACCATAGTCGGGGTCGGGCTGATCGGGGGCTCGTTCGGGCTCGCGCTGCGCAAAGCCGGCTTCGACGGACGGCTGATCGGCGTCAGCTCTCCCGGCGCGGTGAGGGACGGATTGGCGCGGGGCGCAATCGACGAAGGGCTGCCGCTCGACGAAGGCGTGGCGGCGGCCGATCTGGTCTTTCTGGCGCAGCCGATCGCCCGGATCATAGACACCCTGGGCAGGATCGAGCCGTGGCTCCGGCCCGGGGCGCTGGTAACGGACGCCGGGAGCACGAAGGCGCGGATCGTCGCGCAGGGTTGCCGTACGATCCGGCGCGGGCAGTTCCTCGGTGGGCACCCGATGGCAGGGAAGGAGACGCGCGGCGCCGGGGGGGCCGACGCGGACCTCTTCGCCGGGAGGACGTGGGTGCTGACCCCCGAGGCGCCCGATGAACTCGAGACACCCGCCGCACAGAAGTTCCGGCGCTGGCTGGAGGCCATCGGCGCGGTAGTGGTCACGATGCCGCCGGCCGAGCACGACCGCGTGGTGGCGCGGACTTCGCATCTGCCTCAGTTGCTCTCGACGGCGCTCGCCCTGACGCTTGCGGGGGAACTGGGGTCCGCCGATCAGTTACGGGCGGCGGGACCGGGCCTCTCCGATATGGTCCGGCTGGCGGGAAGCTCCTACGAGATCTGGCGCGACATCCTGTCCACAAATTCCGGCGCAATCGACGGCGCTTTGGCGCGTTTTATTGCGCAATTGGAGCAGATAAGGGCGCGTTTGACCTCGGACGGGATGGAACAGGCATTCGCGGCGGCCAACGAGTTCGCCGCCCGGCTGCGCGAAGCCCGAGGGCGGTAAAAGATCCCGGTCAGGCTTTCAGCGAAATCTTGCCGTGGTCGTCGCAGTGATCCCCGTGCCGGTGATGGAGATGGTCCTCGACGAGGTAATCGGTGTGCCCGCCGTGCGGCACCGCCTCATGACCGCAGCCCGGGCCGTGTTTATGACCGGCCTCATGGGTATGGCAGGCGTGTTTGGGTGTGCACCGCTCCGGGTTCGCCGATGTCACCTCGATTATGTGCTCTTCCACGTGGTCCCCGTGGACGTGGTGCAGGTGCCCATCGTGCAGGTAGTCCACATGCCCCTCGTGTTCGATTCCCTTGTGACCGCAGCCGCTTCCGTGCGTGTGGTCGTGATCCGGGTGGGTACGATGTTGCTGTGGCATAGGAACAGGGTACCACAATTAATAAAACTTAATGATTACTTGCGCTGCGTGAGGACGATCGCGGTGACGTCGCGAATTTCCTCGGCGGATGCGCCCTTGCGGTCGAGCCCGCCGCCGATGTAGGGCCGCTGGATTTTCACCCACATCTTGGACGTGAGGGTGTTCTTGGCGTCATCCAGGATGATGAATGCGTCCCGCAACTCCTGGCCGTTCGGCAGTTTACGAGTGCGCTTCCCAATCGTCTGGAACTCGTGGCCGACGCTCTTGTAGAAGTCGCAGACCTTCTCGAATGGGTCCGAGGTGACGTAGACGGTCACCTCCAGTCCGGGTTCCGTGGCGGCAAGCCGCATGGCGGCCTCGGTAGCGGCGGTATCGGCTTTCGCGCCCTTATACCGCTTGAACTCCTGAGCCAACGCCAGGGACCCGAGAGAGAAAAGCAAGAGGGCTATCAGGTGATAAACCCGTTTTGACATTTCCACGCTCCGCCTCAGAAGCATACCCCCTCAAAGGGGGTTGTGGCAAATAAAAAACGATGGAAATGTGAATTCGGATTGCGGTCGCGGCTCGGTAACAG
>JAEZIJ010000256.1 GCA_023436715.1 Acidobacteriota bacterium
GGGGGGGGGGGCCCCGCCCCGGCGCGCGGTGCCAGCCCGAGGAGCAGTGAAAGGGTAGCGGCAGACGAACGATGGTACGTCAGCGACCAGGATTCGCTTTCGCGAGTACCTCAAGCGGAAAGTGGCCGTCCCGGGCGCGAACCTTTCGCCAGATGCCCGCACATATCTAGCGACGCTCACGTGGTCGATGTCGAGAAGCCCGGGCGCGGTCGCGAAAAGAAGCCAACATCTCAGGAATGCCCTCAACCAGCCTGAGAAAGGCAGCGACCTCCATAGAGCGCTGACCAAGGCGCTCGGCAAGGATCTTTGTGTCGGATGGGCTGGGCCTTGGGCTCGGAAGTACGAGGATCCGGTGTATGGATCACGCACAGGTTTGGAGTCTGTGATTATGCGATTCTCTCAGCTCTTGCTACTTGCAATGTTGCCAGTGGTGGCTCTGGCGCAGCTCGGCCCGCCAAGCCGTGAATACATCCGCCTTAACGGTCGCGTGATCGCCATCGAATCTCCGCCGCCAGCGCAGCCTCCCGGAGTAACCGTCGCCGTCAGCCCTGCGACGGCGAGCCTTGCCGCGGGTCAGGCACAGCAGTTCACGGCTACTGTGAGTGGGACAAGCAACACTGCGGTCACATGGACGCTGGACCCTGCCGATTCCGGAACCGTCAGCTCCAGCGGGCTCTATAAGGCTCCAGCCGTGATTGCGGGCCGCCCGCCTGCCCGCGTAATCGCCACGAGCGTGGCCGACAACGCGAAGTCTGCCAGCGCCACAGTCAGCTTCTATGGTTCGGCGACTTCCGGCGACTTTCCGGTCTTTGGTACGTTCATCAACTTTTATCGCGCGTTGACTCCCGAGCTTTGGGCAAAGGAGTTTCAGTACATGCGCGATGTACAGATGGACATCGTGATCGTCGTCTCCGTCGGTCATCTGCGGACGTACACCGGCGATCCACTGGGCTACGGACTCGCTCCGGACGGCCTGCTCTATCCGAGCCAATGGGTTCCAACCGCCGAGCGGCCAACCACGGACCGCCTGGAGATGATCCTTTCACTTGCCGACGCCAATAACATGAAGGTGTATCTCGGCTCGCTTCAGACCGAGCAGGACTGGGGCACCGGGCTGGAGTTCGCGGCACTGCGCGAATACAACAAACGGGTGGCAACCGAGATCCTCCAGCGCTACGGCGGCCACCCATCCTTGCGCGGCTGGTACTTCACCCAGGAGATCTGGATGAATTGGGTGAAGTATTATGGGCCGTCTTATTACGGCACAGGCCTGCTCCGCGATTTCACCGCGGACATGCGACAGATTAACTCGAGCAAGCCCGTCATCACGTCCACGGTATTCAAGAAGGATCCGTACTATTCGATGCCGGGGCTCACGCCGGCGGAACTTCAGACCGCCGCGACCGGCTTTCTCCAAACCAGCCAGATCGACGTGCTCATGCCGCAGGACGGAGCCGGCGCCGAGGCCGGGGCGCCGCCGCTTTCCGAACTGCCGTCCTATTTCAGCGCGCTTCAAGCCGCACAGGCGGCCGCCGGAAACCGGACCGCGCTCTGGTCCATCACCGAAACATTTCGCGCCGATCCCAATCTGACCAGCGACCGGTACCCTCCGGCCGATGTGCTGCGGATGGATACGCAGGTAAACTCCATCCGGCCCTACGTGAGCGGCTTCGTGAGCTGGATTTTCGGGAATGACATGTCGCCCCAAGCGACTTACTACCCGGTCGAAGCAAGCGAGCTGAACCGGAAGTACCGTTCGCGTTTCCGTCCCGCGCAGTATCCCAATTGGAGCGTGCTCCCGCTCGTGTCTTACCAGTTTTCGCCGCAACCGTCTCCTTACTATCCGGATTCTCCCTCCGTGCCGAAGCTCTCCAATCGCACCGGCGGCGGTTACAACGGATATTCGCTCGCCGAGTGGGTCGGTTTCCCCGTCGAGCAGACAGGCGGAATTGTCGAGATCACGGCCGACCTCGGCATGAGCCGACAGATCGAATCCGTCCGGGCGCTGACGCAATCGTGGGCTGCATCCGGAATCTATCACCCGTCTTCGATGGGCGTTCAGGTGTCCCAGGATGGCAGCAACTGGGTAGCCCTGGGCACGACAAACGATTTCCCCTCGAACACGGCGGATTTCGCGGTGATGTGGGGCGGAGTGCAGGGTGAGGCGACGGCGCGCTATGTGAAATGGCGGTTTGCGCATACCGGCTGGCTGTTTCTCTCAGAGCTTGAAGTGCTGGGAGCGGCGGGCCCGGAAACTCCTCCAGACATTAGCGTCACGATCTCTCCCGCCAGCGCGAGCTTGAACGCAGGCGGGACCCAGTTGTTCACTGCGCCAGTATCCGGCACAAGCAACGGGGCTGTAACGTGGAGCCTCAGTCCTGCTGTCGGCACCGTCGAGAACGGGCTTTACACCGCGCCGTCGAGCCTAAGTGGAGGCCAGACAGTCACGGTGCAGGCAGCCAGTGTTGCCGATCCCTCGAAATACGCTCGGGCGGCCGTCAACCTTATGCCTAATGTGGCGCCGCCACCGCAGGTCGGGCCAATGAACCCCGACCAGGGGAGCGGCCTGTCGCACCTGTTCAGCTTTGAGGCGCGAGCCGGTACCGGATCGCTCGATTGGGTCCAAATCGCGTTTTCGCCCTCAGGCGGCCTTACGCCCACAAATGCTTGCCTCATCTGGTATAAGTACTCCGACGATACCGCATATCTCTCGGCCGATAACGCCACCCCGGAGGTCTATGCGTGGGTCGGCGGCGGGGCTCTTGGAACCCCCGGATTGAGCATGTCCAACAGCCAGTGCACACTCGACTATCAGAATTCCTGGGTGAGCAAGGCCGGAAACAAGGCCACATTGAACTTGAGCATTCGCTTTGCGCCTACGTGGACCGGCACAAAGAACGTGTACATGGCCGCGCAGGACGCCGCGGCGATGGTGGCATGGCCGTATGTGGGTTATTGGGTGGTCGAGTGAATTGGAGCACTCTATGAAGCGAATGATATCAATCGCGATTCTTGTGGCCGGCGTGGCAAGCTTGAGGGCCGCGACGGTGACCGGCAAAGTCGTCGACGAGAGGAAACGACCGCTGCCCGGCGCGACAGTGTGGGTTCAGATCCGCCCTGATACGAAGTCTCATCCGAAGCCCTTTAGCGTCTCGAGCCGCAGCGGGCGTGATGGTGCGTTTTCCATGGCCGGTGTACCTGCCGGGCAGTTCATCGCCTGCGTGCAGTATCCGGACAGCCCCTATGTCGACGGATGCGCGTGGGATGTGCCGCGCACGTTCGCGCTGACAGATAACGGTGCGCTCGATCTGGGCGCGCTCGAACTGCGCGAGGGACATGAATTCAGGGTTAGAATCGACGACCCGCGGGGCGAGTTGGATCAAATACGAAAGGCCGGCACGAAGCCGGACCTCAGGATCGGGCTTTGGACGGCGGCGGGCTTCTTTTACCCGCTGCCGTTGAAACGGGAGCAGCCGAACAGCCGCGAATACACGGCGGTGGTTCCCTATGACGTGCCGTTCCGGCTGACGGCGCAAACCGAGAAGGTGCAACTGGCCGGCGAGCGCGGAAAGCCGGTCGACGGCCAGAAAGCTTTCACAGTCAAGCGAGGAAACGAGCCGCCTGTGTTCCACCTCGAAATCACAGGAATCGCGCAACGGTAGGGTGGGGGTGTGCCTAACCAATCAATCCGCCCCCTATCGGAGTTGTCAAAGAATCCTGGGGGCGCCTGGGGCAGCGGCCGGCAGGGGCTGAAGCCCGTGGCTTGGCAAGGCCTTGCGGCACGACTGAAGCCGTGCCCTGATACAAGGCCATGGGTGCCTTTGACCGGAGCAAGCGGTATACGCGAAACGGCGGCCGGCTCGGTGAGGCGGAGCCGAGCGCTGGCGCAACCGGAAGCGGTTCCGCTATTCCGATATTCCGGGGTCGCTGTCTTTGACCACGACCTGGGATCAGTACGCCTATCAAGACGGAAAGCTGCAGGAGAGGCATCTTGTGTTGAAAAGCGTCTCCGTTTGAGAAGCATCTTGCATTGGGACAATATTGATGGCAGCCGGGAAGCGGCGGTTTAGGTGTAATCTATAACTGTTCTGGCATGTCATGGACCTGGATAAGAAATACGAACTCGGCGAAGTAGTCGCGAACGACAGCGAATCCAAGACGTTCCGGGCGCGCGAGCTTGCCACGGGCCGTCCGGTCTTCGTGCATATCCTGTTCGGAGCGGCGCCGCCCGGCCAGGAAACGCTGCCTGGCAGGTTGCTGCGGCTCAAGGAGGATCCCTCGGCGGAGAAGCGCGCGCTGGTGCTGGAGATCAGCGACCACAAGGGGATGCCGTACGCAGTCACCGAGGTATTGCCGGATTTCACGAGCGTGCGCGGATGGCTCGAGGCACCGGCGCGCCCGGTTTCGGCTCCGGTGGCGGACCCCATGACACGCGCGGGCAGGTACCAGGTCCCCACAGTGCAGAGACCGGTTCAGCCTGCGGCGCCCGCTCCGCCAGCGCCAGCCCAGCCCGCGGCGGAAGAAGATGCATTCGCGCGGCTGTTCGGGCCGGCGGAGAGCCTGGCCGAGACGATACCGCCCCAGAAGGCTGCCGCCCCGGTAGAGCCGGCACAGGCCCGGCAGACGGGGGGTGAGTTCACCCAGCTATTCCATGCAACCGTTGGCGATGCGCCAGAGCCGCCCGCGCCGGCCGCGAAGCCTGCGGCCCCGCCGCCGCAGCCGTCATCATCGGCGCCCGGATCATTCACCGCGCTGTTCGCTTCCCCGCCTCAACCCGCGGCTGCGCAACCCCCAAGCGCGCCACCGGCGGTACAGGAGCCACAGGCGCCGCCGGTCCAGCCCGCTCCTTCGCAGCCGGGGTCGTTCACCAGCCTTTTTGCCGCGCAGGCCACGCCCGCTGCGCCTCCGCCGCCAAGTCCGACGCCGGTAGTCTCCCAGCCGCCGGCCGCCCCGGCTCCGCCGTCATCACAGCCGGGCGAGTTTACGCGGCTGTTCAGCGCGTCGCCTGTGGCGTCAAGCCCGGCGCCGCCCGCCCACGCGCCGAGCCAGGATTGGGGAGCCGTTCCGAAGCCGCCCGGCGGAGGCCAGCCCGGCGAGTTCACTCGCATGTTCCGGTCACCGGATGCCGCGCCGGCAGCCGCGGAACCGCCCCGCCCGCCGGTATCCGGCACCCCAGCCGGAGGCCCCGGCCAGTTCACGCAACTCTTTCGGACCTCGGAAACGCTGGGATCCAGCGACTTTGTTCCGCCACCGCCGCCGCAGCCGCCCCGGGACATCATGTCCGCGCCGCCGCCCCCACCGGCGCCGCCGCCTTCGAGGCCGCCCGGTGAATTCACGCGACAGTTCGGCACGTCGATGCTGGGTGGCGGAGCGGTCCCGCCGCCTCCGCGCCCCGCGCCGCCGCAAGGGGCGACGGGAGCCTTCTCCGCGCCCGCGCCGCAGGCTCAGCCGATGCAGGCCCCATCAGGCCCCGGCGAGTACACCCGGCTGTTTAGTGCGCAGCCCGCACCTGGAATGCCTGGCCCGGGCACAGCGCCGCCCGCACAGCCGCCCGTGCAGTATCCCGGCACGCAGATGCCGGCCGCGCCGCCCCAGCAGCTCCAGGGGATGCAAATGCCTCAGCCGATACAGGCTCCGGCCCCGGCTCAGGCGGTTCCTAAGAGCTCGAACCTGCCGCTGATTATCTTCATCATCGTTATGGGTCTGGCTTTACTCGGCCTGATTCTGTTTCTGGTGCAAAATAGTACCCTATAGTACCCCCGTAGTACTTGACCCCCTCAAACGCGGGATGTTAGTTTCAGAGAGCGGGCGAGGTAATTGGGATGCGGACGATCATCAGGTCTGTTGTTTTAGCCATCAGTGTCCTTGCTGTGCTGTGGGGAATGTGGCAAGTCTTGGCGTTGGTCGCTGGTCTCATCAAGGGCCCGGAGCGCGCGGCGCCGTCTGTCGAGGCGACGATAAAGCCGCCGGAAAAGCCGACACGAGCCAGGCCGAAATTGCGAGTGGCGAGGGATAAAACCGCCGCTGCCGAGGTTGCGCCCCCTCCCGCGTCGCCTGCCGCAGCCGGACGGGCTGCGCGGTTTCCCACTGCGCAGGACATTCGTCCTGGCGCGGGTCGAGAGGAACTGCGGGCGGAGTATGGCGAGCCGAATCTTCGGGCGTCGCTCTACGACCGCGGGTCGCTGCTGGAAACGTTCGTGTACCAGAACGAAGCTCGCAGCGCGACCACCTGGGCGCGGCTCCAAGACGGCAGCGTGGTAGCCAGTGCGACGGCGGGCCTGCCATAGGACGTGCAGGACCGCACCGTTGAAAATCGGTCGAGACCGCGCGGCTGCTGGGGCAGCCTCGGGCTGCGCCGGCCTCTCAGGCCAGCCACGCGGGCGGGCTGGGAGCCCGCCGCAGGGCGAGGCCCTGCCCCACTGGCGATCCTGCCCGGTGCGCATTTTCATCACCCTTGGTGGGCCGCAGGCCCATGGGGCACTCCGTTGAAAACTGTGAACGAATCCTGAGTGTCCCCGGATTCTTTCACGCCACGCCGCGCTACGATGGGTCAGTGGCCCTGCCAGATATTTCCCGCCTCAATGGTTTTCCAGGCGCTGCGCTCACCGCGCGGTTTCACGAAATCGGGCTTACGCGCCCGTTTATCCAGGCTATGACCGAACGCGGCGACGATTTGCGCGCGCCGCTCGAGCCAACCCGTGAGGCATCTCTCGCCGGGGACGCCGCCTCCGTGTTGCTCAACCTGTTTTTCTGCCGCCGGGCCGTGCGTCGCGGTGCGGTCCGGGAGGCGCTCGGAAGCGTCCTCTCGGCAGCCGCGATCGAGCATGGTCTGCTTGTGGATGAAAGTGGAGAAGAGATCGTTTCGCCGCTTCACCTCCGCACCGTCCGGGACCTGTTTCTGTTCAGCGATTACCTCGGGGGCGAGGCCGAGGCGGTTATGGGGGCGGGAGAGACCACAGCGATTCTGTTTCAGGCCGGATGGCCGAACCGGCGTGTCCGCCGCGCCCTCGATCTCGGTTGCGGCGCGGGAACCCTTGCGTTGCTGGCTGCCGCCGGCGCCGGTGAGGTTGTCGGGACAGACGTGAATCCACGGGCGGTCGCGATGGCGCGCTTCAATGCCTCCGTGAACGGAATCGAGAACGCGGAGTTCCGCGAAGGCGACGTGTACGCGCCGGTCCGCGGGGAGAAGTTCGATGTCATTCTCTCGCAGCCGCCGTACTATCCCGATCCGGCCGGCGCCGGCCGCACGGAGGTGTTTCTGCATGGCGGTGCGCGTGGCGACGAACTCCCACGCCGTGTGGTTCACGGGGTGGCCGATCACCTCGAGGAGGGTGGCCGGGGCACGGTGTTCACGTCGTGGCCGGAGCCGCCGGACCTCGCCTCAGACGGCCTCCGAATACTCGAACTGCGGACCACCCGCACGGAGCTTCACGGTACACGGCAGAGCCTGACCGTGATCGAGCATGCGGAGGCCGGGCGGGGGTGGTCCGCGTCGTTCGATGTTGCGCCCGAATGCTGGGGATACGTGACCTCGCGCACGGTGGACGAGATTATCGCCGGCCAGGAACTGCTTCGCGGGCCGGAGGAGAAGCTCCTGGCGGCTTCGCTGCGCCTGCCCGAAGGAACGACCGCGCTGAGGGAAGGTTCGCAGATGCTGCTCAACATCCCCGCCGAGGGACTTCTTGGCCTCATCGCGGTGGACGACATTACGTGGGACGCGGCCTCCGCGGTACACCGCGCGGCCGACGTGCGGTCGGGCATTCGAGAGCTGCCGGGCGCCCTTCCCGTCGTGCGCCGTGCGCTCGAACGCGGCCTGCTGAAAGTCGCATGAACCGCTTCGGCGAACTGCTCGCCCGCGCCGGCGTGGTGCTTGCGGAGGGTGCCGTTATCGAGCGGCTGCGGAGGCATCCGGGTTGCAGGCTCGACGAGCACGTCGCTCACGCTGCGTTTCCCATATCTGCCGGCGTCCGCGAGATACTCGCGGGAATATACCGCGAGCATCTGGAGATAGCGGAGCGATCGGCCCTGCCTATGATCTGCTTTTCTCCGACCTGGCGGGCGAATCCCGAACGGCTCTCCGCCGCTGGTCTTACCGGAGATGTAAACGCCGCCGGCGTCGCGTTCGCAAGAGAGATGGCCGCGGGCCGCGAGGATGTCTTCATTGGCGGCCTGATGGGCTGCCGCGGAGACGCATACAAGCCCGAAGAGGCGCTCAGCGCTGCTGAAGCCGCGCGGTTCCATGCGTTCCAGGCGAATGCGCTCGCACGCGCGGGCTGCGATTTCCTGTGCGCCGCTACGATGCCCGCCGCGAGCGAGTCACTGGGCATTGCCGCCGCGATGGCGCAAACCGGCGCGCCTTATATGGTGAGCTTCATCGTCACTCGGGACGGCGCATTGCTCGACGGCACGCCCATGCAGGAGGTCATCACCTCTCTCGATCGTTCAGTTTCCCCCGCCCCGCTTGGCTACATGGTGAACTGCGTGCATCCCTCGATCATGGCTGAGGCGCTCGATAACTGCGCCGGTCCGGCGCGGCGCCGCATTGTGGGGCTTCAGGCGAACACGTCAGCCAAGAGTCCAGGAGAATTGGAAGGCTTGGCCGATCTCGAAACCGAAGATCCCGAATTGTATGCAGATCGGATGGTGGAGCTGCACCGCAGGTTCGGGCTTCGAATCCTGGGCGGCTGCTGCGGTACCGATGCGCGGCACATTGGGAGCCTCGCGGCCCGGTTTTGTCCCTGATATTCTGGCGTAAGGTCCCGCCATGGGAAGGGAAGCCCTATGAAACGCCTCGCGCCGTGCGCATTTGCCCTGTGTTTGCTGATGCCGGGCTGCGGCGGCAAACCGTCAGGCTCCGCCACCGGGGCTTGCGGCGGCGTTCAGGCCCGGCCCGCCGAACCGCCGCGAGCGCGCGAGAAGTACGCCGTTCTGGTCAACGGCGATTCCGAGAGGCGGCACAAGGATAACATCACGCGCGCCTACACGACTCTGACCGCGCTGGGCTTCGAGCCGGCACACATTTTCGTGGTCTCTCCGCCCGACCGCCGCGGCCGGCTGGTGAAACAGACATTGAGGCTCGCGCCGGTACCCGACAATTTCTGGCGTGTGATGGACGAACTGGTGGAGACCGTCGGGAAGGGCGACCTCCTGGTTGTGTACGGAACCGGCCACGGCGATACGGATCAGGGCGACAGCCTGCTCGAACTGCGGAACGGAGAGGTGTGGCCCGCGGATCTGCGCGAAGAGGTCGACCACTACCGCGGGGAGTCCGTCATCGTGATGGACCAGTGTTTCTCGGGCGGGTTCGCCGATGCGTTTGAAGGGACCGGAAGCCGGGTGATCGCGATTTCGAGCGTGGATAGCCGCCACCTGACCGACTGCTACGCGTTCGCGAAGACGTTCTGGGACTCATTCCTGCACCCGGAGCGGGCCGACGCGAACCACGACGGCAAGACCTCACTGCGCGAAGCGTTCGGCGCGGCGCTGAAGGCGCACCAGGAGGCGCTCGCCGGCGATCCCGAAGTGAGCGCCAGCGGCGTTTACCGGGCGTTCAACGGCTTTGAGGACGTTCTCCTGAACTGATTACGGTTTCCCGAAGTGTCTGTCCGCGAACGCGATGAACTGTTCCCAATCGTAAGCCGTAACGTCATGCTTGCCCGCGCGGATATGATAGCCGACTGAGTTCATGATGGGCTGATGAACTGCCGGCATGCGATCGGTCTCCAGGCCTTTTTTGCCGAACAGGCGGTAAACCGGCCCGGCTGCCACTGCCGAGAGGAACTCGCCGCGCGGGTCGGCCCATTGATCCTCATGCGCGCTCGCCACATAGACCGGCCGCGGGGCAATGAGGGCAAGAAGCATGTGCATGTCGACGGGCAAGCCGGCTTCGCGGTCATTGAACCGGCTGTAATTTGTGCAGAACCAGTGCGGGAACCGGGTGTTCAGGTCCTTGATGGTTTCGCCGAATTTGCGGCGGCTCAGCGCGGCGCCGCCTTCGCCCGAATCGTTCGAGATGACCATGGCGAAGCGCGTATCCTCCGCGCCAGCCCACAGCGCAGCCTTTCCGAGGCGCGAATGACCCGTCACCACGACCCGCTTCGCATCGACGCGGCTGTCGGTCTCCAGGTAATCCATAGCGCGACTCAGGCCCCACGCCCATGCTGCGACGGCGCCCCAGGCATCGGGCGCTTGCGGCGTGTTTGCACGGACGCCGTACTTCCTCCCCCCGTCGAAATCGGGCTCTATGTCGAAGTAGTACATTGTCGCGACACCGTAACCGCGGGCCAGGATCTGCTCGATCGCCCAGCGAGAGGCAGTTTCGCCGCGCGTACTCCCGGCGGCGGGCTGCTTTTTTCCGCGCACCCAGACGTCACCCAGGCGAATCCCAGGGTCGCTGTTGATCCCGTGGTTTCCGCCAAAGTTCAGGCCCAGAAATACCGGGACGGGCTTTCGCGAACCGGCCGGCAGGTAGAGCAGAAGATCCCCTTGAGGACCGTCCTTCTTCCCGTAGAAGTTGATGGTCACCTGCTTGCGCACGGCTTTTCCGCCCAGCGCGTTCTCGTCAATCGACGAGAGCTCGAAGGTCATGCCTTGCGGCCGCTGCGGACTGCGTCCGTGCACATTGGACCGGAATAACTCGAGGACTTCAGGACGCCTCCGGGACGTCCAGGTCGCGGCGTCCCGGACGGGCTGCCCGTTGTTCAACACCAGAGGGTCGGGAAGGGTGTAACTCGGAACCTTGGTTTCGTCGTAGTTGGCGGCGGGTTGTTGAGCGGCCGCCGGCGCGAGCAGAAGGACGGCGAGCGGGAAAAGCTCAAGCTTTTTCATCGTTACACCATACCGCAGCCCGCGCCCGGTGGAAACCGGCCGGATCAGGATGGGTGTGAGCGTACCGCTACGCTCGGCGCAACCGGGAGCGGGCCGGGCATGCCCGGCCCCTACAGGTTTTCGAGACAATCGGGAGCGCCTGGATAGTATCTTCAGTGGGGCAGGCGGTTTCGCCCAATGCCACTTAAATAAGTCTTTCTGAAACATCAAGGATGCTTTATGTTTCAGCTATGGATTCTCTTTGTGAAGACGCCTGGGGCTTGTACGAACGCTGCATCTCC
>JAEZIJ010000041.1 GCA_023436715.1 Acidobacteriota bacterium
CCGTTCTTCAAGGGGTACCGGCCGCAGTTCTACTTCCGGACGACGGACGTGACGGGCGTAGCGACGCTGCCGGAAGGCGTGGAGATGGTGATGCCCGGCGACAACGTGGCCCTGGAAATCGAGCTGATCACGCCGGTGGCCATGGACAAGGGGCTGCGGTTCGCGATTCGCGAGGGCGGCCGCACGGTCGGCGCCGGTACTGTGAGCGAGATATTGGGATAGGTAGGTTGCGGGCCAAAGTGGGACAGGCCTTCGGGCCGGTCCCACACCGCAATCAAGGATTCTTGAAATGTTACGAGAGCGCATTCGGATTCGATTGAAAGCGTACGATCACCGGGTCCTGGATCAATCGACGACCGAGATCGTCGAAACGGCCAAGAAGACCGGAGCCCAGGTGGCGGGACCCATTCCGCTACCGACAGTTAAGAACCGTTTCACCGTGAACCGCTCGCCGCACGTGGATAAGAAGTCGCGCGAGCAGTTCGAAATCCGGACTCACAAGCGTTTGCTGGACATCCTGGAGCCGACTCAGGACACCGTGGATGCGCTCATGAAGCTGGACTTGCCGGCGGGCGTGGACGTCGAGATCAAGGCGTTCGGAAGGGACCGGAAATAATTGACGATTGGCGATTGTCATTGCCGAGTCACGGTGGCGGGCGGAAGGTGGAGCCGGCGGCCGGTGAATCAATGAAGCAGTCGTCAATTTCCGAGAGGTTAGTATGACCCCAGGGATTCTTGGCAAAAAAATCGGCATGACGCAAGTGTTCCGCGACGACGGGCAGGTAGTGCCTGTGACGTTGCTCAAAGCGGGCCCTTGCGTGGTAGTGCAGAGAAAGACGCCGCTGACCGACGGCTACAATGCCGTGCAGCTCGGGCTGATGGAGTTCGTCAAGCCGGCGCGCATCAACAAGCCGCGGACGGGCCACCTGAAGAAGGCGAGCGTGGACGGTGTGAAGTTCCTGAAGGAGCTGAACTTGCAGCCGGGGGACGACGACTTCAAACCGGGCGACCAGGTTCTGGTGAACCAGTTCAAGCCGGCCGAGAAAGTGGACGTCATCGGCATCAGCAAGGGACGCGGGTTCGCCGGCGTGGTCCGGCGGCATCACTTCCGCGGCGGCGAGAAGTCGCACGGTTCGATGTTCCACCGTGCGCCGGGATCGATCGGCGCGTCGAGCTACCCGTCCCGAGTGTTTCCGGGAACAAAGATGGGCGGCCAGATGGGCAATCAGCGCGTGACGGTGAAGAACCTGGAAATCATCGACGTGAACGCCGAGGACAACGTGCTGGTGGTGAAAGGGGCCGTGCCAGGGCCGAACGGCGGATACGTCGTCGTGCGGCGGGCCAAGAGGTAACAGACCATGCCAAGGGTGGACGTTGTCGATTTGAATAACCAGAAGGTCGGCGAGCTGGAGCTCTCCGACGCGGTGTTCGCCGTCGAGGTGAATGAGGCGCTGCTGTACGAGGCCGTGAGGCATCACGAAGCGGCGCGGCGGAGCGGGACGGCGAAGACGAAGACCCGGCACGAGGTATCGGGATCGGGCAAGAAGCTGTGGAGGCAGAAAGGCACAGGCCGCGCTCGTATGGGCTCGGTCCGGTCGCCTGTGTGGCGCCACGGCGGAACGGTACACGGGCCGGTGCCGCGCAGCTACGACTATCGGCTGCCGCGCAAGATGCAGCTCGGCGCGCTGCGGTCGGCGCTGACGGCGAAACTGCGGGACGGCGAGCTGAAAGTGGTGCAGTCGTTCACGCTGGCCGACCATAAGTCGAAGACGATGCGGACGGCGCTGGACAAGCTGGAATCGGGGATCCGGAAAGTATTGCTCGTCGAAAACGACGAGAACCGGAACCTGGAACTCGGCTCCCGCAACCTGGACGGCGTAACGCTGGTCGCAAGCCGGGCCGTGACGACCTATGACCTGCTGGGGCACCAGCACGTGCTGCTGTCCGAAGCCGCTGCGAAGAAATTATCGGAGGCGTTGAAATGAATCTGCAAGAGGTGATCCGGCGGCCGGTAGTCACGGAAAAAGCCGTGACTAAAAAGGAAGGCGAGCTGACGCTCTGCTTTGAAGTGGCGCCCGACGCGAATAAGGTGCAGATTCGGGCGGCGGTGGAACGGATCTTCAAAGTGAAGGTGGCCGAGGTTCGGACTTCGAACAACGTGGGCAAGATGCGCCGCCGAGGCCGCTTCAGCGGCTACCGTTCCGACTGGAAGAAGGCCTACGTGAAACTGAAGCCGGGCCAGAAGGCTCCGGAATACGCGGAGATCTAAGATGGCGATTAAGAGTTATCATCCAACGACTCCGACGCGGCGGTTCACAACCTCCGTCTCCCGCCAGGAGATCACGAAGCAGACGCCGGAGAAATCGCTGGTAGGCGGAAAGAAGCGCACCGGCGGGCGTAACAGCACGGGATCGATCACGAGCTGGTGGCGCGGCGGCGGGGCGAAGAAGGCCTACCGCTTCGTCGATTTCAAGCGCGACAAGATGGGCGTACCGGCCAAAGTGGCTGCGATCGAATACGATCCGAACCGGTCGGCGCGGCTGGCGCTGCTCAACTACGCGGACGGCGAGAAGCGCTACATCCTGCACCCGGTGGGGCTCGAAGTGGGCCGCACGGTGATGTCGGGCGCGGAAGCGGACATCCTGGTGGGGAACGCGTTGCCGCTGAAGAACATCCCGGCAGGCACGGTGATCCACAACATCGAGCTTCGGCCCGGTAAGGGCGGGCAGATGGCGCGATCGGCGGGGTCGTCGGCGCAGTTGGTTTCGAAGGAAGGCGACTACGCGCTGCTGAAGCTGCCCTCGGGCGAAACGCGGCGGCTGCTGGTGGATTGCATGGCGACGGTGGGGCAGGTGGGCAACCTGGACCACGAGAACGTGTCGCTCGGCAAGGCGGGCCGCAAGCGGTGGATGGGCAAGAAGCCTCACAACCGCGGCGTGGTGATGAACCCGGTGGACCATCCGCACGGCGGCGGCGAAGGCAAGACCTCGGGCGGACGGCATCCTGTGACGCCATGGGGCCAGCCGACACGCGGTTTCAAGACGCGGAACAACAAGCGGACCGACCGGTGGATCGTGAGCCGGAAGGGGAAGAAGTAGGTTCCTATGAGTCGATCGACTAAAAAAGGGCCGTTCACGGACGAGCACCTGACCGAGAAGGTGCGGACGGCGAACGCGAAGAACGAGAAGCGGGTGATCCGGACCTGGTCACGACGTTCGGCGATCCGGCCGGAGTTCGTGGGCAGCACCATCGCCGTGCACAACGGGAAGAAGTTCATTCCGGTGTACGTGACCGAGAACATGGTGGGACACAAGCTCGGCGAGTTCGCACCGACGCGGCTTTTCCGCGGACACTCGGCGAAGGCCGCCACGGAGAAGTCGGCGAGGCCAGCGTAGACATTGAGGTCTGTCATGGAAGCGAGAGCAGAAGCGAGATACGTTCGGATTTCGGCGCAGAAAGCGCGGCTCGTGGTGGACTTGATCCGCGGGCGGAACGCCGGGGAAGCGATCAGCATTCTCCGGGGTACGAACAAGCGGATTGCGCCGACGGTCGAGAAGGTGCTGCGGTCGGCGATCGCCAACGCGGAGAACCGGTCGGCCGACGTGGACGTGGACAAACTGGTGGTCTCGGAAGCGTATGTGAACGAGGGGCCGCGGATGAAGCGCATCCGGCCGGCGCCGATGGGGCGGGCGTACCGCTACCAGCGCAGGATGGCTCACATCGCAATTACGGTAGCCGAGGGCTGAGGAAGCAATGGGACAAAAAGTTCATCCGTTCGGGTTTCGCCTGGGGGTCAGCAAGACCTGGCGGTCTCGCTGGTTCGCCAAGCAGGAATACGCCAAGCTGCTGATCGAGGACCTGCAGCTCAAGGACGCGCTGCGGAAGAGATTGAAGGCGGCGGGCGTGAGTTCGGTGGAAGTCGACCGGCCGGGCAACAAGCTGCGGGTCACCATCCGGACATCGCGGCCGGGCATCATCATCGGCCGCAAGGGCGCGGAAATCGAGAAGCTGAAGCAGGACCTGGCGAAGCGCACGAAGCGGGATGTCTTCATCGACATTCAGGAAGTGCACAAGCCGGAGCTGGACGCGCAACTGGTGGCGGAATCGATCGCTCTGCAGCTCGAGAAGCGCGTGGCGTTCCGGCGTGCGATGCGGAAGTCGGTGGATTCGGCGCTTCGGTTCGGCTGCAAGGGAATCAAGGTTCGCGTGTCGGGCCGGCTGAACGGTGCTGAAATCGCCCGGAGCGAGTGGTATCTGCAAGGGCAGCTGCCGCTGCACACGCTGCGCGCCGATATCGACTACGGCTTCAGCCAGGCATACACGACCTACGGCGTGATCGGGATCAAGTGCTGGGTCTATAAGGGCGACCTTCTGGATGCGCAGTTGCGGCGTCCGTCGGCCGAGCCCGAGCCGCGGCGGCCCCAGCGCGAACGGCGCGAACGGGGAGACCGCGACCGGGGCGAGCGCAGGCAGCCCGTGGCGCCTCCGCCGGTAGCTCCGATACCTGAGCCGGCGGGTCCGGCCGTGCAGGCGGCTCCGCCCGAGCTGTCGCAGCGGACAACGGCTCCGATCCTGCCGCCGCTGACGCCGCCGCAGCAGCCCTCCTGGAAGCAGGAGATCAAGGAAGGCGGGCCGGAGAAAGAGTCTGGATCGTAGAACGTGGGTTGTGGATCGCGGGAGGGCTGACGTCCCCTCGACGATCTACGATCAACGATCCACGAGCGGAGGTTTTTAGCCATGTTGATGCCGAAGAAGGTCAAGTACAGAAAGCAGCAGCGCGGCCGCCGTGCGGGGAAGGCATGGAAGGGCGGGACGCTCGCTTTCGGCGATTACGGGTTGAAGGCGATGGAATGCGCCTGGGTGACGGACCGGCAGATCGAGGCGGCCCGCATTGCCATGACACGCTTCATCAAGCGCGGCGGCAAGGTGTGGATCCGGGTTTTCCCGGACAAGCCGATCACAAAGAAGCCGGCTGAAACCCGTATGGGAAAAGGAAAGGGCGCTCCGGAAGGCTGGGTGGCCGTAGTGAAGCCCGGCCGCGTGCTGTTCGAGATGGAAGGCGTGAGCCGTGACATCGCGGAACAGGCGATGCGGCTGGCGGCGCACAAACTGTCGATCCCCACGAAGATGGTGGCGCGGCCCCAGGCGGAGTAGGCGCTCGAGGAGCAGAAATGAAAGCGGAAAAGATACGGGATCTGGACACCACGGAACTGGAGCGGCAACTCCACGACATGAGCGACCAGTTGTTTCATCTGCGGTTCCAGATGCGGATGGGTCAGACCGAGGGCCTGAAGAAGTACCGCGGTCTTCGCAAGGATCGGGCGCGCATCGAGACCGTTCTGAACGAGCGCCGGGCGGCGGAAAGCCGGAAGGGGTAGCGTGATGGCAGAGGAAACGGCAAAGGGCCACAAGAACGAGAAGATCGGCCAGGTAGTGTCCACCAAAATGGCGAAGACCATCGTGGTGGAGACCTCCCGGCGGGTGCCGCATCCGGTTTACAAGAAGATCGTGAAACGCCGCAAGAAGTTCTACGCGCACGATGAGGAATCGACGGCGCGTGTGGGCGACGTGGTGCGGATCGTCGAGTCGCGGCCGCTCAGTAGATTGAAGCGGTGGAGTCTGGCCGAAGTGATCCGGCGCGCCGCGCTGGTGGGCGTCGAAGACGTAGCGACTTCGAATCCCGAGGCCAAGGCAAAGTAGCGAACGTGCGCCGGCGGTTTACGGCGGCACAAATAAGGAACTTAAGGACGTGGGACGCAAGGATCGAACGATGGATAACGCCGCCGGCGATCCAGGTTCCACGATCTGCGATCGGAAGGAAATGCCATGATCGGAATGCGAACGATGCTGGAGGTCGCCGACAACAGCGGCGCGCGGAAACTGTCGTGTATCCTGCCGCGCGGGGGCGACAAGGGTTTGCGCGCGGGCCTTGGCGACGTGGTGACCGCTAGCGTGAAGGAAGCGGCGCCGGATTCGGCCATCAAGAAGGGCAAGGTAGTGCGCTGCGTCATCGTGCGGATGCGCAAAGAGACCCGCAGGCGGGACGGCACCTACATCCGGTTCGACTCGAACGCCGCCGTGCTGATCACCCCGGAAGGGGAGCCGGTGGGAACGCGCGTGTTCGGGCCGGTCGCGCGCGAACTGCGCGACAAGAGGTTCATGAAGATCGTGTCGCTTGCTCCGGAGGTGATTTAAATGGCACGGGTAGGAACGCGTTCACCGCAGCACTCGACAGGGAAGACCGAAAAGGTTCGGATGCAGTTGCGGAAGAACGACCAAGTCAAGGTAATCGCGGGTAAAGACAAGGGCAAGCAGGGCCGGGTCCTGAGCGTGGACTCGAAGACCGGACGGGTGCTGGTGGAAGGCATTCAGATGGTGAAGCGGCACACGCGCCCGAACCCGCAGCGGCAGATCAAAGGCGGCATCGCGGAGCGCGAGAGCCCGATCGCGGTTTCCAACCTGATGATCGTGTGCTCCGCCTGCGGGCCGTCGCGGATTGGTCACCGCCTGGACACGAGCGGCGGCAAGACCCGGCGGACGAGGATCTGCCGGAAATGCGGCTCGCCGTTGGAGACAAAGTGATATGGCAAGGTTGAGGGAGCATTACAAGACGGCGGTCGTACCGGCGTTGATGAAAGAGTTCAACTACGCGAACGTGATGGCCGTACCGAAGCTCGCGAAAGTGACCATCAACATCGGAATGGGCGAAGCGACACAGAACCCGAAGCTGATGGACGGCGCGGTGAACGAACTGGCGCAGATCGCGGGCCAGAAGCCGGTGGTGACGAAGGCGCGGAAGTCGATCGCGGCCTTCAAACTGCGCGAAGGCATGAACATCGGGTGCATGGTGACGCTGCGCGGCGACCGGATGTTCGAGTTTCTGGACCGGCTGGTGAACGTAGCCCTAGCGCGTGTGCGCGACTTCCGCGGCGTTTCGACGAAGGCGTTCGACGGGCGCGGCAACTACACGTTGGGCATCAAGGACCAGCTTCTTTTCCCCGAGATCGACTACAACAAGGTGGAAAAGAGCAAGGGCATGAACATCTGCATCACAACGACGGCGCAGACCGACGCCGAGGGCATCGCGCTGTTGCGGCATCTCGGGATGCCGTTCCGGCAATAGCCGGGAAGAAGAGGACAGGGAATGGCGACAACGGCCAAGATAGCGAAGGACGAGAAGAAGCCTAAGTACACGATCCGGCACCGGAACCGGTGCTGGCGTTGCGGCCGGCCGCGGGGATACATCCGGAAGTTTCACCTGTGCCGGATCTGCTTCCGCGAACTGGCTCTGTCGGGGGAGATCCCCGGCGTAATCAAGGCGAGCTGGTAAGTACTGGAGAGGCCAGAAGGCCTGTCCCACTGCGGCCAGCGTGCGCTGTAAAAAGCGGCAGACCTGGCCGGGGTTAAGGAGCGGGAAGACAGAGATGATATCGGATCCGATTTCGGACATGTTGACGAGAATCCGGAACGCGATGAAGGCGCGGCATCCGAAGGTGGATGTGCCTGCGTCCCGGCTTAAGTCGGAGATCGCGCGAATTCTCAAAGAAGAAGGCTACATTCTGAATTACAAGGTGGCCGAAGAGGGCGCCCGGAAGACCATCAAGATTTACCTCAAGTACCAGGCGAACACGCGGTCGGCTATTTTGGAGTTGGAGCGAGTTTCGCGGCCGGGCTGCCGGGTGTACGTGTCGCACAACGAGATCCCGCGCGTAGTCGGCGGGCTCGGCATCAACATCCTGACGACGCCGCGGGGCGTAATGACGGGGCGCGATGCCGAGAAGCAAGGCGTAGGGGGAGAGATCCTCTGCCAGATCTCGTAATCTGAGGGAGAGCCATGTCGAGAGTGGGAAAAAAGCCGATTCCGCTGCCGCAAGGCGTGAAGGTGGACATCGGCAAGGAATTGAAGGTAGAAGGCCCGAAGGGCAAGCTGACGGTGCCGCTCCCGCCGGGCGTGACGATCCGGCAGGCGGACGGCACACTCCACCTGGAGAGGAACACCGACAAGGCGGCTGCGCTTCACGGCCTCACGCGAGCGCTGTTGGCCAACGCGGTGCAGGGTGTATCGGGCGGCTTCACCAGGGAGATGGACATCGTGGGTATCGGCTATCGCGCGGACATCAAAGGGCGCGTGGCCACGTTCACCCTCGGCTACTCGCACCCGATCGAGTTCCTGCTGCCCGAGGGAGTGGATCTGAAGATCGACAAGCAGACCCACCTGGTGCTGAGCGGAACCGACCGGCAAGTGCTCGGACAGGTGGCTGCGAACATTCGCGCGCTGCGTCCGCCGGATCCATATAAGAACAAGGGCATCCGGTACACGGGCGAGGCGTTGAGGAAGAAGGTCGGTAAGACCGGTGCGGGGGCGAAATGATCGGTAAAATTGCTAGAGACGACACGCGCCGCAAGATTCACAAGCGAATTCGTCACCGGGTCAGCGGCACCACGGAGCGGCCCAGGCTGGCGGTGTTCCGCAGCCTGAAGCACATCTCCGTGCAGGTGATCGACGACACGGTGGGGCGGACGCTGGCGGCGGCCTCCTCGGCGGAGAAGGACGCCAAGGTGAACGGCGGCAACATCAACGGCGCGAAGGCAATCGGGACGCTCATCGCGGGCCGCGCCAAAGACAAAGGAATCCAGAAGGTGGTCTTCGACCGCGGCGGGTACCTGTACCACGGGCGCATCAAGGCCCTGGCGGACGCGGCGCGCGAGGCGGGATTGGAGTTCTAGCGCATGGCAGCGACAATTACTAAACCGATCGATTCCCAGGGTCTGAACCTGAAAGAGCACGTGGTCTCGATCAACCGCGTAACCAAAGTGGTGAAGGGCGGCAAGAACCTGAGCTTTTCGGCTCTGGTGGTGGTGGGCGATCCCGACGCGCGGGTGGTGGGGTTTGCCACCGGTAAGGCGAAGGAAGTCCCGGCGGCGATCAAGAAGGCGATCGAGGCTGCGAAGAAGAACCTGCGGAAGGTGAACGTAAAGCGCACGACGATTCCGCACGTGGCGCTGGGCGTATACGGCGGCGGGCGAGTTCTGCTGAAGCCGGCGCCGGAAGGCACTGGCGTGATCGCGGGCGGCCCGGTGCGGGCGGTCATCGAGGCGGTGGGAATCGCCAACGTGGCGACGAAGTCGATCGGCTCGCACAATCCGCACAACGTGGTGAAGGCGACCATCGACGCGCTCGAGCAACTGCGGGACAAGAGCGCGGTCGCCGAGATCCGGGGATTGCCGATCGAGAAGCTGTAGGCATTCAGGTGACGGTCATGGCGGACGGTACAATAAAGATTAAGCTGGTGCGCAGCCCGATCTGCGCGCCGTTGAAGCACAAAATGGTCGTGCGCGGCCTGGGGCTCCGGAAGGTGAACCAGGTGGTGGAACGGCCGGACAACCCAGGGACTCGCGGGATGGTGCAGAAAGTGCCGCACCTGGTCGCGATCGTCGGGTAGGGAAACGATATGAACCTCAGTGGATTGAAGCCTCCGGCGGGCCAAAAGAAGAACAGCCGCCGCATCGGCCGCGGCATGGGTTCCGGGCGCGGGAAGACCTCGGGGCGCGGGCAGAAGGGCCAGCACTCGATCAGCGGTTTCAGCCAGAAGCGCGGTTTTGAGGGCGGCCAGATGCCGCTTCACCGCCGGCTGCCGAAGCGGGGCTTCCGGAACATTTTCAAGAAGGAATACGCAGTGGTGAACGTGGGCGTGCTGGCGCGCCTTGAAGGCGACCAGTTCACCCCTGAGCGGTTATTGGAACTCGGCGTCATCAAGACGCTGGGTGACGGCCTGAAGGTTTTGGGTTCAGGCGAGTTGACGCGTCCCATCCAGGTACAGGCGAACCTGTTCTCGAAATCTGCCCAGGACAAAATTCAGGCGGCTGGGGGAAGCGCCCAGATTATCGGCGCCGGCAAGTAACAGCCGGCGGATGAGTCGATCATGAACAAGTTTTTCGAAGCCTTTGCGAATATATTTCGCATCCCGGACCTTCGCAAGCGGGTACTGTTCACGCTTGCGTTGCTGGCCGTATATCGTCTGGGCGGGCACATCCCCACTCCGGGAATCGACGCCGCCAAGCTGGATCAATTCTTCCAGCAGAATCAGGGCACAGTCTTCGGGTTTATCGATCTGTTCAGCGGCGGCATGTTCCGCCGGCTGACCATTTTCGCCCTGGGCATCATGCCGTACATTACGGCGTCGATCATTCTGCAGTTGTTGACGGTGGTCGTGCCGACCCTGGAGAAGCTGCAGAAAGAAGGGGAACTGGGGCGTCGCAAGATCACGCAATGGACGCGGTACCTGACGCTGGGCCTCTCGCTGGTGCAGTCGTTCGGTATCGCCACTGCGCTGATGTCGAGCGAAGGCGGCTTCGTGCTGAACCCGGGCTTCGGGTTCATCCTGATGACCATGCTCACGCTGACCACCGGCTCGGTGTTCATCATGTGGCTGGGCGAGCAGATCTCCGAACGCGGCATCGGCAACGGGATGTCGCTGATCATCTTCGCCGGCATCGTTGTGGGCCTGCCGCACGCCATCGACGAGATCTACACGAACGTATTCGTGACGCGGCAGTGGACGGCGCTTCACCTGATCTTGATTCTGGCGGTGATGGTGTGTGTGATCGCGTTCATCGTGCTGGTCGAGCGCGGGGAACGGCGCATTCCGGTGCAGTACGCCAAGCGCGTTGTGGGTCGGAAGATGATGGGCGGCCAGGCGACGCACCTGCCGTTGAAAGTGAACGCCGGCGGCGTCATGCCGGTGATCTTCGCGTCCTCGATTCTGACGTTCCCGCAGACGCTGGCGCTGGTGCCGTTCGTGAAGAACAACGCCTGGCTCAGCGCGATGCTCGCATCGATCCGGCACTCGCAGCCGCTCTATGTGCTGCTGTACGTGGCCGGCATCATGTTCTTCGCCTTTTTCTACGTGTCGATCATCTTCAATCCGAACGAAGCGGCCGACAACATGCGCAAGTACGGCGGATTCGTCCCGGGCATCCGGCCCGGGAAGAACACCGCCGAGTACATGAACAAGATCCTGACGCGCATCACGGTGGTGGGCGGCCTATACCTGGCGGTGCTGTCGCTGATTCCCGAGATCATGATCTCCGGTATCAAGCTGCAGTCGCTGCCGCTGATCGGCAACTGGATCGATACCTGGGCGCCCCGCTGGCTGCTGGACGGATTGGGCGTGAATTTCTACTTTGGCGGCACCTCCCTGCTGATCGTTGTTGGCGTGGCGATGGATACCGTGAACCAGATTGAGGCGCAGTTGATCATGCGCCATTACGAAGGTTTCTCGCCGAAGGCCGGGAGGATTCGCGGCCGGCGAAGCGTTTTCTAGAATCGCGGAACGTGGATCGTGGACCGTTGGGATCTACGATCCACGTTCTACGATCAACGTTCCTATGTTGAATAATTCCGCATTGCTTTTATTCGGCCCTCCGGGGTCAGGCAAAGGGACTCAGGCCGTCCTGCTGAGCGAGGTCTTGAAGGTTCCGCACATCTCTACCGGCGACATTTTCCGGCAGCAGGTGAAGGACGGGACGGAGTTGGGCCGCGAGGTTCAGGCAATCATGCAGTCGGGCGGGCTGGTCTCGGACGATCTGGTGAACCGGATCGTCGAGAGCAGGATCGCGCAGCCGGACTGCGCGCATGGATTCATTCTGGACGGCTATCCGCGCACGCTGCCTCAGGCGAGGATGCTGGACGAGATGCTGAACCGGATCGGGAAAGGCAAGGTGGTAGTTAACCTGCTGGTGGATTACAATATAATCGTTGCCCGAATTACTGCCCGCCGCCAGTGTCCCGTCTGTGGGGCCTCGTATAATCTGGTGTCGAATCCTCCAAAACAGGATATGGTTTGCGACCGTGATGGTGCCGCTCTGATCCAGCGCGAGGATGACAAGGAAGAGGTAATGCGGAAGCGGTTCGAGGCCTATAACGGTCAGACCGTGCCGGTAATGGATTTCTTCCGCAGCGCGGGTTACCGGCTGGTCGAGGTAACGGGTGGCAACGGCGCTCCCGAGGATCTGACCGCTCAGATTCGGGCACGGCTGAACGACTGATGATTGTAAGAAAGACCGCGGCCGAACTCGAGAAGATGAGGCAGAGCGGTTTATTGGTTTGGAAGGTGCTCCAGGAACTTCGGGCGATGGTGGCCGAGGGCGTGACGACTCAGGACCTGGAGGTCGTGGCCGAGAAGATGATCCGGGACGCCGGTGCGAGACCGGCTTTCAAGGGTTATTACGTACCGGCGGCCGGCGGAAAGTATCCGTACGTGCTATGCACCTCCGTGAATGAGGAGATCGTGCACGGCATGCCGTCGGCAAAACGGGTTCTGAAGAGCGGTGACGTGGTTTCGATCGACACCGGTGCCGAGTTGAACGGCTACTTCGGCGACTCGGCGGTGACGATTCCGGTGGGGGCGGTAACGCCCGAAGTCACGAAGCTGCTGCAGGTTACGCAGGAATCGCTGGAGCTTGCGATCGAGAAGGTACGGCCGGGCAACCGGCTGCTGGATATCTGCGGGACAGTCCAGAAGCACGTCGAATCGAACGGCTTTTCGATCGTGCGGGAATATGTGGGACACGGAATCGGGACGCAGCTTCACGAGGAGCCGCAGGTTCCGAACTACGTGGACCGAAGGAATGAGAACCCGCGGCTGAAGGAAGGGATGGTCCTGGCGATCGAGCCGATGGTGAACGCCGGGAAGCCGGAATCGCGGGTTTTGGCGGACCGCTGGACAGCGGTCACCAGGGATGGTTCGTACTCGGCCCATTTCGAGCACTGCGTGGCGGTGACCTCGGATGGGCCGTGGGTATTGACGCGGCCGTGATGGCGGAAGAGGGCAAGGAGTTGGTGGCCAGGGTGGTCGAACTGCTGCCGAACGCCACCTACCGCGTCGAACTGGAAACGCGGGAGCAGGTGCTGGCGCACGCGGCGGGGGTCAGGGCGAGGAATTTCGTCCGGGTCCGGCCGGGCGACCGGGTAAGCATCGAGCTTTCCCCGCACGACCCGGGACGCGGGCGGATCACAAAGGTATTGAAGGATTAGGCAGACATGAAAGTCCGTGCTTCAGTGAAGAAGATGTGCGACAAATGCAAGGTGATTCACCGCCAGGGAGTGGTACGGGTCATCTGCACGAATCCCAAGCATAAGCAGCGACAGGGTTAAAGGGAGCGACATATGGCGCGTATTGCAGGCGTGGACCTGCCGAACAAGAAAAGAGCCGAGATCGGGCTGACGTATATCTACGGCATCGGCCGGACCCGTTCCAACTCGATCCTGCACCGGGCGGGTGTGGATCCCAACAAGAAGGTCGCGGACCTGAGTGAGGAAGAGGTCAGCCGCATCCGTCAGATCATCGAGGAAGAGGGCGCGGTGGAGGGCGACCTCCGCAAGGAGATCTCGCTCAACATCAAACGCCTGATCGAAATGGGCGCATACCGGGGCCTGAGGCATCGGCGCGGATTGCCGGTTCACGGGCAGCGCACGCACACCAACGCACGGACACGGAAGGGCCCGCGGCGCGGCACGGTGGCGAACAAGAAGAAGGCGTCGGCGAAGACATAAGGATCCGGGTTCCGAGGTTTTGAATGGCCAAAGCACCAGCGAAAGCGTCAAAGAAGAAGTCCTTTAAAAAGAAGGAAAAGAAGAACGTTCCGGTCGGGGTTGTGCACATCCAGGCCACGTTCAACAACACGATCGTCACCATCACGGATCAGAACGGCGGCACGGTGGCGTGGTCGAGCGCGGGCTCGCTCGGGTTCCGCGGTTCGCGCAAGGGCACTCCGTTCGCCGCGCAGCAGGCGGCGCTGACGGCGGCCAACAAGGCCAAGGAAGCCGGCATGCGCACGGTGGAAGTGAAAGTAGCGGGGCCGGGCGCGGGACGCGAGTCCGCGATCCGTACGCTGGCCACGGTGGGCCTCGATGTCCGGCGGATTCTGGACATCACGCCGATTCCGCACAACGGCTGCCGCCCGCCGAAGAAGAGAAGAGTTTAATATAGGGGCCGGACATACGCCGGCCCGGAAAGCAGGACGACGGCTTCGGCATCCGGGGCTGTAAACTGCACCTGCGAGAAGGTCAAGGAGGAAGAGATTTGGCTCGATATAGCGGCCCGGTTTGCCGGTTGTGCCGGCGCGAGGGCATGAAACTGTTTTTCAAGGGCGAACGCTGCCACAGCGAGAAGTGCGCCATCGAGAAGCGCAACTTTGTGCCCGGCCAGCATGGCAAGGATCGCAAGTCGAAGGTCGTGGGTTACGGCCTGCAACTGCGCGAGAAGCAGAAGGTGAAGCGCTTCTACGGACTCACCGAGACCCCCTTCCGCAACCTGTTCGAAAAAGCCGCAAAGATGAAAGGCATCACGGGCGAGAACCTGCTCGGCATGCTCGAGCGGCGCCTGGACAGCGTGGTGTACCGCATGGGTTTCGCCACCAGCCATCCGCAGGCGCGGCAGGTTGTGCGGCACGGCCATATCAGCGTAAACGGACGGAAGGTCAATATTCCTTCGTTCCTCGTGAAGCAGGGTGACGTCGTGGAAGTTCGCGAGGGCAGCCGCAACAATCCCTCGATCCTTGCAGCCAGAGACGCCACGGCCCACGCGCCGACGCCTAACTGGCTCGAGGTGGACCGGGAAGCGTTGAAGGGACGCGTGATCGGAATGCCGAAACGCGAGGAGCTCGTTCAGATCCAGTTGAACGAACGGCTCATCGTGGAACTCTATTCGAAGTAATGGGAAACCCCCAGCGGGTCTGGAATTGCCGCGGAGACGCCGTTCGCCGGCGTCTCCCGGTGCGACGGGTGCCGAAGGGGGAAAGGATAAGAGCTTATGTTTAAAGGCTTTCAAAAACCTAAGCGACTGGTTGCGAACACGGAGACCCTGACCGACCGCTTCGGAGAATTCTCCGCGCAGCCCTTCGAGCGTGGTTTTGGAACCACTATCGGCAACAGTTTGCGGCGCGTTTTGCTGAGCTCGATCGAAGGCGCGGCGATCACAGCCGTACGGATCGAGAAGGTTGCGCACGAATTCAGCCCGATTCCGGGCGTGGTCGAGGACGCCACCGACATCATCCTCAACCTGAAGCAAGTGCCGTTCAAGATGACCGGCGAAGGCACCCGCACGGCGCGTCTCAAAGTAGACCAGGCGGGCGAGGTGATGAGCTCGCAGATCGAGACCGACGCGGACGTCGAGGTGCTCGACCGGAACATGCACATCGCGACCGTGAGCGACGGCGGCAGCCTGAACATCGAAATGCGGCTAAAGCAGGGCCGCGGGTATATGAGCGCCGACCGCAACTACGACGAGGACTTGCCGCTCGGGTTCATCCCGATCGACTCGGTACACTCGCCGGTGCGCAAGGTGAACTTCGCGGTGGAAGCGGCGCGCCTGGGACAGATGACGGACTATGACAAGCTCACGCTTCAGGTCTGGACCAACGGTGCCATCTCGCCGCAGGACGCCATCGGCCAAGCGGCCAAGCTGTTGAAGGACCACCAGTCGATCTTCATCAACTTCGAGGAGTTGCCCGAAGTTGCCGAGGAGCCTGCCGAGCGCGCGATGGATCAGATGAACGAGATCCTGAACCGGTCGGTGGACGAACTGGAACTGAGCGTCCGGTCGTACAACTGCCTGAAGAACGCGAACATTCAGACCATCGCGGACCTGGTCCAGAAGACCGAGGCCGAGATGCTGCGGACCAAGAACTTCGGCCGCAAGTCGCTGAACGAAATCAAAGAGATTCTCGGCGGAATGGGTCTGCAGTTCGGCATGAAGTTCGACGCGCAGGGGCGGCTGGTCTCCGGCAGCGGGACGCCGGTTACGCCGACGGCCCCGGTGGCGGGTGAGGAAGAAGAAGAGGACTTCGGCGGCGAAGAAGGCGAGCTGACACCTGAGGGTGGCGCCGATCCGGACCGCGAAGAGCGCGGGCATTTCGAAGGAATGGGCGAGTAGGAGAACACCGTGAGACACAAGCGTGCAGGATACAAACTCGGACGGCCGCTCGATGCGCGTTGGATGCTGTTCCGCAACCTGGTGACGAGCGTTATCGAGCGCGAGCGTGTGATCACCACGGTGCCGAAGGCCAAGGCTGTGCGACCGCTGGTCGAGAGGATGATCACCCTGGCGAAGGAGGACACTCTCCATTCGCGGCGGCAGGCAGCGGCGTTTCTGAACACGCCCGCGGCGGTGAAGAAGCTTTTCGACACCCTCGGGACGCGGTTCGGGCAGAGGGTGGGCGGGTATACCCGCATCATCCGGCTGGGGCCCCGTAAGGGCGACGGCGCCGAGCAGGCCATGATCGAACTGGTCGGTTCGGAACTGGTGAAGCGCGCGGCTGAGCGCGCAAAGCGCAAGGAAGAGAAGCTCAAGGCCCTGCGGGAAGGTCGCGAGGGCGAGGAAGAGGGCGGCGAATAGGTCCACCTTCAGTTTCTAGTAAAAACGGGGCGTTCGGCCGGGATGGCCGGACGCCCCGTTTTTTATTGTCCGAGCACTGACCGAAAGCACCGCGGCCGTCCGGATTCTTTCCGAAGGCTGTATCACATATCCTTGACAGTCGAGCACTAAGATTGTATTATTGGATCGTGGTTGGATTCGGAGGATAACAACAATGGCTATCACGAGACAGTACGATCCCTACACCGAAGCCGGTTTCCCGGCTGGTGTTCGCTTGTTCCAGGATGCGGTCAATCGCCTCTTCAGCGAACCCGGTACGACGCGGCCCTGGGCGCCGCCGGTGGACATCCTCGAGACGGAGAACGAGTTGGTCGTGAAGGCGGACCTGCCGGACGTCGAGATGAAAGACGTACACATCGAAATCGAGCAGGGCACGCTTACGGTCAAGGGTGAGCGAAGGTTCGACCGCGCGGACGGCGGAACCGCCGGCTACCACCGGATCGAGCGCAGCTACGGGGAGTTCATGCGATGCTTCTCTGTCCCGGAGACCGTCGATTCCGAGAGAGTGAAGGCGGAGTACAAGGCGGGCGTCCTCACGGTGACCCTGCCCAAGAAGGAAGCCGCCAAGCCGCGGACGATCAAGGTGGAAGTGACTCAGTAGCGGGCCGCGCGGGTGTTTGATGTACGGGGGCGGCTGCGCGTAAGCCGCCCCCCTCGTGGCACAATGTTAGTTTGGGGGTCTGAAGTGAATAACCTCAAAACGGTCCTTTTACTCGGCTTGCTGAGCGGGGTGCTGGTCATAGGCGGAGGGTATGCCGGGGGACGAAACGGCCTGTGGATGGGCCTGGGCCTCGCGGTGATGATGAATTTCGCGAGCTACTTCTTCTCCGACAAGATTGCGCTCTCGATGTACTCGGCGCAGCCGGTCAGCGAGAGCCAGAACTGGGAGGTTTACCGCCGGCTGGCTCCCGTCGTCCAGAATCTGTGCCACAAAATGCAGTTGCCGATGCCTAAGCTCTACGTGATCCCGGAGGATTCGCCGAATGCGTTTGCCACGGGGCGGAACCCGTCGCACGCGTCGGTTGCCGTCACCGCCGGCATCCTGAGGCTGATGGACGACCGTGAACTGGAAGGGGTGCTGGCCCACGAACTAGGCCACGTCAAGAACCGCGACATCCTGATCGGTTCAGTTGCGGCCACAATCGCCGCGGCTATTACATTCCTGGCGCGGATGGCATTCTTCTTTGGAGGCAGCCGGGACGACGAAGACCGCGGCAGCGCGTTAGGCGCGCTGTTCATGATGATTCTGGCTCCGATTGCCGCCATGCTCATCCAGATGGCGATATCGCGCACCCGCGAGTACTCGGCCGACGCCGCCTCAGCGAAGTACACGGGCGATCCGAACGGACTGATCGCCGCGCTACAAAAGCTTGAATCCTACTCAAAGCGCATCCCGATGGATGCCGCTCCCGCCACCGCCCACATGTTCATCATCAAGCCGTTCAGCGGCGAGGCTATGATGAGGCTCTTCTCGACGCACCCGCGCACGGAAGACCGCATCGCACGGCTTTCCCGCATGACCGTTCCGAAGCCTATTCGCGCGTGACGAACGAGACGCTGCCCGCTGTCAGGATATCCCGAAAGGGTGCGAACCGGCTGGAATCCGGCCACCCCTGGGTGTTTGCGTCGGATGTGACCGAGCGAACCAACGCGGCCCCGGGCGACGCGGTGAGGGTGGTCGACCATGCGGGCCGCATTGCCGGCACCGCCCATTACAGCTCCACATCCCAGATTTGCCTTCGCTTGCTGAGCCGGCGCCTGGAAGCCATCAACCGCGACTTCTACAAGTCGCGGATCGCGGCGGCCGAAGAGCACCGGCGGCGGGTTGTGTGCGATACCGACGCGTATCGGGTGGTCTTCGGCGAAGGCGACCTGTTGCCCGCCCTGGTAATCGACCGCTACGGGGACTACCTGGTCATGCAGACTCTCGACCAGGGAATGGACCGGGACAAAGGGGTAATCGCTGAGGTTCTGACGAAGCTGTTCTCGCCCAAGGGCATCGTCGAACGAAACGACGTTGCCGTCAGGAAGCGGGAGAGCCTGCCGCTCATCTCGGGCGTTCTGGTGGGAGAGTCGCCGGAACCTGTGCCTGTCCGGATGAACGGGCTCATATTCCATGCCGATCTGCTCGGCGGGCAGAAGACGGGGGTCTTTCTCGACCAGAGGGAGAACTACCTTGCCGCGGCGCAGTACGCGGGTGGCCGTGCATTAGACTGCTTCACCTCGACCGGCGGTTTTGCGCTGCACATGGCGGCACGCTGCGAATCGGTTGAGGCCGTGGACAGCTCGGAGGCGGCCCTGGCGACCGCGCGGCGGAACTCGGCGGCCAACGGGATCGGGAACGTGGAGTTCCGGCAGGCGAATGTCTTCGACCTGCTGGGCAGCCTGCGGGCGGGGGGAAGACGGTTTGAGACGATCGTGCTCGATCCGCCGGCATTCGCGAAATCGCGCGAGAGCGTGGAGGGCGCGGCCCGGGGCTATAAGGAGATCAATCTACGCGCGATGGAGCTGCTGGAACCGGGCGGGCGCCTGGTGACCTGCTCCTGTTCGCACCACATGAGCGAGGCGATGCTGCTGGAGATTGTAGCCGAGGCCGCGCTGGATGCGGGGGTCACGATGCGGGTGATCGAGCGGCGCACGCAATCGCGGGACCACCCGATTCTGCTGACCGTTCCCGAGACTCACTATCTTAAGTGCTTGATTCTGCAACAGGTCTGACGCGCCGGCGCGGCGTTCCGCCCGGCGCATAAATCCTTCCGAAGTTTCTGCTTCATTGGCCGATGAGCTTCAGTGGTAACCACGAGGAGACCAATGAAGAACTCACGATCAAGACAACTCATAGTACTTGCGCTCGCCCTGCTAGGCGTACTTTGGATCAGTCCGTTGGCATTAGGGGCGGAACGTGTATCGCCAGCCACGGCATTGGCCGCGCTCATTTCGAAGGTCACGCCCGAAGTGCCGGCCATGGCCAAGCAGCTCAAGCTCTCCGGGGTGGTCGAAATGGACGTGACGATAGACGAAGAAGGCGCCGTGGAGAGCGTGACCGTGCTCCGCGGGAACCCGATTCTCGCAAGATCCGCCGAAGACACCATGAAGAAATGGAAATTTCGGCCGATCAAACAGGGTGACAAGACGATCAAGGCGATATCGACGTTCAGCTTTGAGTTCAAGCATTAGCCAGCAGGGACCGCTCTCTCACGGTCGCGGCTCGGTAA
>JAEZIJ010000081.1 GCA_023436715.1 Acidobacteriota bacterium
TGCCTTACACCGATCCGGGCGTCGCGGGGGCGCGCCCCCACCCCCCCCCCCACCAATCATTGCCGCGCCGCCTCCCCCCGTCCCCTCCTCCTTGTTACTGCCTAATACTCGATTTTCTGCGTCCAGTCCACGGCGCCGTCTTGCATCCGCTGTGATGAGTTATCATCAGCGAGGCGCCCGGCAGGCCTCCGGACAAGATCGACATGTCACCAAGAACTTGCGTTCACCTGTTCGACTGTTCTTTTGTGGGTTATCTCGTACTTTCGGAAAATGGGGTCGTCCAGGATGCCACTTCATCGGCAGCCCACATAATGGGTCGCGAACAATCTGTTCTGATCGGCGAGTCCTTCCACGTCTTTGTCAGTCCGGAGTCCGTGGACATCCTCAGGCAGCATCACTCGAAAACGTTGAAAGAAGCGGGCAGGCACACGTGCGAGTTGAAGCTTCTGACGAAAGACCCGGCGGCGCTCTATGTCTCGCTCGAAAGCACATTGGCCGAAGACGAAGCCGGAGTCTTCATACGGTCCGCCATGACAGACATCACCGGGCGCATCCGGCTGGAGCGGCGAGCAAAACAGGAATGGTACAGATCCTATATCGAAGCAACCGGCCAGTTGGCGTGGACGGCAAACCCCCACGGGGAAGTCGTGGAGGATATCCCTGCATGGAGAGCATTCACGGGCCAGAGCGAAGAAGAAGTTCTGGGTATAGGTTGGGCGAGAGCGATTCACCCGGACGACGCGGAGCGCACTCTCGAAGCATGGAACAAAGCGCTCGAAACAGGGAGTCCTTACGAGTCCGAATATCGCGTACGCCGAAATGACGGGATTTACCGGCAAATGCTCGCTCGCGCTGTTCCTGTAGGTAAAGAGAGCGGCACTATCCAGGAATGGGTGGGCGCATGTGTCGATATCACCGAGCGCAAGCAGGTTGAGGACACTCAGCTTTTCCTGACGCAGTGCGGCAGGGTAGCTGATGGCGAAGACGTTTTTGAATCGCTGGCGCGACACCTGAGCGAAACCCTCGAGATGGACTACGCCTGCATCGACCGGCTGGAGGGAGACGGCCCGAACCGTGGCCGTCTACTTCGATGGCAGGTCCGACGACAACGTGACCTACGCGCTGAAGGACACGCCTTGCGGTGAGGTGGCGAAACGCCAGATCTGCTGCTTCCCGAGCGGCATACGCCACCTGTTTCCCAACGATCCGGTGCTGCGACAGATGCGGGCCGAGAGCTACGTGGGGACAATACTCTGGGATTCCCAAGGACAAGCTATTGGGATCATCGCCGTGATAGGGCGGCGGCCTCTGACGAATCCGCGTCAGGCCGAGACTATACTACGGCTGGTCGGGATGCGTGCCGCGCGGGAACTCGAGCGCAAGCAGGCTGACGAGGCGCTCCGAAAAAGTGAAGAGACGGCCCGCCGGCGTGCCGAGGAACTCGAGAAACTGATGGACCTTGTCCCGGCCGCAATCTGGGTGGCGCAGGACGCCGAGTGCCGCTCGATTGTGGGCAACAGGGCGGCAGGCCGGATGTACGAGACCGTGGCGGGCAGAGATGTTTCGGCTGGTACGGCGAGCGGCGAGGTGCTCAACACCGAAAGGCGCTTCTTTAGCGGCGATCGGGAACTCAGGCCGCAAGAGTTGCCGATGCAGGTATCGGCCGCAAAGGGAGTCGATGTTCGGGATTACGAACTCGGCGTGCTGTTGCCCAGCGGGCGCCGGATCACAATGCTCGGAAACAGCAGCCCGTTGTTCGACGATCGGGGCCGGACCCGCAGCGCTCTGGGGATCTTTATCGACATTACCGAGCGCAAACGGATCGAAGCGGCGGTGCGCGAAAGCGAACGCCAGTTCCGCGAACTCGCGGAAGCCTTGCCGCACTTAGTCTGGATCACCGATGCGGCCGGTCGCGTATTGTTCTTTAACCGGAGGATGCAGGAGGAACTCGGCGTCACATCGGAGCAATCACCGGAATCCAGCGCGGAGGAAGCGGTGCATCCTGAAGACCGCGACCGGGTCTTGAGCACCTGGCGGCACTGCATTGAAACCGGCGGGAATTTCGAGACCGAGTACCGCCAGCGCACGGCCTCCGGAGAGTACCACCGGTTTCTTGTCCGGGGCGTTCCCACCCGCGATCGGCAGGGCCAGGTCACTCGCTGGTTCGGCACTTGCACCGATGTAGAAGGCAGCAAAAGGGCGGAAGAACGCCTGCGGCAATCGCAGAAACTCGAAAGCATCGGCCTGCTCGCCGGCGGCATCGCGCATGATTTCAATAATCTCCTGGCTGGCATCATCGGCAACGCCAGTCTTGCCGAGGATATGCTCCCTGCCGGGCACCCCGTGTCCAACCTTTTGGCTCGAGTAATCGGGACGAGCAACCACGCGGCACATCTGGTGAGGCAAATGTTGGCATATTCGGGAAAGGGGCGGTTCGTAATTGAGCGGGTGGACCTGTCAGAACTGGTCCGGGAGACCAGTACGCTCGTGAAACCGTCCGTCTCGAAGCAAATCACCTTACGGCTTGACCTGGACCGCGAACTGCCGGCAGTCGAGGCGGATCGCAATCAGTTGCAGCAGATCTTCACAAACCTCATGCTGAATGCGTCGGAGGCGATCGGGGACCGCGCCGGGTTCATCTCGGTCAAAACCGGCGCCGAGGAAGTAGACGAAGCACACAGGAACGCTGAACCGGATTACTCCGAACTCGCGCCCGGCCGCTACGTCTACCTCCAGGTGAGGGACACGGGTCCCGGCATTGATGAAGCTACCCGGGCGAAGCTCTTCGACCCGTTCTTCACGACGAAGTTCATGGGACGGGGATTGGGGTTGGCAGCCGTATCGGGAATCGTGCGCGGACACAACGGGGCAATCAGAGTAACGGCTGGCGCCGGAAGCGGAGCGTGCTTCAGGGTTCTGCTTCCGGCGGCCGGCGCCGCGGCGCAGCCGCGCCCGCCCACCACGCCGGCCAAAGAGGAACTCCGCGGAAAGGGAACGGTTCTGCTTGTCGATGACGAGGAGGGAGTGCGGCAAATGGCAAAGCACGCACTCGAACGACACGGCTACGAGGTGCTCCTCGCCCGCGACGGCCCCTCGGCCATCCAGTTATTCAGGACCGCGGCGGACCGAGTCAGCGCAGTCGTACTTGATCTGAGAATCAGCGGGAAGGAGACCTTGCCCGGACTCAGGAAGATCAGGCCCGATGTGAAAATCGTGGTATCGAGCGGGTACAACCGCGATGAGGCCATGGCGCGGCTTGCCGGCGCCCGAGTGGCGGGATTTCTCCAAAAACCCTACACCGTCCGGCAGCTCGCGAGCAAGGTGCAGGCAGTGATTGCCACCGATTCACGGCCTTAGTGTAGTGTCTCAGAATCGGCCTTACCGAGCCGCGACCGTAACGGAGCGGTTTGGCGCGGCGCCCGCCCCATCGGGCCTGCATCGGGGTTTACACTGCTTGACGCGCCTTATCCTGCGATAATATAAATAGCCCTTCGTCGAATGCCGTTCTCTGTCAAACAAATCGCGGCCTGGCTCCCGAAGCTGACGGTGACGTCGGCGATCGATATTCTCATCGTCGCCTTCCTGGTGTACCAGCTCATCATGGTGGTGCGCGGAACCCGGGCGGCGCACGTCCTCGCCGGGATCGGCGTGCTGCTGCTCGCGTACCTGCTTTCGGTGTGGACGGGGCTGGAACTGCTGCGATCGATCCTCTCGACTGTCGTTCCGTACGCGGCGATTGCGCTGATTGTGCTTTTCCAATCCGAGATCCGTCGCACGCTGGCGCGGATCGGGCGGCGGAGATGGCTTGGATTTGGCGGCCAACTGCAGCGGCGCGAGTCTACCGAGGACATCCTTCTGGCGCTCAGCCGTTTTTCGCAGCAGCGGGTCGGCGCGCTCATAGTTCTCGAACGCGACATGGGGCTGCGGACGTTCGTCGAGAGCGGTGTGGCAATGAACGCCTTCATCTCCCGCGATCTGCTGCTTTCCGCCTTTGAGCCGGGCACTGCGCTGCACGATGGAGCGGTGATCGTACAGGGCGACCGCATCGCCGCGGCGGCATGCTTCCTGCCCTTGACCATGAACCCGGTCGTGGCCCGGAAACTCGGCACCCGCCACCGCGCCGCCATCGGCGTCACGGAGGAAGCGGACTGCCTCGCGCTTGTGGTTTCCGAAGAGACGGGGCGCATCTCGGTCGCCGCTTTCGGAGAAATCGAAACGGACGTCACGATCGAGCGCGTCGAGGATCGGATAGCCAGGCACTTCGGGCGCAAACGGCGGAATGAGCGCCTGGCGTATCGCGAGTCCGCGACGGAGGATTCCGCCGCCGGCGAGTCTGTGAAAGATCCCGACTGGAAGGCCAGCCACCGATGATGCGCCGGCTGATGCACAACATGGGCTGGAAGCTGCTCGCGCTTGGCATTGCGATCGCCCTGTGGGCGGCCTTTGTGGGCAGTCCTGAGCTGATGACCTCGGTTTCCGCGCCGGTCCAGTACAAGAACATGCCGGCCGAGTTCGAGATGAGCTCCGAGGTGCCGGGGCGGATCTACCTTGAGGTGCGAGGCCCTGCGGCGCGTCTGGACAGCTTTGACGGATCGAGGAGCGCTGTGCTGCTCGACCTTTCCAGCGTGCATCAGCCCGGCGAGTACACCTTTACCGTGGACCGCAAGAATGTTCAGGACCTACCCATAGGCGTGAAGCTGCTCAGGGCGGTACCTGGCCAGGTTCAGCTCCGCTTTGAACACCGTATGTCGGCGGATGTGCCCGTGCGCATCCGGTTCTCCACCCCGCCGCCCGAGGGTTACCGCATTGCTGGCGAGTCCGTTTCCCCTAAGCAGCTTAAAATCATCGGACCGGAAAGCCGCGTGCGCCAGGTCAGCTACGTGGAAACCGACCCGATCGACCTTTCCCACGTCATTGGGAAAACGCAGTTCCGTGTGCATACTTTCGTTCCGGATCCGCAGGTTCGTCTGGTGTCATTGCCTGAGGTGGAAGTAGAAATTAATCTGGAGAAAACTGCTCGAGGAGGTGCGATTTCCAATGAAGGTGCGGCAGTTGTTCGGAACTGATGGAGTCCGCGGAGTCGCCGGAGAGTTCCCGCTGGATCCGAACACCGTTTATGCCCTGGGCGCGGCCCTGGGCGATATCGCCGGGAAGCTGGAGTCCAAACCTGAGATCGTGATCGGCATGGATACGCGCGAGTCCGGTCCATGGATCGCCGCGCACGTCGCCGGCGGGTTGATGGATCACGGGGCGTCAGTCCGCTTTGCGGGCGTGACAACGACCCCAGGCGTCGCTTATCTCACCCGCACGAACACGTTCGTGGCCGGGGTCATGATTTCGGCCTCGCACAATCCATACCACGACAACGGCATCAAAATTTTCAGCCATTCCGGATATAAGCTTCCGGATGCCCGCGAGCATGACATCGAGCAGGACTTGTTCGCCATGCTGGAAGCGGGGGTCCAACCCGCCCCGGCTACCCTGGCCCCGGACGCCGGACTCGACCGGCACTACATCGACTTCCTCGCCTCGACGGTGGAGCGTTCCCTCTCGGGCCTGAACCTGGTGGTCGATTGCGGCAACGGCGCGGCTTCAGCGCTCGCGCCGGAGTTGTTCCGGCGCCTCGGAGCCTGCGTGACGGCCCTTAGCTGCGCGCCGGACGGCCGCAACATCAACCTTGGTTGCGGAGCCTTACACCTTGAGAAACTTCGGGAAGCTGTGCTCGCCGGCGGAGCCGACATGGGTGTCGCGTTTGACGGCGACGCCGACCGTGCGATCTTCGTCTCGCGTTCAGGAAGGGTTGTGGACGGCGACGCCGTCCTGCTGATGTGCGCCAAAGCGCTCCATGCGAAACGGCGCCTCACCGGCCCGGAGGGGAAGCCCACGGTGGTGGCCACGGTCATGTCGAACCTCGGCTTGGAGCGGGCGCTGGTCGCGAACGGCATCGGGCTGCTACGGACTCCCGTGGGCGACAAGTACGTCTTGGAGGAGATGCTCAAGACCGGCGCCGTGCTGGGCGGCGAGCAGTCCGGGCACGTGATCTTCTCCGAGTACGCCACCACCGGCGACGGCCTGCTGACCGCGTTGCGGGTGATCGGCACGGCTGTGGAAGCGGGGCGGGGCCTGGACGAGCTTACCTGTGAGCTCGAGATCTACCCGCAGCGTCTGGTAAACGTCAGGATCAAGTCCAGGAAGCCGCTTTCGGAGTTGCCTGCGGTCAACGAGGAGATTCGCGCCGCCGAACAGGACTTCGGAGATGCCGGACGCGTTCTGGTGCGCTTTTCGGGAACCGAACCGCTGGCGCGCGTGATGGTTGAAGGGCCGGACCTGGCGCGAGTGGAAGCCGCGGCCACCCGGATCGCCGCTGCTATCGAGAGGGACCTGGGCGCATAAGGCGCGAGCGTAAAGCGAGGGGTTCCGCGGCCTCGAAACTCAGGTTGGGTTGGAGTCCTACTTCCGGCGGCGGAGGAAGCCGAGCGCAAACAGGCCCGTGCCGCACAGCAGAAGCGATACAGGCTTGGGAACGTCGTGATCGAAGGTGTTGATCGCCTGCGAGATGTTTGCAGTGCCGTTCGAGCCGGAATTCACGTTGATGTCCTTCGACACCGAGATGACCTTGACAGGATCGAACTCGAGATTCTGCGACAGGGTGCCGGTCCTCCCGTCTTTACAACCGTTGCTCTGCGTGTCGCCGAGGCAATACGCCTCTAGGACTTCCGCCAATCCGGCCTCTAGACCCAGGCCAACCGCGACACTCTGGGCTGAGATCGAGCCGGATGTCCCCGTCGGTGTGTAGCCGAAATTGCTGAAAACGAGATCCCCAATCCGGCAGGCATAGCCCTGCACGATATAGGTGCCTAGATTGCCGTTCTGGCACAATGGCTCGGCGCCTGCGACCGAGGCCAGAACCAACATAAACACGAATAGTAAGACCTTATTCATAGTAAGGGCTCTCCTCTACTAACTGCGTATATCAGTATACGTGTTCTACAACCGTAACCAACAGAAAAGAATGACTTTAGGACTCGAAGTTGTACTGGTACAACCCCACCCTCGGTGGTAGTACGGGGAAGCTCCCGCAAGGAGATCAGTGAGGTCTTTACCTGATCGATGCGGGGCGAGTAGACGCAGGCCGGATAATCACGCTTGCATTCCCCGGCAATCGGGAATAGCATTTCACATGGAGGCCTTTTAGGAGATGAGATTGTCTTATATTGCCCCTGTGCTTCTCGTTGTCTTTATCGCCTCGATCTGTCTCCATGCGCAGTCCGCAATGCCGCAGATGAAGGCGGTCGAGCCGGCCAACGCGAAAGCCGGGGATGTGCTCACCGTGACAGGGGAGAATCTTGGCCAGGCGAATGTTGCCAAGGTGTATCTCACGGATGGGAAAACCGACCTTGAGGTGGCCATCGAAGGACAGGAGGCCACGACACTGAAGTTCAAGGTCCCGGCAAGCGTAAAGCCGGGCCGGCTTGCCCTGATGATTCTGACGAAGGGCCAGGAACCGAAACTGATCGAGCAGCCTGTAAAGGTGACGATCGAATAGTCAGGCTAGCCGCTCCCTTGCGGTCGTAGCTCGGAGTCGCCGTGAAACCGAGCCACGAAGCGCCACCTCAGCTCGCCCGCTTTCTTCGATACGGCGACGAGAGATACCCTCGCGATTCCTTGGCCGCGTCGGACTCCGGCGCGAACACCACCGCGCGACGATACGCCTTTTCCGCGAGATCCCGCTGCCCCTTCAGATCATAAATCTGCCCCAGGCGCATCCACGCGAGCACGCCGGTGTTGAGATCGAGGTCCTCGGCCGCGGCCGCCGCTTTCTGCATGTTGGCGAGCGCAGCGTCGAGATCGTCGTACCAGAACTGGATGTTACCCTTGGCGAACCAGATCTTCTCAACTTTGAGTCTCTCGTACGCCTCCGCATCGGTGCGCTTCAGCTCTTCCAGCTTGCGCAGCGGGGCGAGTGCCTTCTCTTTGTCACCCAGGTCGCTATACATCTGCGCGAGCTCCATTGCGAAAAGATAATTACGCGGGAAGCGCTCTATCAGGTCATTCAACAGCGGGACCGCCTTCTGCGACTGGCGCTCTCTGCGGTACACCGCGCAAAGCAGGATTTCGGCGTCCAGCCGGTTCAGCGTTCCTTTTTCCGCGACGAGTTCCAGTTGCTGGATGCCCTGGTCCTTGTTCCCACGAAAACCGGCCAGAAATCCCAGCACCTTCCAGTGCCACGGCAGGCTGCCCACAATATATTCGTGCAGCGCCGGCACAAGCATCGCGTCTACAATTCCGGGATCGAGTTGCGTCACCCGCGTGTGGCACTTCCGCGCGGAGGTGGCGTACCGCAGGGCGTCCCTCCACGCCTTCCGGACCAGAAAATCGTAATTCGCACGCAGCCCGTGCGCGACTCCAAGCGCGTAGAGCGCTCCCGTATCGGCGGGATTGAGCTTCAGCCGCCCCTCGGAGAGTTCGACGGCGCGCGCAATCGCTGTGTCGAACCTGCGCTGGTCTTCCGGGCCGGCATCGACCTTCGGCCGGCGCAGAAACGGATTCGCACCGCTCACCAGCTCGCTTTCGAGCGCCCCTGCCCGGAACATGTCGCGATAGAGGATTGCCTGGGCCACGTGGTTGAAAAGGTTGGGATCGTCCGGGTGCGCCTGTGTCTCACGGGTGAATTCCGCGATCGCCTCGTCGTAGCGGAGGTTATAAAAGTACTGGAAACCGCGCGACACGGGCGCGTTCTGGGGCACGACCGCCGCCGCCATGAACAGCAAGCACAGCGTTAGCATCCAGGTTCCATTGTATTGAACCTGTAAACCTGCAACGGTCGGGTAATCAGCCGCATCCAAATTGTCGTGCATCGCACCCGGAACTGGGTACTGCTGTTCGTTTTCCTGCCGGTTCTCGTCTTCGCCCAGGATCTCAGGCAATTCGAGAAACGAATCACCGAATTCACGCTGGCGAACGGCCTCCACTTCATCATCCTCGAACGGCACGAGGCGCCCGTGGTTTCGTTTCACACCTACGTGAATGCCGGGTCGGTGAACGATCCCTCGGGCGGGACCGGTCTTGCCCACATGTTCGAACACATGGCTTTCAAAGGCACGGACAGGATCGGCACGAGCAATTACCAGGCGGAGCGGCAGGCGCTCGCCACCGAAGAGAAACTGCGCGACAAGCTGGACGCTGAGGAGGCCAAGGGCCGCCAGGCAGACAAGTCCAGAAAGCAGGCGCTCGAAAAGGAGATCGAGGCGGCATCCGCCAAAGCCGAGTCATACGTCGATTCCAACGCCTACCCGCGCATCATCGAGGAGAACGGCGGCTCGGGATTGAACGCGAGCACCGGCGAGGATTCCACGGAGTACTTCTATAGCCTGCCCTCGAACCGCGTCGAATTGTGGTTCCTGCTCGAATCGGAGCGCTTTCTGCACCCCGTCTTCCGTGAGTTCTACAAGGAACGCGACGTGGTCCGCGAGGAGCGGCGCATGCGCGTCGAGTCGAATCCTCAGGGCAAGCTGACGGAGATGCTGCTCGCTACCGCGTTCGCCGCCCACCCGTACCGGCAGCCGACTGCCGGGTGGGCCAGTGACGTCGAGCACCTTCGCGTCGCGGATGCACGCAATTTCTTCGACAGATACTACGTCCCGAAAAACATCACCTTCGCGATCGCGGGCGATGTGGACCCGGCCCGCGCGAAACTGCTCGCGGAGAAGTACTTTTCCAGGCTGCCGGCGCACCCTCTCCCGCATCCGCTGAAAACAATCGAACCGCCGCAGACGGGAGAAAAGCGCGTTGCGATCGAGACACCGGCCGAGCCTTTCCTGGCGATCGCCTATAAGCGGCCGGACCAGCTCGATAAGGACGATCCCGTCTTCGACGTAATCGCCGCCATCCTGGACAGCTCGCGCACGGGCCTTCTTTACAGGAGCCTCGTTCGCGACAAGCGCATTGCTCTTGCCGCGACCGCCGCTGCCACCTACCCGGGAGGCAAGTACCCGAACCTGTTCCTGATATTTGTCGCGCCAAACACGGGCCACACGGTCGCGGAGAACGAGAGGGCGGTGTACGACATCATCGAGCGCCTGAAGCGCGAGAAGGTGGATGCGGAGACGCTGGCCCGCGTGAAAACAAAGGTGCGCGCCTCGTTAATCCGACAGCTCGACAGCAACTCGGGGATGGCGTCGAACTTGACCTTTTACCACGTGAACTACGGAGACTGGAGGAAGATGTTCACCGGGCTCGAAGATATCTCCCGGGTCACCGCCGGCGACGTACAGCGGGTGGTGCGGAAATACTTCGTCGAGAGCGGGCGTACGGTGGCTCTTACAGTGACTCCCGCGGCGCCGGCCGCCGGAAAAGAGGAACGGAAATGAGAGAGCTGGTGCTATCGTTACTGGTGAGTCTTGCCGCGCTTGGGCAAGCGCCCATTCCGTCCCACCAGGAGTTGAAGTTCCCGCCGCTGCGCCCCGTGAGAATCCCCCATGTCGAGCAATGCGCGCTCCCGAACGGCATGCGCGTGTACCTGCTGGAAAATCACGAACTGCCCCTGGTAAGCGGTCTCGCGCTCGTTCGCACCGGCAATCTGTTTGAGCCTCCGAACAAGGTGGGTCTGGCGGGCATAACCGGTTCCGTCATGCGTTCCGGAGGAACGAGACGGAAAAATGGTAATGACCTGGACGTGGAACTGGAGAACATCGCGGCTTCAGTCGAGAGTTCGATCGGCGAGACATCCGGACAGGTAGCGTTTTCGGCGCTACGTGAAAACACGGATCAGGTGCTTGGCATCTTCAAGGATGTGCTGACCGCACCGGCGTTCCCCCAGGACAAAATCGACTTGGCCAAGACGCAGGCCCGCAGCCATATCGCCCGGCGCAACGACGACCCCGAAGAGATCGCCGTCCGCGAATTCACCGATACGGTGTATGGGAAGAACACCCCCTACGGCTGGCGCGTCGAATACCGCACCATCTCCAACATTACACGCGACGACATCGTAGCTTTCCACCGGCGCTACTATTTCCCCGCTAATATAATGCTCGCCGTATATGGGGATTTCTCGACTCCCGTCATGAAGGCCAAACTCGAACGGCTGTTCGGAACCTGGGGTGTGACGCAGCCGCCCGTGCCCCCGTTTCCCGCCGTCCAGTCCACACCCGAGTCCGGCGTCTTCGTTGCCACCAAGCTGGATGTAAACCAGTCCGTCTTCTACATCGGGCACCTTGGCGGGGTGCTGAGCGACAAGAACAACCCTGCGCTCGAAATCATGGCGGACATCCTCGGCGGGGGCTTCAGCAGCCGCCTGTTCATGCGCGTACGCACCAATCTGGGATACGCCTACAGCATTTCCGCCGATTGGAGCGCCGCCTACGACCATCCCGGCCTGTTCACCATCGCCGGAAGCACCAAGTCGAATTCCACAACCGAAGCGATTCAAGTGGTGCGGCAGGAGGTGGAGAAAATGCGGACTTCCGAGGTTCGCGACTCGGAACTCCGAACGGCGAAGCAGACGGCACTCAACAGTTTCATTTTCAACTTCGACACGCCGAGCAAGACTCTGAGCCGCCTCCTGCGGTATGAGTATTTCGGTTACCCGAAGGATTTCATTTTCCGGTACCAGAAAGCGGTCGAGGCGGTGACCAAGGCCGACGTTCTGCTCGTGGCCCGGCGGTACCTGCGTCCGAAGGAGTTCACCATCGTGGTCGTCGGCAATCCCGCGGCGTTCGGAAAGCCGCTTACGGCACTGAACCTTCCGCTCAGGCCAATCGACCTGACCATCCCCCAGCCGTCCACGACAGTGGCGGAGAAATAAGATGTCGAATTATCCTTTAAAAGTGAGAGTTTTTCTTTTAATCGCACTATCGGGGCTGGCGGCTTTCGCCCAGACGAGCCAGGAACGCGGCAAGCGCGCCATCGACGAAACCGTCGCGGCCCTCGGCGGCGACCGCTTTCTCTCCATGCAGGATCGCGTCGAGACCGGCCGTGCCTATTCCTTCTATCGCGAGGAGCTTTCCGGGCTTTCCCTGGCCACGATCTACACGCGTTACCTGAAGCCGCCCGAGCCGCCGGAGCCCGGCAAGACATGGGTTCGCGAGCGCCAGTCGTTCGGCAAGAACGAACGCAGCGGCGCGGTTCTTTTCGGCGGCGGCGAAGGCTATCAGATCACCTTCCGCGGCGCCCGGCCAGTCCCTGAAGAGACTCTCGCGCGCTACCAGGATTCCACCCTGCACAACATCTTTTACATTTTGCGGCAGCGCTTGGGAGAGCCGGGGCTGATCGTTGAGTACCAGAGCTCGGATATCGTGGACAACGTGCCGGTAGACATCGTGAACATCACCGACGCGGACAACCGCACCGTCACGGTATACCTCAACCGCAACACGCATCTGCCGGTCCGCCAGGTCTATATCTGGCGCAATCCGAAGACGCGCGACCGCAACGAGGAAGTGACAATCTACTCGAAGTACCGCGACATCGGCGGCGGCGTGCAATGGCCGTTCGACATTCAGCGGCTCCGCAATGACGCCAAGATTTTCGAGATGTATGCCGACAGTGTGGAAGTGAACAAGGGCCTCACCGACGATCTGTTCACGCTGCCCGCGGGCATCAAGATGCTGAAGCCGGCCCGGTAATGGCCATGTGCCGCTGACCCCCGTATCAGGCGCGCCGTGGCTTGAGCCTTGTATCAGGGCACGGCTTCAGCCGTGCCGTAGCGTCATGAATATGCGCGGGCTTTAGCCCCTGTCTGCGGCGTTCGTGATGCACAAACTCCGGTTGTATTACCATAGTTCCCCGGGAGAGTAGCTCATGGGGAATCGCGCAACGATACTTAGACAGAAACTGGAACGCCGGCAGGCCCTTGCCGTCCCCGGTTGCCATGACGCGTTAAGCGCACGGATCATCGAAGCCGCAGGGTTCGAGGCCGTGCAGGTCAGCGGCTTCGGCTTGGCCGGAAGCATGCTGGGAAAGCCCGACGTGGGTCTGGTCGAGATGAAGGATGTCCTCGACTGCACCTGGAACATCGCGCGCGCCGTGACGATTCCAGTCATGGCGGATATCGATACCGGCGGCGGCAACGCTCTCAACGTCATCGAGATCACCGAGAGGCTGATCGCGATGGACATCGCGGGCGTCAATATCGAAGATCAGGTCTTCCCCAAGCGCTGCGGCCACATGGATGGCAAGCAGGTCATCTCCGCCGAAGAGATGGCCGGGAAGATACGCGCCATGGTGTCGGTACGCAAGCGGCTCGGCGCGGACATCATCATCAACGCGCGCACCGACGCCTGTGCGATCTATGGCCTCACAGAAGCCATCCGCCGCGCGAACGTCTACCTCGAAGCGGGCGCCGACATGGCATTCATCGACGGCATACGCACCCGCGCCGACATCGAGCGCGCCACCTGGGAAGTGAAGGGACTGCTCTCGATCAACCTGATGGACGCCGTGAGCGGCGTGAAGACGGAACTGGTGCCGCTACCCGAGCTTGCCCGCTTGGGTGTGGCGCGCGTGAGCATTCCCGTCGCTTCGATCCTGGTCGCACACCGCGCGCTGAAGGCGTTTTTCGACGCCCTGCACGCGTCGCCCACCGGCCTGCTCGACGGCCAGCCACAATGGGTTTCGACGTTCGCCGAGTACACAGGGTTCGTCGGCCTCAAGGACTACCGCGCCAAAGAAGACGAGTTCCTCCCCCGCGCCACCCTCGAAGAGAAATACGCGGTGCATCCGTAGGCTTGCGAGGAGCCACCAATGCCAATGACCCTGGCCGAAAAGATTCTCGCGCGAGCTTCAGGCCGGCAGAAGGTATCGCCCGATGAAATCGTGGTGGCGAAAGTCGATCTTGCCATGTCGCATGAGAACGCCGATCTCGCCCGCAAGAGTTTCCGGGAAATCGGCGTCGCGCGCGTCTGGGATCCCGACCGCATCGTAATCATCCTGGACCACCGCGTCCCCGCCGAATCCGAGAAGACCGCCACCACGCACAAGGCAATCCGCGAATTCGTAGCCGAACAGGGCATCCGCAATTTCTACGATGTCGGCCGCGGCGGAATCTGCCACCAGGTCCTGGCGGAAAAGGGCCATGTGAGGCCCGGAATGGTGGTGGCCGGCACGGATTCGCACACCACCACACACGGCTCGTTCGGCGCCTTTGCCGTCGGCATCGGCGGTACCGAAATGGCCGGCATATGGACCGAGGGCACGCTCTGGTTCAAAGTGCCGGCGACCATCCGCATCGAGGTCGGCGGAGAGCTGAAGCCGTGGGTATCCGCCAAGGACCTGATCCTCTACATCATCGGACAGCTTCGGTCCGACGGAGCGGATTACCGTGCGGTTGAATTTGACGGCCCCGCCATACGCAGCATGACGGTGGCCTCGCGAATGGTGCTCGCGAATCTGTCGATGGAGATGGGCGCCAAAGTCGCGTTCACTCCGGTGGACGAAACGCTGCTCAACTATCTCGCCGAGCGCACCGGCGCGCCCATCGCGATGAGCCCCGAATACGAGCCGGACCCCGATGCGCGGTACGAGCGCGTGATCCGCTTCGATGCCGGTATCGCCATCCCAGAGCCGCTCGTCGCGTGTCCGCAACGCAGTCGATAACGTGCGGCCCGTCTCCGAACTCGCGGATGTCACAGTCAACCAGGCCGTGCTCGGCAGTTGCACGAACGGCCGTCTCGAGGATCTCGAAGTCGCCGCGCGGCTTCTGGCCGGACGCACAGTACACCCGAACACGCGGCTCATCGTCATTCCCGCTTCGCAGGAGATCCTGCTGGACGCGATCCGGCTCGGCCTGATACAGACGCTGGTGAGCGCGGGCGCGATGATCAACCCGCCCGGCTGCGGTCCGTGCGTCGGCGTGCATCAGGGCATTCTCGCCGCGGGCGAAGCCTGTATTTCGAGCACCAACCGGAATTTCATAGGACGCATGGGCAGCAAGGATTCGCGGGTCTACCTCGCTTCTCCGGCGGTAGTGGCGGCGTCGGCCGTGGTGGGCCGCATCGCTCACCCGCAGGGTATTCCCGAGGAGGTCTTGGCATGAACGCATTGCGTTTGCGCGGCAGGGTGGCTCGAAAACTGCCCGACAACATCGATACGGACATCATCTACCCGGGACGCTACCTTAACGTCACGGATCGCGAGAAGACCCCCGAGCACCTGTTCGAACTCGCCTACCCCGAGATCCGCGGCTCCCTGAAGCCCGGCGATCTCATCGTTGCCGGGAAGAACTTCGGCTGCGGCTCGAGCCGCGAACAGGCGACGGCGGCCATCCGTTTCGCCGGATGCGGAGCCGTCATCGCCTGCTCGTTCGCGCGCATCTTTTACCGCAACTCGATCAACCTCGGGCTGCCCGTCGTAGTCTCGCCTGCCGCCGTGGAGGCCGTCCGCGAGAACGATGAACTCGAACTCGACCTCGCCGCGGGCCGCATCATCAACCTCGCAACGCTGGAATCCTACCCAGCTGCCGCGCTCGATCCCAGAGCCGTCGAACTGCTCGAAGCGGGCGGCCTGATCCCGTATCTGAAGAGAAAGTACGCTGCGTGAGGTTTACTGATGCACAAGATCGCATGGCTCCCCGGAGACGGAATCGGCGTTGAATGCTGCGATGCCGCCCGCATCGTTCTCGATGCCACCGGCTTCCAGGCCGAATACATTCACGGCGACATCGGTTGGGAATTCTGGGTAAAGGAGGGCGAGGCACTCCCCGAACGCACCATCGACCTGCTGCGCTCGACCGGCTGCGCCTTCTTCGGCGCCATCACATCCAAGCCGGTAAAGGAAGCCGCGCGCGAACTCGCGCCCGAACTGCAAGGCCGCGGACTCACCTATCGCAGCCCGATCGTCCGCATGCGCCAGTTGCTCGACCTCTACGTCTGCCTCCGCCCCTGCAAAGCGTTCCCCGGCAACCCGCTCAACTATCGAAGCGGCATCGACATCGCGGTCTTCCGCGAAAACACCGAGGGCATGTACATCGGCGTCGAGTTCCCCCGCTCGCCCGAAGCGTTCTACGCCGAGCCCGCAATGGCGCGCATCCCGCGCGACGCCGCTGTCTCGCTTCGCAGCATCACGCGGGAAGGTTCGCGCCGCATCGTGAAAGCCGCCTTCGAGTACGCCGTCCGAAACAACCGGCGGAAGGTGACCGCCGTCCACAAAGCCAACGTACTCCGCGCGACCTGCGGCGTGTTCCTCGAGGCCGCGCGCGAGGTGGCCGCCGAATACCCGCAGATCGAGTTCGACACCGCAAACGTGGACGCCATGTGCATGTGGCTGCTGAAGAACCCCGCGAGCTACGACGTCATTGCCACCACGAACCTGTTCGGCGATATCCTTTCCGACCTCTGCGCGCAGCTTGTCGGCGGCATGGGTTTCGCCTACAGCGGCAACATCGGGGACCGCTACGCCGTGTTCGAGCCGACGCACGGCTCCGCCCCGAAATACGCCGGGCTGAACAAGGTCAACCCGCTGGCCACCATTCTTGCCGCGAAGATGATGCTCGAATATCTCGGGGAGACCGAAAAGGCGGCAGCGATCGAACAAGCCATCGCGCACGTCGTAGCCGAAGGCGCGGTGCGCACTTACGATATGGGAGGCACCGCCACCACAGCCCAGATGGCCCAAGCCGTCGCCCACGCGCTCTGAGAGAATCAAGTGAAAGTCCGTGGCTTAGGCCTTGTATCAGGGCACGGCTTCAGCCCCCTGATACGGGTCGTGATCACCGGGCACGGCTTCAGGCAAGTGAAAGTCCGTGTCTTGGGGGCCTTGTATCAGGGCACGTCGTGATCACCGGGCACCGTCCTCAGCCGCAAGAATGACAATGGGGTACGGCTTCAGGCAAGTGAAAGTCCGTGGCTTGGGCCTTGTATCAGGGCACGGCTTCAGCCGTGCCGTAGTGCCCTGAGAAGGCCCGGGCTTTAGCCCCTGTCTGCCTGTGATGGTGGCGCCTCTACTGCAGCAAGTCAGCACCAGAATATACAAACTCCAGGCGTTATACTCAGCGCATGCAACTCATCGCGGCTCTACTCTGCGCCGCCCTCGCACCCGCGGCCGACGTCCCTCTTCCCGACGGCTGGAAACCGTGGGCCGCACGGCCCGAAATCGCCCCGCGCACCTTCGTCGAGAACCAGACCCTGGCGATCAGTGGAAACAGCAACGCCGCCGCTTACGGAGGCTGGGAATACACCGTTCCAGTAGAGCCCGGCAAGTGGTTCCGCTTCTCCGCCTTCTACCGCGCCGAAGGACTCACCTACGAGCGCCTCCAGGTGGTCTCGCGCCTTGACTGGCGAACCGCGGCCGGCAAGCGAGCGGGCCAGCCCGATTACGCCTGGCAAACCACACGGGAAGGAGACTGGCGCCACGTCACGCTCGAAGCCCCCGCCCCCGCGAACGCCGCCAACGTCACCGTGCAGCTCTATCTGGCGAACGCGCCCTATGCCACCGTCTGGTGGCGCGGTGTTTCGCTCGCCCCCCGGCCCCCCCCCCCCCCCCCCCCCGGGCCCCAATGCCCCCGCCAATTTAATCC